>CAZILB010000258.1:1440-3165 GCA_964539925.1 uncultured Syntrophobacter sp. | reverse complement strand
TGAGCTTTCTCGGCGTCGGCGTGCCGCCGGAAATCCCCACCTGGGGCACCATGCTGGCGGACGCGCGTATCTATATCAGCACCGCCTGGTGGCTGCCGCTGTTCCCCGGACTGTGCATCTTCGTGACTGTCCTCGGCATCAACCTCCTCGGCGATGCCCTGCGCGACATCCTCGATCCGCGGCTAAAACGAACCGGCACTGGAATTTAACGGCGTGTTGGAGTCATGGGATCGGAAACCCGACACTCCCGTACTCCATGACTCCAAATACCCTTAACCCCGTCGTTTTCCTCGCGTTGATTCTGCAACCGGCTCGTGTAAATTAGCTCAAATGCGCAAGACCAAGATCGTTTGCACCATCGGACCCACCACGTCATCGGACAAGATGCTCGAAGGCTTGATTCGCGCCGGCATGAACGTCGCGCGCTTGAATTTCAGTCACGGCGACCATCAATCGCACCGGCGCGTGATCCGCAAGATTCGCCGCCTCGAGCGCAAGCTCGGCCGCATGGTGGCGATCCTGCAAGACCTGCCGGGGCCGAAAATCCGCATTGGGGCCGTGGCCGGCGATCGCGTCAGGCTGCAACCGCGCCGCCCTTTCGTTCTCACCACGCGCAAAATTCTCGGCAGCGAGCTGGCGGTATCGGTCAATTTTCCCGGCCTTACGCGGGCGATCAAAAAGGGCGACCCGATCCTGCTCGGCGACGGCGAGATCGAGCTCGAAGCGCTGCAAGTCGGCAAGCACGAAGTCCAGTGCCGCATCATCGTCGGCGGCATCCTCGGCTCGCAAAAGGGCATTCATTTTCCGCGCAGCAGTCTCAACATCCGCGCCCTGACCAGCGAAGACAAGAAGGATCTCGCCTTCGGCATCGACGAGAAGGTCGATATGGTCGCGCTTTCCTTCGTGCGCAACAGCCAGGATATTCTTTACGCCCGCCGCGAGATGCTAAAACGGGGCGCCTCCATCCCGCTCATCGCCAAAATCGAAAAACATGAAGCCGTCGACGCGCTGGACGGCATTTTGGAACACGTCGACGGCATTATGGTGGCGCGGGGCGATTTGGGATTGGAAATCGCCCAGGAGCGCATTCCGGCAGTGCAGAAAATGATGATCCGCGCCGCCAATCACTTGGGCAAGCCGGTGATCACGGCAACACAGATGCTTCGCTCCATGGTATGGAATCCGCGCCCGACGCGCGCCGAGGTGGCGGACATCGCCAACGCGATACTCGACGGCACCGACGCACTCATGCTCTCCGAGGAAACCGCCGCCGGCGACTATCCGCTGGAGGCCGTCAAGATCATGGTGCGGGTGGCCGAAGAGACCGAACTGCTCCTGGAGTCGCGCGAGCGCTTTGTCGGACTGGAGAAGACAGTCCCGGAGGCGATCAGCATCGGCGCCGTCTCGTTGGCTCGCGACCTGCACGTCAAGGCGTTTTTGATTCCCACGACCTCCGGCAGCACGGCGCGGTTGATTGCCCGTTACCGGCCGCAGCAGCCGATCATCGCGGTTAGTCCGGAACCGCAAACGGTCAAAACTCTCTGCCTTGTCTGGGGAGTCCACCCGGTGCCGATCAAAGGCTTTAAAAGCACCGACGAGATGGTGCGCGCCGTGCAAAAAAAAGCTCTCGAGTCCGGCCTCGTCAAGCGCGGCGATCTCGTCGCCATCACCGCCGGCCTGCCTCTGCATCAGGCCGGCACCACCAACATGATCACGGTCAAGACC
>CAZILB010000258.1:0-1340 GCA_964539925.1 uncultured Syntrophobacter sp. | reverse complement strand
CGCCTTGCAACCCCGGCGCGAATTGGGCTAGATAAGGCTAGTTTAAAAATTGGAGGTGCCGTCATGTCCGACGCGCTCAAGGCCTTCGAAGAAGAGCTTCAAAACAAAAATTTCCGAGGCTACTGGCAGAATACCCAGGGTGATGTGGCGCGTGAACCGGTGGCTTCCTTTGGGCCTTGCCTGTGGAAGGGCAAAGATCTCTTCGCCGCCATGGAAAAAGCCGGCGACGTGGTCGGCCTCGACGTGTCGTTTCGGCGCGTGATTCAGTTGTGGAATCCCTCCTTGAAGAACGGCACCACGCGCACGCTGGTGCTAAATCTGCAGATGCTCAAGCCCGGCGAAAACGCCTTGTCGCACCGCCACATGGCCGGCGCGATCCGTTTTATTTTGAAAGGCCATGGCACGCGCTTGATCGTCGAGGGAGAATCTTTCGAAATCGGCGAAGGCGATTTCGTCACCACCCCGAGCTGGACCTGGCACGACCACGAGAACCGCGGCGAGACCATGATGTGGCTCGACGGCCTCGACGCGCCGCTGGTGCGGCTCTTGGAAACCGATTTTCATGAGCCCGATCCACGCAAGAAGCAGCCCGTGACCAAGCCAGAGGGCTACACGCTCGCCACCGTCGGCGCACTTCGCCCCGCGTGGATGAAGCAGAATTCGATCCAACCGCCCGCCTTCTGCTATAGCTGGGCGGACACCGAAAACGCCCTGAACAAGATCGGCGAGCAGCCCGGCGATCCCTATGACGGCATCGTGCTCGACTACGCCAATCCGCTGACCGGCGGTCCCACCCTCCCGACCATGGCCTGCCAGGTTCACATGCTCCGCGCCGGCGAGAAAACCCGGAGCCATCGCCATACCGCTTCGACGATCTACCATGTCTGGCGCGGCAGCGGGGTCAGCTACGTCGGCGACCAGCGCTACGAATGGGAACAGGGCGACTCTTTCGTCGTGCCGCTGTGGAATTTTCACCGCCATGAAAACACATCCAAAGAGCCGGCGATCTTCTTCGTCATGTCCGACAAGCCGTTGATGGACGCCATCGGCCACTACCGCGAAGAGGCGCAGGCATAACCTGAGCCGTAGGACACAGAGGGGCGCGGCGCGCCCGCGTCCCTAGCTGATTCGTATAAAGTTCGAAAGGAACCAGCGCGATGTTCAAGCTCGAACGCAAACTCGGCCCCGATGAATTTATTCAGACTTTTTACGAAGCGAATCGGCAGGACCATCAGCGCCCGCCGCATCCCTGGGAGGCGCTGTTTCGCGAAGGCAATTGCTCCCGCGAGCAGCTCCAGGGCTGGGCCAAGGAGCGCTACTACTTCACCAAGCAGGTGCCG
>CAZILB010000257.1:0-3198 GCA_964539925.1 uncultured Syntrophobacter sp. | reverse complement strand
GGACTGCGCCGGAATTCAATTGTTCCGCGCGGAGTTGTGATCAAGTCCGTGAGCAACGCGCATGCCACGATCAGCGAAATGCGAGATTGTCCTTTAATATACGGAAGCTAGCTCGCGCGCTTGCGATCGACCCCGAGAAAGCAAAAGCAGAGGATTTCCTACAAACCGCTAGACTTAATCCGCCAGGCATCCGACCGACATTCGCTTCCGGGTCCGATATGCCGGGGAGTAAAGTCCGTTCAAGCAGTTCAAGCCGTTGAAGGTTGTTAAAGCGTTTCAGTCGTTCCAGCGGTTGCGGTCGTTTCGATGGTTCCGCGCGCAGGGCGTGCTCATGTCGATCCCCCGGTTAGGCTCACGAACACGATCACGAGGCCCGCCATTCGTTGGTTAAACTAGACCCAAAATACCGGCCAGGGCGCCGGCGCCGAGCAGCCAGAGCGGATTCAGCGTTTTGCGCAGGACCACGGCGACGGTGAGGAAGGTGAGCAGGTAGCCGCGCCAGTCGTGGTTCACCGTGCGCACCAGGATGGTCGCGCCGGCGAACATCAGGCCGATCGTTATCGGCGTCAGACCGCGGCGCACGGCGCGGCCGAACGGCGCATTGGGATAGCGCTCATTCAGATGGCCGACAAGAATCGTCACAGTCATCGCCGGAATCAACAGCGGCACCGTGGTGGCGACCGCGCCTTTCCATCCCGCCAGGTACCAGCCCATCAATGTCACGTACATGACGTTGGGGCCGGGTGCCACCTGCGCCAGGGTGTAGATCTCGGCAAACTGCGCGCCGGTCAATAATTGCTGCGCTTCCACCACGTAGCGATGAATTTCCGGCAGGATCGTCGAGGGGCCGCCGACGGCGACGAACCAGAGGGCCAAAAGATGCAGAGACAATGCGGTCAAATTCGGGCGTTCCATCAACCCTTCTCTTTCCAGGCAGCGAACATGGCCAAGGGCGCCAGCGCGCCCAGAACCCATAGGAGCGGCCAGCGCATGATACCCACCCCGCCAAAGGCCAACAGGCCGAACAGCCACGGCCGCCAATGCTTCGGCAGCACCATCGCCAACTTGATGACGGTCGCCAGCAATAGACCCGCCGCCACCTTCGACATGCCGGCGAGCGCCTGCTGCACCTGCCGCAGCTCGCCGTAATGCTGGTAGAGCACACCCATGCCGATGACAACCAGACAAGGCCAGATCAGGTAGCCGGCGACGGACGCGGCCGCGCCCATCACGCCGCCGAATCGATGCCCCACCATCACCGTCACATTGAGCACGTTCGGCCCCGGCAAGAGTTGGCCGATGGTCAATATCTCGACAAACTCCCGGTCCGTAAGCCAGCGCTGTCGCTCGACCAACTCGCGCCGGGTCCAGAACAGCGCGCCGCCGAAACTCGACAGGGTAATTCGGGAAAAAGCGAAAAAAAGCGCCAGGTGTCCGACGCGAGGTCTCGGTGTTTCCGATTGCTCCATAAGTTTCTTGCTTACCCTATCGCGCGCCGTTTGTCGCATGAGTGGACGACAGGCCGAAAAAATTTTTCGTCTAAAGCGGCATCGGCAGGTTTGCCCGCCGTTTGTCGGACCGGTACAATCTGCTCTCGGTTGATTGTTGATAGTCGTGAGTGCCGGTTGTCGATTTTGGGCTCGGCCGACGACTATCTAACGTAGGGCTGCCAACGTAGCTTTACATTGAAGATGCCGAGAAAAGGTCTTCAGATGTCACCCTGAACGAAGTGAAGGGTCCCATCTATTTGAAAAAACGAGATTCTTCGCTTCGCTCACAATGACAATCAAAGTCAAGAGATTCATGACGCGCCGCACTAACGCGCGCAGCCGTGCCACCCCAACGGAGGAGATGGTTTTATGAGATACCTGTGCCTGATTTACTATGACGAGAAAAATCTAAACGCCCTGTCCAGGAGCGAGCGCGAGACGTTGTCCGAAGAATCCTACGCCTACTGCGACCGGCTGCGGCAAAACGGCCAGTTCATCGCCGCCGAGCCCCTCGAGCCGATTCACACGGCGACGACCGTCCGCGTTCGGGGCGGCAAGGTTGCGACCACCGACGGTCCTTTCGCCGAGACCAAAGAGCAATTGGGCGGCTTCTTCATGATCGACGTGCCCGATCTGAACGAGGCCGTCCGGGTGGCCGCGAAAATCCCAGCGGGACGTCTCGGCAGCGTCGAAGTACGGCCGATCAAAGAGGGCGGCTGCGCCTGAAAGATAAGAGCTGTCACGTGCGTAGAGTCGATCCAACTCAAAGGGCCGGGAGCGCGGGTGAGGCGCCAACGAGCGACGAAGGCGCCGCGCAGGCGCGCGCCCGGGTAGACGCGCTCTATCGCGCGGAGTCACGGCAGGTCCTGGCCACCTTGATCCGCCTGCTGAAAGACTTCGATCTCGCCGAGGACGCGCTGCACGAAGCCTTCACCGCGGCGGTGGAGCAGTGGCCCCGCGATGGCGTGCCGGCCAATCCCCGCGCCTGGCTCGTCTCTGCCGGCCGCTTCAAGGCGATCGACTCCATGCGCCGGCGCGCCCGCTTCGACGCCTCGCTGGCGGAGGTCGCCGAGCGGCTCCATACGGCGACCAGCGACCCAGCCGAGTACGACGACGAAAGCGTGAAGGACGACCGGCTCAGGCTGATTTTTACCTGCTGCCACCCGGCGCTGGCGCCGGATGCGCAGGTGGCGCTGACCTTGCGCGAAGTCTGCGGCCTTACCACCGAGGAGATTGCCCGCGCTTTTCTTGCCGCGCCGCCCACCCTGGCGCAACGAATCGTGCGCGCCAAGGCGAAGATCCGCGACGCGCGCATCCCCTATCAGGTGCCGGCGCCGGCCGATTTGCCGGATCGATTGGACAGCGTGCTCGAGGTGATCTATCTCGTGTTCAACGAGGGTTACTCCGCCTCTTCGGGCGCGTCGCTCACGCGGGCCGATCTCTCCGCCGAGGCGATCCGCCTCGGCCGGCTTTTGCTGGAACTGCTGCCGGAGCCGGAAGCGGTGGGGCTACTCGCCCTGATGCTGCTGCAAGAGTCGCGGCGCGCGGCGCGCACTTCGCCGGCGGGCGATCTGATTCTCTTGGAAGACCAGGACCGCTCGCTCTGGAATCGCGACTATATTGCCGAAGGCTTGACGCTGGTCGAACATGCGCTATCCTCGCGCCGCTTCGGACCTTATACGCTTCAGGCGGCGATCGCGGCGGTGCA
>CAZILB010000256.1:0-3419 GCA_964539925.1 uncultured Syntrophobacter sp. | reverse complement strand
CCCCGCCGAGGCGCGGAGGACGCGGAGAAATTCGAATAAAAATAGCGTCGTGAACGAAACCCTCTGCGAACTCTGGGTCTCCGTGGTGAACGCTTCTTCACAGTAATCCCTGAATAGCCAAAGTTACTTACCCTGATTCCGGCGTCGCCGGTTTGCGGACCTGGGTGCGGCAGTTGGTCGAAGCGTAGAGTGCGATGACGCCGATGGCTACGGCGGCAACGAAGGCGGCGTTGATCGAAGAAACAAACGCAGACGGAACGTTGGGAGTGGGCAGGGCGCCCGCAATTCCGCTGTAGTGCCGGAACGCGAGCGTCAAGATAACTCCCGTGAGCGCGATCCCCAACAAGTGGCCCAAGCCAAAGATCGCGTGAATGATACCGGTCGCCACGCCCCACCGCTCTTGCGGCAGCGTGGCAACCATTGCCGCTTGAACCGGAGCGTTGAAAAGCGCCATGCCGATGCCGGAAAGGGCAAGCAGGACGGCCGGCAGGAGCCAATAGGAATCGACCGCGAAATTCGCTCCAATCATGAAGGCGGCGAGAAAAAAACTCACCCCGACTATCAGCGGGACACGGGCACCGATCTTGTCGGCCATGTGCCCGCTCGCGGGGGCCAGGACCAAAGTGAACAGCGAAGGAATCAGAAAGAGAACGCCCATAAAGGAGGGCGAGAGCGCAAGGATCTCCTGCAGATAAAAAGGAATGATGAAATTGGCAAGTCCCTGGGTGATGCAAACCGCCAGCAAACCCGCCGCCCCATAGCCAAAAACCCGGTTCTTAAAGATCCCAAGGTCGAGCATTGGGCTTTTTGTCTTGCTTTCGTGGCGTAAAAACCGCCACAGAGCGGCGGCGAAAATGATCAACAAAAAGCCCTTGCTCTCGGCGCCGAAAAGCTCTGCAGTTTTCTGATCAAGGAGAAGCGTGGCTAACACCGCGAGCAGGAAGAACCAAACGGCCCCTTTGTAATCCAGCGGCTCGCGGCGGTGTATCGGATTCTGCTCCGCCTCTTTCCGGCCAATGTAAGTCAGGACAATTCCGAGCGCGCCGATGGGCACGACGAGGAAAAAGACCCATCGCCACCCCATAAGCTCGATGACAAATCCACCGAGTGGAGGACCCAACAAAAACCCGAGCTGCTGCGCCATAACCATGAATCCTTGGGCCTTTCCTTCGGAGCCCTTGGGCATGGCCGCGAGGCCGAGCGCGCGGCCGGAGGACTGGATAATCGACCCTGCGATACCCTGGAGAAAACGAAACAGCGCAAGCTGGATGACATTCTGCGAAATGCCGCAGAGAAAGGAGCCTGCGGTCATGAAAATCAGGCCAAGGCGATATATCCGTTGGCGGCTGTAGATATCTCCCAGCTTGCCGATGACCACGCCAAGGCCTATTCCTGCCACCTGATAGGCTATGAGAGCCCAGGAAACCCCGAGCATATCGGTTCCGAGGCCGCTTGCGACAGTCGGAAGGGAGATCAAGAAAATTCTCGCCGAAAGTCCGCCGAGAAAAAGCCCGATCATCGCGTTGATCAGAACAAGGCGATCGATGCGCGCATCCACTCGCGTCTATTCCTTGACAGGGTTGTCACATTTCCGAAAAGTCCGAACTTCTTTTATCTCGCAGCAACAGCGCCAGATCGCAAGGGCATCGCATGAGGGCCCCTGCGCCTGCCAACGTTCTCTGGGCTTCCTGTACAACTACATTTTGATTTTTGCGCGGCTCGCGCGAACTTTCCGGCCGCCGCAGCTCTCGAAACCGCAGTCGTCTCGTAGCCAGGGGGACAACCAGACGGGACGGCGCCAGACAGCACCGTTCCGTCTTTAGAGATATCCCGTTTTCGTTACCCTATCGCACGGCGGGGATTTTGAGTATTGAGCCCGGCTCGATTCGTTGGCTGAGATCCACCTGATTCAAGATCGCGACGTCCTCGGCAGTAAACGGCGCGGGCAAGCTTCTCGGGATTAAATCTCGAAATGGCGCCGGGCGCGAAACGGTTTGCAAGGCGAGCCGGACCGGCTGGCGGTTCAGAATTTGTGTATCCTTGGTTTCGCCGAAGCCCTGCATGGTTTGCAGAAATACGCCGCGGAAAGCGCCGAATGCCTGCGGCGCAGTATAACCGATAAAATGATAGACGGTGCCGCGGTACTCGACGAAATAAACCATGATCCGGACCACCTGGCCCTTTTGCTTTTGCGCGTCGGCGACGACGAAGATAGCCGGCAAGCCGTTGGAACGCGATTGTCCGCGGTCGAGGACTCTAAGTCCCTGCTGGTTCAAAAATCGGTTGGCGGCGGCCTGCGCGGATTTATCTCCGCTCGAAGTAAACCCCAGGATGGCGCGGTTCTGACCTTCGACCATCAGGACTTGAGCGGGTTGATTGATGACTTTGAAGCCGCCCGGCACGGGAAAACGGAAGCGCAAATCGGGATGGTAAAACACGTTGCCCTCGACGAAGCCTTGGCGCGGATCTTCGCCGACGATCAGGCCTTCGATCGCGTTCATGAAACGGGCATCGGCGAGCGGCCGGCGGTCGCGCGGCGGCGCGCCGGTCAAGTCGCGAATGCGCTGAATGCGGGCGCCGGGATCTGGATGGGTGGAAAGAAAGCCCGGCATCCCCTGTCCTTCTTTTTCGTGGATACGATTGAGCGTCTGAAAGAGACCGATCACATCGCGCGGATCGTAGCCGGCGGTTGAGCCGTACTCGATGCCCAGTTTGTCGGCTTCCAATTCGTCCTCCCGGCTGTAGCGCAGGAAGATCAGTTGCGCAGCCATGCCGCCGAGGTTGAGAAGATCCTGCGCCGGCAGGCCGAGCCCCTGGCCAAGCAAAGCGCCCCCGAGCAGGAGCCCCTGGCCAATCTGCTGTTGCCAGGCCTGGCGCGCGGCGTGGCGCGCGGCGACGTGGCCGATCTCGTGCGCGAGCACGGCGGCGAGCTGGTCCTCGCTGGTCAATTGCGCCAGCATGCCGCGGGTGATGTAGATATATCCACCCGGCAGCGCCATGGCATTGATGACCGGGCTGTCGAGCACGCCGAAAGTCACCGGAGTCTTGCGAATCTGCTCGTCGACACCGGGGCGGCGCAGGTGGCTGGTGGCGAGCACGCGGTTGCCGACCTCGGCAACGTAGCGTTCGATTTTAGGATCGCGGTAAGCGCCGAAGAGCGCCGTGACTTCCTTGCTGACTTGCTTGCCGATCTCGGCTTCCTGCTCCCAGGTGAAGCCCAGGTAGCGTTTTTCGCCGGTGGCGGGAACGATATCGCTGACACAGGCGTAGAAGAGCAGGGCGCTCAGCAGCAGCGACAGGTTTCTGAGTATTGTTTTAGTATTCATGACATGCACAAATCCGGCCGATAAAAGGAAAATAACTCCGCGGGGTCGCCGTTGCAACGCCCGGCGGCAAAGCAGCGGCGATCCACAGCAGGT
>CAZILB010000255.1:0-3465 GCA_964539925.1 uncultured Syntrophobacter sp. | reverse complement strand
GGTCATGCCAGCGAACGCAGGCGCGAATCGCCAGGCCGGAGACGAGAAAACAGATCAGGCTGAGAGACAGGGACCAGGCGTAAGAACCGGTGGCATCGAAAAGGTAACCGCCGATCCACGAGCCGAAAGCGCTGCCGAAGCCGAAGCTAATTTCCAGAAATCCGAAAATGACGCCGATCTTGCGGCCGGAGAAAATATCGCCGATCACGGCGCCGTAGGTCGGATTACCCGCGCTGTGGCCGACACCGTAAAAGAAGATGGTGAGATAAACCAGCCAGAGCGGCGCGTCGAAAGTCATTGCAATCATGAAGCCGACGCCGAGTGCCGTAACCAGAGTGGCGAGGCCGTAGGCCTGGCTCCGGCCCAGGCGATCCGACAATGTGCCCCAGATGATGGTGGCGCCGATGCGGATGAAGCCGATCAGACCGAAGTAAAAAGAGGCCGCTAGTTTTTCGTAACCCACAGCGACGAAATGGGCGATAGCGTGGGTGTTGATCATGAAAAGCGCCGTGCCCAGCGCCAGATGGCCCACGGTTATACACCAGAAGGGAAAGGAGCGAACCGCTTCGCCGAGCGTCCAGTCGCGCTGGCCCTGAGCCCTCGCACCGTGATGGCCGTGGCCGCGGGGCATTTCGGCCGACAGCTCCGTGTCACCGTCGGGAAATTGCCCGACTTCTTCCGGGCTGCGCCGCTGAAACAGCGCATTGGCCGGCACTAGGATGAGCAGCAGTATCCCGCCCGTGACGATATAGGTCCAGCGCCAACCGACGGCGTCGATCAGCAACTGGGTGGCCGGCACCATGACGAGCGCACCCAGGCCCTGTCCCATGGAAGCGATGCCGATGGCCGTGGCGCGGCGGCGCACGAACCAGAAAGAGATCAGCGCGTTGTGGCCGACGAAACTGAGCGCGCCCTGGCCGAGCGCGGTAACGAGACCGTAGGAAAAATAGAGACCCAAAAGCGAATTGGCAAACGAGGAAAACACCAACCCGAGGCCGACGAGAGCCGCGCCCAATGGCATGAGCAGTCGCGGTCCGAGGCGGTCGAAGGCCAGGCCTACCACCGGCGAAGCCAAGGCGTAGACGACGAAATTGATAGCGGCGATGGAAGCGCCGTCGCCGCGCGACCAGGCGAACTCTTCGAGCAGAGCGATGTAATAAACGCCGAAGGCGCCGTTGACACCGCGCATCACCACCATGTTGGCGAAACACAGGGCCAGGATGACGTATCCGTAGAAGAACTTGGGATGCATGAGAGAGATTGGAATGGTGGAGTGGTGGAGTACCGGAGTGGTGGATTTTAAAGTATTACTCCATCGCTCCAATAAGCCACTATGCCGGAAGAAAACGCGGGACCGCGGCTACCTGGTGTCGGCCGCTCGGATATCTTTGATTGTGACCTCGAAATTCAGCGTCTTGCCGGCCAGCGGATGGTTGAAGTCGACGATGACGGTGTTTTCCCTGACTTCATGCACGCGCAACGGGATAGCCCGTCCATCCGGGCCCTGAGCCATCAGCGTGGCGCCGACCGTTTGCGCCTCCGCCGGGACGGTTTCCCGCGGAAATTCTTGAAACGCTTCTTTGTTCGGCATGCCGTAGCCGTCTTCGGGCTTCACCTGCACTTTTTTCCGGTCGCCGGTTTTCAAGCCGATCAGCTCTTTCTCCAGACCGTTGACAATTTGCCCGGCCCCCTGGATGAAGGTGAGCGGCTCCTTGCCGACGTTGCTGTCGAGCACCTCGCCGGCGTTATCGGTGAGGGTGTATTCGATGGAGACAATGGAGCCCTCTTCGATGATAGAAGCCGGTTTGAGCGTGATCGCCGGAGCGGCCGGGCTGGTGCCGGTGCGCGCGAGGGTGGTGAGGAAGAACATGGCGCCCAAGGCCGCGCCGCTCATGACCAGCAAGCCAAGAAGTTTTTTCATGAGATTCTCAACAAAGCTTTCCAATAACGCAATTTCGCGTCAACATAACGTGGCGTCCAATCGAATACAACTGAGGAAGAAGCGGGGGAAACATTTCTGCCGGTGCCGAGTGCGCCCAAGGGTTGCGACTCTGGCTGAGACGGGGTAAGGCGTTATGGAGTCCGGCAAACCTTCATGAGCAGCGAGCTTTGGGCGATCATTTCGGCGGCGGCGTGGGCGGTGGATTCGATCCTCGTGCGCAAGGGCACGGCCCATTCCAACCCGTCGACGGCCGCCCTCGTCAGTTTCTTTGTCAACGCCGCGGTTCTTGTGCCGTATATTTTTTATCAGTATCCAACAGAGAAAATTTTTCAGCTTCCGAATCTGCTGTTTGTCCTGACTGGCAGCATTCAACCGGCGATGGTGCGGGTGATGTTCTACATCGGCATCGTTCGTCTCGGCGTGTCGCGCGCCGGACCGATACGCGGAACCGCCCCGTTCTTCACCGTGGCGCTCGCCTTTTTCGTGCTTCAGGAACGGCCCGAGCTGATCGTTTACCTGGGCGGGATTTTGACCGTCGCCGGCACCTGGATGGTTTCCTACAAACGGGCGGGCGAAGCGAAGTGGCGCGTGATCGACCTGATGTTTCCGTTGGGCGCAGCCATGCTTGCGTCGGTGTCGCAGAATATCCGCAAGATCGGGCTCAACAGCACCAATGAGCCGATCATCGCCGCGACGATCAGCACGGCGACCTCGCTCGTTTGCCTGCTCGGCTCCCTCGTGTTCTCGGGCAAAAAAAGCTCGATTCAACTCAACCGGCCCTGCTTGCCGTATTATGGCGGTGCCGCAGTATTCGCGTTGATCGGCCAGGTGTGCACGTTCATCGCGCTCAACAGCGGGCAAATCTCGGTGGTGGCGCCGCTTGTCAATACCACGCCGCTCTTCGTTATCGCTCTCACCGCGCTATTTTTGCGCGGCGAGGAGAAAGTCAACAGGAACGTGGTCATCGGCGTAATCCTGCTGGTCTCGGGCATCGCCGCGATCACCGGGCGGTAGAATACTGGCACGTTCAACACGTTCAAGTAGTTCAAATCGTCCGGACGGAGATCGCGAAGCGATCGGTTGAACGGAGCGCAGCGGTTGAACGGCTTGAACGTTTTGAACGCAACTTAGATCTCAGGCCGCCGGCTTGAACTTGGGCAACGTGACGCCGTCGCCGGTGTCTTCGAAGACGACTTCCACCGGCATGTCGATGCGCACTTTTTCTATCGGGCAGCCGACGACGTTGCTGCAAAAGCGCGGGCCGTCGTCGAGATCCACCCAGGCGGTCACATAGGGAATGTCCGCGCCGAAGCCGCGCAGCGCGGTGCCGACCACTTCACGGATAATGGTGAAGCAAAAGATTTTGCCTTTGCCGCGCACCGCTACCCAGTCGAGTTTTTCGCTGGCGCAATCGCCGCACACCGGGCGCGGCGGGAAAACCCAGGTGCTGCAGTTCCGGCATTTTTGCATCATCAGCTTGCCGGTCTTGGCGCCGTCCCAGAAGGGTTGGTTGACCGGGGTTA
>CAZILB010000254.1:0-3693 GCA_964539925.1 uncultured Syntrophobacter sp. | reverse complement strand
GCCGCTCTCGGCGGTGCAACGCGATCCCATTCTCGGCGCGCTTCCTGAAGTCATGCAGGTGGCCGAGCGCGCGCTCGTGTGGTTTAAACAGCAGCTCGAGAGATACGAAGAAGAGGTTCGAAGCTTCGCAAATTTTCCATCCTGCTTCATGGGTCTGGTGAACGCCGACGGCGCGTTGGAGCATTACGACGGCGGGTTGCGCGTCGTTGACGCCGAGGGCAAGATCGTCGCCGATCAACTCGATCCGACGGATTATCGGAACTTCATCGGCGAGGCCGTGGAGCCCTGGAGCTATCTCAAGTTCCCTTACTACAAGCCCTTTGGCTATCCGGCGGGAATGCATCGGGTGGGACCGCTGGCGCGGTTGAACATCGTAAAAAAATGCGGCACGCCGCGGGCGGATCGGGAGTGGGCGGAGTTTCGCCGGCTGGGGAACGGCGCGGTGCTGGGCTCTTTCCACTACCACTATGCCCGGCTGATTGAAATTCTTTACGCGCTCGAGCGCATCGAGGAGTTGCTCAGCGAACCGGAAATCCTCGATTCGCATGTGCGTGCCTTCGCCGGCGTGAACAACCTGGAGGGCATCGGCGCGGCGGAGGCGCCGCGCGGCACGCTCATCCATCATTACCGGATCGACGAGCAGGGACTCGTCACCTGGGCCAATCTGATCATTGCCACCGGTCATAACAATTTGGCGATGAATCGCGGCGTGCTCCAGGCGGCCCGGCGGTTCGTCGACGGCGCGCAATTGTCCGAAGGCATGCTGAACCGAGTCGAAGCGGTGATCCGGACTTTCGATCCATGTCTCAGCTGTTCGACGCACGCGGTTGGGCAGATGCCATTGTGGATCCAGCTCGTCGGCCCGGATGGAAGTGTGCTGGACGAACTCAGGCGCGGCTAATGGCCGACACGCTGATCATCGGGTACGGCAACCCTCTGCGCGGCGACGACGGCTTGGGTTGGCACGCTGCCGATCGCCTAACGGACATTCTCCATGAAACCAAAGCCAGGGTCATCGCGTGCCACCAGCTCGCGCCCGAGTTGGCAGAGCCGGTCAGCCGGGCCGGCCTGGTTATTTTCATCGATGCGGAAAGGCTACGACCGGCAGGCCGATTATTTCGCCGGCGAATTAGACCCGCCGCCGCGCCGCCCGCCGCCTTTTCGCATCATCTGACGCCGGCAGGATTGCTGGGATGGGCAAAGGCGATGTATGGCAGCTATCCTCAGGCGATGGTGTTCTCCGTGTCCGGCGAGAGTTTTAGCTTCGGCGAAAAATTATCGCCCGCCGTTTCAGCGGTTTTGCGGGAGCTAACCGAGCAGGTCTGCGAGTTGGTGCGGCGGCGGGAAAAGCGCGACACCAGAAAGTCGAAGCCGGCGGGAGTTGCGGAATAGAAATATGCATGAGTTCGGCATCGCCGCGCCCTTGTTGCAGGCCGCGCTGGAAATTTCCGAGCAGCAAGGCGGCCTTGCCGTCGAACAGATTTATGCCCGGATCGGCCGTTTGCGCGAGATCGCGCCGGACGCCTTGACCTTCGCCTTTAACTCGCTGAAAAAAGGCACTGCGGCGGAGGGCGCTACGCTGGTGTGGAAAGAGATTGCGCCGAGCGTGCGCTGCGCGCAGTGCCCCGCGGTCTTTCAACCCGACGACGACCGAATTTGGGTGTGTCCGAGCTGCGGCGCAGGCGGCGGCGAACTTTTGGCGGGAAACGAGCTGATCGTCGAGCGGGTGATCCTGCATAAGGGGTCTTGATTGAATTCACCGGGGCCGTCATGGATTTAAAGTTTGGACTGTTCCTTCCTCTTTTCGGTACTGCGAAAATAATTCCTCCAGTTCTCAATTCTGCGAAGCGGCATCGCTAGGTCGGCTTGAAAGCGTCGAAACTTGGGTTGCTGCGGTCGGCATGTTTATTGCCACTCCATTGGCATCGAGAACGACCGCCAGGCACCAGAGGAGAATGGAACATGATAATCGCGAGGATTCTCGCGCCGACGGATCTATCGAAACTGTCGCGTGCGGCGGTGCGATATGCCATGGAGATGGCGCTGGCCCAGGGTGCCGAGGTGGTCGTTTATCACGTCATCAGTGAAGACGGCGACTGGTTCGATAAAGACGACGCGCTCAATCCCGCCAACGCTTTATTGCCGAAGCAGAAGCAACGCTTGGCGGAGTTCGTCAAGGAAAACTGCGCGGGATTTTTGGGCAAGGTGAAGGTTCGGGAGATCGTCGAAGTGGGGGTGCCGTATAAAGAGATCGTGCGCAAGGCGGACGAGGAAAAAGCGGATCTGATCGTCATGTCCACCCACGGCCGCACCGGCTTGGAACAGGTCATGTTAGGCAGCGTCACGGCGAAAGTCGTCGCCCGCGCAAACTGTCCGGTGGTATCGCTCCGGCCGCCGAAGTGAGCGGGTACGGCGACATGGAGAGGTCTGGGGGATCAAGAGCGATATGGCACACCCATTGCTGGAGGGGATTGTCATGAAGTTCAAACAGAAAAGACTGGCGGGTCCAGGGCTGGCGCTATTCCTGTGCGCCGCGTGGCCTGGCACGATTTACGCGTATCAAGAAATTGTCGTTAAGGATGGAGCAACAATCCGCGGCACCGTAACGTACGATGGCGAGGCCCCGAAGCTGCCGCCTCTGGAGATTACCAAATACAAGGAGATCTGTAGGGACGTGCCCAATGAAAGCCTGATTGTCGGACCGGGCCGTGGACTACGCTACACTGTGATCACATTGGAAGGCATCGCCAGAGGGAAAGACGTCGAAAAGGAAACCGTTCATGAGCTCGATAACATCCAGTGCCGGTTCAACCCCCATGTGCAGGCGGCGAGCGTCGGCCAGTTTGTACTTATCAAGAACTCCGATCCCATCCTGCATACGGCGCACGCTGTTTTTACGAACCACCAACCTCAATTCAATGTTGGGCTTTATCCGGGGCGGGTTAGCCGGAAACCGCTGATTGCCGCCGGCATCGCCAGGATCCGTTGTGACGTTCATCCGTGGATGACGGGCTATATCGTCGTTACCGAGCATCCCTATCACGCGGTCTCGGATATCTATGGAGAGTACCAGCTGACCGATGTGCCGCCGGGAGTCTATCGGTTGAAAGCGTGGCACGAGAGCCTGGGGTCACAGGAGAAGCGGATTGAGATCAAGCCGGCTGCGACGCAGACGGTAGATTTTACCTTCGCACCGTCGTCGGAGGTAAAAAAATGAAAAGCTTAACCTCGTGGGTATTGGTCGGTATGCTTGTCGGTCTTCCTTTTGGCGCGCGCGCCGCGGGCGCGAGCGGCTTCGGAATCGTCAAGGGAACGATCACCCTGGGCGGCAAACCGGCGCCGGATGCCGTGATCTCCATTGAGGGTCTTTCCAAAGAACAAATAAAAGCCCAGCTTGCCCTGACCAAGCCGCAGAAAAGGGTCATGGATCAGCGGAATTTGAAGTTTATTCCCACCGTCCTGGCGATTCTCGCGGGTGAGACCGTCGATTTTCCGAACAACGACAAGATCTGGCACAATGTCTATGCGAAGGGCGGCGAGAACGATTTCGATATCGGTCTGTACCCGCCGGGTGAGAGTAGAAACCAGAGATTCGACAAGGCGGGAGTCTCTCGAATCCGCTGCAACGCCCATCCGAACATGGAAGCTTTCATTGTGGTAAAGGATCACCCTTTTTTTGCGGCCACCGACGGC
>CAZILB010000253.1:0-3801 GCA_964539925.1 uncultured Syntrophobacter sp. | reverse complement strand
CCGATACCGTCGCGCTTTTCGATTGCAGTGCCGTAGCGTTTTGATAGCCGCGCGACACGGTCGAGCACGCGTGCGGCGACTTCGCCTTCGGCCAGGACCGGGCGGCCGCGCTGCGGGCGGGGGCGGCCGAAGCCCTGGTCGATCGGATAGATTTTTATCTCGTTGAGCTTGCCCTTGCCGAACTCGCAGAGCGCGAACATGTTTTCCCAATAGGCGGGCTCGGCGACATGGCCTTTTTGGCCGCCGCCGGTCCGGGCGTCGAGAAAATCGGACGGGGTGGAGCGGAGATCGAGATCGAAGCGCTCGTAGGCATCGGCGGGGAAAAAGCCCACGGTTTCGTTTTGAAAGATGAAATTGCCGACGCTGTAGAAGATCGGCTTGCCCCGGTAAATCTCGATGCCCATGGGGAAATGAGAGCCGTGGCCGACGAAGATGTCGGCGCCGGCGTCGATGGCCTGGCGCGCGAAGCGGGCGGCGAAATCGGCGCTCTCCTCCAACTCGGCGCGTCGCGACGCGGTCAAGAGGCTCTTGCCGCCGAACTCATGGCAGTGGACGCTCACGATCAACCAGTCCGACTGGCGGCGCGCCTCGCGAATCCAGCGCAGGTTGTCTTCAAGGTCGCGCTCGCTCGCTTTGGTTTCAATAGCGAAATTCTCGCCGAGCAGGTAGCGGTGTCCGAGCAAACTCAGCTCCTCCGACTTGGCATCGGGAATTTCTTTGTCGCTGTAAAAATGCTTGCGCGCCCGTTCGTGGCTTTTATCGAGACCGAGCTCGCGGCTGATTCGTTTCAACTGCTCGAAGGCGGCGGCATCGACATGGTAGGCGGTTTGGAATCCCAGCGGATTGATGCCCGGGCGGCCGCGCAGGTCTGGCCTCTGTTCGCCGGCCTGGTTCCAGGGTCTGAAGGTTGCGGTGGCGGCGATCAGCGCGATCCGTCCGTTGGCGGTGTCGAGGTAGGCCGGCGCGCGCGCTTCGGCGAGTTTTCTTCCGGTGCCTGCATGCGCGATGCCGGCGGCATCGAGATGCTTTAGATTTGCCAGCACGCCGCCTTCGCCATAGTCGAAGGCGTGGTTGTTGGCGCAGGAGACCAGATTAACGCCGAACCATTTCAAGTCTTCGAGCAGCTTGGGATCGGTGGTCATAAACGTTCCCTGGGTGATTCCGGGTGTGCCTTCATCCCAGGTGTGAACCGTGCCTTCGAGATTGGCGAAGGCGGCGTCGGCGCGGCAAAGGATCTCGCGGAGCTTTAAAAACCGTTCTTCTTTGAACGGCGTGAGCTTGCGCGTGAGCATGGTATCGCCCGCCAGCGCGATCGTAAAACTGCCGCTTTCCGACTGGTAGATCATGGTTTCCTCCGAATCATGCCGGAATTCGCCGCCCGCCGTTCCCGTGGAATTGCAGCGGAAGTTGATTCACCGCGGAGACGCCGAGGACGCCGAGACAAGAATTTCTTGTCAAGGAAGACTCCGAACTCTGCGAACTCCGTGCCTCTGCGGTGAACCAGCTTCTTGAACCGCGGCTCTGGCGTGCCGCAACTATCGACTCTACCTTGACAACACCCTGGTTTTCCAATAAAAAATTCGCTAAATTTAACGACGTGAAGGTAATTTGAGCCATACCTTTTCGCTGTGGAAAGGTATGGTTTTTTTTAACGGCCCACGAGTTATGGATCATCCTTATATTCCGCTCCTGGTGATGTTTGCGTTGGCCGTCGTCGTGGTTCTGGCGCTCCTGTTGGTCGCTTCAAAAGTCGGTCCCAAGTCCAGCAATCCGGCGAAAGCGGAGCCCTTCGAATCGGGCAACCCGCCCCGGGGTGATGCGCGTATCCGGTTTTCCGTGCGGTTTTATTTGATCGCCATGTTGTTTTTGATCTTCGACCTGGAAGTGGTTTTTCTTTACCCCTGGGCAATCTATTTCCGCCAACTCGGTATTTTGGGATTGGTGCAAATGGGCATTTTCCTCGTCATCCTGGCCATAGGTCACGCGTATATTTGGAAAAAAGGGGCCCTGGATTGGAATTGACGCACCATGCCTGAAATCAGTCCCCGACTCTCATACATTCAGGAAAAGCTGGGTGCCAGGGTTATCGAGCTGATCAACCCTCAGGGCGACGATGTTTTGATTCTTCATCGGGCTCGGTTGCGCGATAGTTTTCTCGTCTTGAAGCAGGATCCGCAGCTCGACCTCGATTTTCTATCAGACATTACGGCGGTGGACTATTGGCGGAAGCAAGAGCCGCGCTTCGAGATTGTCTATCAGCTGCTTTCGCGCAAAAGGCGCCAGCGGCTGCGCGTGCGCGTGCCGGTGCCCGAAAACGACCCGTCGGTGGAATCGCTGACGCCGATCTGGCGCGGCGCTAATTTCCTCGAACGGGAGGTCTGGGATCTTTACGGCATTCGTTTCATCGATCATCCGGATTTGCGCCGGGTGCTGCTGTATGAAGAATTTGAGGGGTTTCCGCTGCGCAAGGATTATCCGATCAATCTTTGCCAACCGAGAGTTCCCGAGAGAAAAGTGGAAGGCACCTTCGTCGACGAGCATTCGGCCAACAAACTCCAGCGCTTGAAGAAATCGTTCGGGGTCAAGAACTGAACATGGAAACTCCACGGCCGATGAAAGCTGAAAATCACGGTTTGCCGCTCGATGTTATGGAGTTGCAAATGGGCCCGTCCCATCCGGCCACCCATGGCACGATCAAGTTCAACCTCAGGCTCGACGGCGAAAAAGTCCTCGACTGCGACGTGGAGGTCGGTTATCTGCACCGCGGCTTCGATAAGAGCTGCGAGCAGGCGACCTGGACCCAGGTGATTCCTTACACCGACCGGCTCAATTACGCCTCCTCGCTGATCAATAATGTCGGCTACGCCTTGGCGGTGGAAAAATTGATCGGCGCCGAGACGCCGCCGCGCTGCCAGTATATTCGCGTGATCGCCAGCGAGCTGGCGCGCATCCACGATCATCTGACCTGCTGCGGCATG
This sequence comes from uncultured Syntrophobacter sp., assembly GCA_964539925.1. GTDB lineage: Bacteria > Desulfobacterota > Binatia > UBA9968 > UBA9968 > DP-20. Next base: position 823 of record CAZILB010000253.1, on the reverse strand, counting down.
GCCGCCTCGGAACTGGGCGCCATCACCGCCGGCTTCTACATGATCGAAGCGCGCGAGCTGATTGTGCGCATCATCGAAAACCTCACCGGCGCGCGCCTGACAGTGACCTATGTGCGCATCGGCGGCGTAAAACATGATTTGCCTGCGGATTTTGCCGGCTGGGTGACCGAAGCTTTTCGCAAGATCCGCCGTCTGCTGGGCGATTGCGACCGCATGCTTTCGCGCAATCGGATTTTTCTCGATCGCATGTCCGATGTCGGGGTGATTTCCCAGGAGACCGCGCTGAGTTATTGCCTGACGGGACCGATCCTGCGGGCCACGGGCGTCGAGTACGATGTGCGCAAAGCTTTTCCCTATCTGGTTTACGACCAGTTTGACTTCGAGGTGCCCCTCGGGAGCAAGGGCGACAACTACGACCGGTTTGTTTGCCGCGTGCGCGAAATCGAGCAGAGCATGAGGATCGTGGAGCAAGCGCTGGCGCAGTTGCCCGTGGGGCCGGTCTGGATCGACAATCCGCGCATCGTCCTGCCGGAAAAAGAGAAAGTGTACGGCAGCATCGAAGGGCTCATGCATCATTTCAAAATCATCATGGAAGGCATCAAGGTGCCGCCGGGCGAAACCTACGCCGCCGTCGAAGGCGGCAACGGCGAGTTAGGATTTTATATCGTCAGCGATGGCGGCGGCCGGCCCTACCGCCTGCGGGTGCGGCCGCCCTGTTTCATTGCCATGGGCGCGTTTCACGAGATGATCAAAGGGTACATGATCGCGGATATCATACCGACTTTCGGCATGGTGAACATGATCGGCGGAGAGTGCGACCGTT
>CAZILB010000252.1:2716-3824 GCA_964539925.1 uncultured Syntrophobacter sp. | reverse complement strand
CTGGAGCTGCCGCCGCTCAAGCCCACCCTCAACGATCTGGCAGGAATGTTTCCCCAGGCAAGCGTGGACGATCTGGAGCATCGGCTGCATCGATTCAAGACCGAAACCGCCAGAGGCGTCGTCATACTTACGGTCAAAAGCCTTGACGGCGAAACGATCGAGAGCCTCGGCCGGAGGGCCTTCGAAACTCTGCCATTGACCAGCAAGGAACTGGAGAATACCGTGCTCCTGGTGGTGGCCCGGCAGGAGCGCGAAGTCGGATTTCATGCCGGTTCCGCCGTCCGCCATCTGCTTCCCAGAACAGCGGCCAACGAGAAACTCATGGCCCAGGTGGCGCTTTACCAGGACGGGTTCAGACCCGATCTGGGCGTGCACGGCGCGGTCCACTATCTCTTTCGCGTGCTGCGCGGCGATGCGCGCGTCGGAGTCCTGAGCGAAGAAGAAAAACTCGAACAAACATCGATCAGCGGCGGCGAAGCGGGAGCGATTTTCGCGCTTTTCCTGGCCCCCTTTCTGGCGCTTTTCGTCGGCGCGCTGTGGGGCCTCTATGCCACGCAATACGGCGTGCAGAAAGGCACCCGCTTGCTGATGGGCGCCATCTTCGGCGGCGGCACGGCGAAGATTGTCATTACGGCCATGTCTTTTCTCGGCAGCTCGAGCGACAGCCTCTGGTATTTCATCATGGCTTTGGCCATCCCGCTCGGAGTTCTCGGCAGCTGGAGCGAGTTCTGGATGTCCGGCGAATGGAGCGGAATCCCGCAATTCAAAGGGCGGCGGCGCAAGCCGGAAGATAACATAGGCATTTGAACCGCCGTCCTCGCAGAGCAAGAAAAATGCGCAGTCAAGATGGAATCCGCATGATGAGCACGTTCCAGGAACGGCGGGACTACGGACCCACGCGGCGAGAATTTTTGCGCGCCGCGCTGGGCGCCGCGGCGATCGCCGCCACAGGAGAATTGGCAATGGCCAAAGATCTCATCCGCAAGCCCATCCCGCGTACGTCCGAGATGTTGCCCGCTATCGGTCTCGGCACCTGGCAAACCTTCGATGTTGGCGCATCGTTGTCGGCGCGCCAGCCGCTAATGGAGGTCTTGCGCGATTTTGCCCG
>CAZILB010000252.1:0-2616 GCA_964539925.1 uncultured Syntrophobacter sp. | reverse complement strand
GGCATTTGAGCGCGATCCGGACCGGAATTTCGCCGTTTTTCACACATGCTTGAATAGAAAAACTTGCCAGGTTCGCAGCAAATTGATTGAAGCTGAAGCTTCCTCATGCTATCTTGCCATGTTTAATGAGACGCCTACGCCTACACACCCTTGTCAGTTCGTTCATTCAATGGTTTGATGCCGACTACCACGCCCAGGGCGCGGCCCAGAGGGTGCGCGATATCGATCGCGTCAATTGGTTGCGCTGCACGCCTTTTATGATACTTCATCTCGGCTGTCTCGGGGTATTTTTCGTCGGCTGGAGTTGGACCGCCCTGTACGCCGCGATGGGGTTCTATTTGGTGCGGATGTTTGCGATTACCGGCATTTACCACCGCTACTTTTCCCATCGGACATTCAAAACCTCGCGCGCGGCGCAGTTCATTTTCGCCGTCCTCGGCGCCGCGTCGGCCCAGCGCGGTCCGTTATGGTGGGCCGCCAATCACCGCGAGCATCACCGCAATTCCGACAGCCCCACCGATCCTCATTCGCCGGTGCACTACGGCTTTTTTCGCTCCCATGCCGGCTGGTTTATGTGCACGCGCTATTACGCGACCCAGTATAACCGCATTCAGGACTTCGCCCGATTTCCCGAGCTGGTCTGGCTCAACCGCTTCGACAAAGCCGTGCCGGCGGCAGCGGGATTACTGGTCTATCTTTGCGGCCTCTGGTTGCAGCACTCATATCCTTCGCTCGGCGTCACCGGGTTGCAGCTATTTGTCTGGGGCTTCGTCGTCAGCACGACGGTTCTGTTTCACGCCACCGCATCGATCAACTCGGTGGCACACTTGGTCGGCAAGAAACGCTACGACACCGGCGACGAGAGTCGCAATAATTTTTGGCTCGCGTTGATCACCCTGGGCGAAGGCTGGCACAACAATCATCACCAGCATATGGGCTGCGCCCGCCAGGGCTTCTACTGGTGGGAAATCGACTTCACCTACTATGTCCTGAAAGTCCTGTCCTGGCTCGGCATCATCTGGGATCTGAAACCCGTCCCGGTCAAGGCTTACGACCCCGGTGTACAATTGTCGGCGCGCAAATACCGCCGCGCCGCCTAGTGAGTCAAAGGGGGGGTGTGAAGCGCCGGTCTAAAGGCCGGCGGCAGTCATTTCGATGCGCAGAGAGAAGATTCGCTTTTCGCTTTGCGGCACGGCGCCGACGCCGACGCTTTGACGCGAGAGCACTCTGCCGGCGGCGTCACGGATTTCCAAGAGAACCAAATATTCCCACGCATCGCCTTCTCCCGGGTGCTCCAAGGCTCCCTCCACCAGCAGCGGACATGTGGTCGGGTTCGGCTGCGGCGACGCGGCCAAGCCGCCGAAACGCAAGGTATGCCGGCACAAAGGACAGGAAGTCGAGCTTTTGAGGATGGTCGCTTTGCAGTGCGGGCATATGCGCGACTCGCCCGCAACCGGCAACGAGCCAGCAGGCTTCATCCCTCGGCTCCGCTCTTACCGTTATCCTGCGCCTTCCCATTGGTAAATTTTGCCGCCTCGGACTCGCTCCAGCCGAACTCCACGTGGCCGCGCATTTTCGATCCGGCGGCGACGGTGAGGGTCGTCGCCTTGAGATCGCCGATCACCTGCGCCGATTCCAAAAGTTTCACCTGAGCGCTGGCCGCGACGTTTCCGTCCACCGCGCCACCAATGGTTACGGTGACGGCTTGGATCTTGGCCTTCAGTTGCGCGCCCTTTTCCACGGTGAGATCGCCTTTGATCTGGATGTCGCCTTTGAACTTGCCGGCGATGCGCACGTCGGCGTCGCCTTCGATTTTCCCTTCGATGCTCACGCCTGCGCCGAAGACCGATTCGCGCCGATCTTTCAGGGTGCTTTCCTTCACGATTGGAGCCGGACTTGCCGGCGGCGAAGGAGGATATTCCATGCGCGGCGGTCTCTCACTGGTCTCTTCCGGTGTCATCTGGTTCCAAAGCGCCATATCGGCCTCCTTCGCATTTTTATCGCGGATCCGTGTTTGGCTCTGCGCAGTCGCGCCCACGAGGTGAAACTCATTCAGCTGTAAGCAAGCCCGAGGCCATGGTCGGAATGCCAAGGCACGGAGATGGAGAAGGGAAAACCCGTCGCCGGAGGATTATTCGAAAAGAGAAATTTACAGGAATCAAAAGAAAACGACCGGAATCCTGAGTAAAACGTTTTTACCGCGACGATCGGCGATACTTTCGTGCAAACCGTACGGAATGCGCCGGATTTGACTGTTTTTGGCCAATGACCGCAGCCGGATCCCAGGATATCCGGCGCCGGGACTCAGACTACTTGCGTCCCAGATCTTTCAGTCCGCGTTCCCAGCGGTCGCTTTCCCGCTCGAGTTGCTGAATGGACATGCCCTTCTCGATATACCAGCGTTTAAAACCATACTCTTTGGCGGCGCTGCCGTACTCGTAGCTCTCTAAAATCTTTTGCCCGTCGGGGCTGAAAAGGAAATCGATGAATAATACCGCAGCATGCGGATGGGGCGCCTGCGATGATAGCCCCGCGCTGCCGGCACTTGCCGGCACGATATCCATCGGCAGCCACGCCACCGGCGCGCCTTTCGCGGCCGCCACCAGCGAATGATTG
>CAZILB010000251.1:2770-3838 GCA_964539925.1 uncultured Syntrophobacter sp. | reverse complement strand
GCTCCGAAAAAGCCTATTGGATCATCGCTGCGCGTTTTTTAACGCCATCCAGTATCGCCTCGGCGGTCTTTGCGGGCATTCTGGCGGCTTTCGCAGCCCGGCTGGCCGTCTCCAGTGCCTTGTCGAGGGATGCTGATATATCTTCAAAGAGATCGTCAATATCCGCCTCATGGAGGCCGGCCTTTCGACCTGTTTGGTGAAAGTGTCGGGGTGCGATTTCACGCAGGCGATAGTGGCGATTGTCGCCGATCGCCATGGCGAGTTTTACTTTCTGCGGCGAAAATTGCGGGTATGGAGCCGCTGACATGATGTCGTAAAGCGGCGTGAGTCTGAAGCCGTCTGGCGTCAGGAATACGGAGAAGTTCTTGGCGTGGCCGTCGATGGCCGCGAGCAGCCAGAACGCAATCTGCGCTCTGAAAAACAGCAAGCGGTCGGTATGCGGGGCGGCCGCCTGATTCAAGAACTCCAGAACATCGTGAATACCGGGGCCGCCGTCGCTCTCGTATTTTCGGGACGGCGGAACCCCCAGAGCCTGGCACAAATCCTCTTGCGGCAGCCGGTACAAAATGCCGCCGTCCCAGACACGGTCAAAGCGCTCGACGACAATGACGGGCTTTTTTTCGAAAAAAAGAACGTCTGATTTTGCTGCGGGCAAGCCGAGCGCGGCGCAGATGGTCAGGCACAGCCACTCATTCCACGGTGAATCCGAAACGTCGGCGCCGTAAGGTCCTTCGCGCATCGCAGGTTTGAAGATGTGCGAGGTCGGTGTTGCACCCTCGGGCACGTGCCATCGATTGCCCTTGCGCAGGTAAGCCGTTTTTTCCTGCACGCCGGCGATGGAAATACGCCAGTCGTCATCGGGCTCCATTCCGAGGGGGTTGGCGCCGAGGGTGGCAATACGGCGGGCAATTTCATTGTCGCCTGCGGGGTGGGAGAGCATTTTTGCCGGATCACCGGGATCAGCGCCTTCGGGAATAAAGCGCAAGGCGCCCACGCAGTCCCGGCCGATCGCAGCGAGGAGATCGAAGGTTCCGGCGCTGTCGGCGCGCTCGCGCGTGGCGATCGTCT
>CAZILB010000251.1:0-2670 GCA_964539925.1 uncultured Syntrophobacter sp. | reverse complement strand
CGGAGCTGCATTTAGAAGATCGAGTCGAACCACTGCTTGGCGAGGGGCTCGTGCCAGGTGGCGTTCAACAGACTATCGTAGACTCCGACGAGAAGCGCAAGAAACAGGAGCCCCACGAAGAGAGATCCGAGCCAGCTCAGTTGCCCGTAAACGCGAACGTAGATCAGGAGACCCAACGGCAGGGCGACGTGAAAGCCGAATAGCCAAATGCCCAGGTAAAGGCCGAGAATGAACAGGGAGACACGAAGAAAGCGCGCTCTTTCGCCTTGCGGATCGGCCCCGGTGCGAAATCCGATGTCCATGATTTGCGTCGATCCCTCGCGGGCCCGCGTGACGAGCACGAGCACTCGATAGATCCAGAAGGGCGCGCCGATGGCGACCGCGATCCACGGCATCAGGGCCGATCCCAGCGGCCAGCCGAGGGATTGGATGAACATGTAGATGAAGAGCCCCCCGACCGCCGCGAGCAAAACCAGTTCACCGAACAGTTCCAACGGTATTTTTCGCCGGCTCCGGTTCGCCGAGTCGGGGTTCGGCTGGCTTGCCATCTTCTTGATTTCCGAGTCCGGCTCCACGGCTCATGCCGGCGTTGTACCGCCGGCTTCCGCCCATACCTTCTTGGCGCCGGCTTGAATGCGAAAGCTCACGATCATGACGAAAAGCATAGCGGCGATAATGCCGATGAACTGCGGCCGAAGAAACATGGAGTAGCCGTAGGTGTTGATCGAAAGCCAGAGATACTTCTCCACGATCTCGGCGAGCACCACGGCAATAAGAATCGGCGGTCGAGGCCATCCGTAGCGTTTCATGAAGACGCCCAGCACGGCGAACACCAGTACCAGGACGAGGTCCTCGACCGAGTAGGTGGCCTGGTAAGCGGCCAACGTGACAATGCCGATGACGATCGGCGCGAGCACGTTCGGCGGTACGGCCGCGATCCTGGTGATGTACCCCGCGGCAAAAATCATGATCGGCACCACGACGATGTTGGCGAGCGCCACGATGTACACCAGGCTGATCGTCAGATCCAGGTGGCGCGTCAGCATCTCGGGTCCCGGCTGAACCCCGGAAATCACCAGAATCGCGAGGAGGATCGCCATCCCGCCGCTGCCGGGAATGCCAAACACGACCGTGGGAATCAACGTGCCGCCGTCGACGGAATTGTTGGCGGAGTCGGCGGCGATCACTCCGCGGACATCGCCTTTGCCGAAGCTTTCGAGACCGCCCTTTTCCGTATGGCGGGCCTGGGCATAGGCGATCCAGTGGGCGCCCGATGAACCCACGCCCGGCATCATGCCGACGAAGGTCCCGATCAACGAGGAGCGGACCATAAGCCACTTGTGCTTCAACGCTTCCGCCATGCCGCGGTAGACGTCCCGGTGCGCTTCTTTGAGCATCGTGTCCAGCCGTTCCCGGGCAATGGGCGTGTTGGCAACGACGAGATCGATCGCTTCCGGGAGAGCGAAAAGGCCCACGACGATCGGCACCAACGGCACGCCGTCCCAGAGATATTCGATGCCGAAGTCGGCGCGCACGACGCCGGTCACCGGAGAGAAGCCGATCATGGCGATGGCGAGCCCGAACGAGGCCGTCAGCATGCCTTTGACAAAAGCTCCGGAGCTGACGATCGCAACGCACAGAAGTCCCAAGAGCGAAAGCAGGAAAAATTCCGCCGAGCCGAACAGCTTCAAAAGCTCGCGCGATATGGGCAGCGCCAGGAGCAACGCGATCGCGCCGATCACGCCGCCGACCAGCGTGCACATGTAGCTTGCGCCAAGCGCGATGCCCGCCAGCCCGCGTTGAGCCATCGGGTAGCCATCGAGGATGGTTGCCTGAGCGGAACGCGCTCCGGGGATGCCCATCAAGATGGACGGGACAGGCTCGGTGATGTCGCTCGCGGCGAGAAAAAACACCAGCGCAGTAACCGTGATCCACGGATCCAGGTAGCCCGCAAACCCGAGAACGATCACCGCAATCGGCAGGTTTCCCCCCGGCATCATGCCCGAAATGAGAGAGACCGGCAGCATGATGAGCATCACCAACAAAGGGCCCGGTGAGAACAGGCGCTGGGCGGCTTCTATGGCAGCTTCAAGCATCGCGAACGACCTCGGTTGAAAGGGTAAGGCGGATCTTATTCGCGCGATCCGCTGCGAACCTAGGACCCCTCGCCGACAAGATCTTTAAGTACCTTGACCCCCGCGGGCGCGAGCTTGCCGAACGACTCGACCAGCTGGCCGAAATCATCCGCGGTGCCGAGTCCGACTTCCAACCCCGCCGCCTCCGAAGCTTTGATGAAGCCGGGGTCCTTCGTCGTCGCCTCGAAGGCTTTTTTCCATGCGAAGTAAATATTGTCGGGGACGCCCGGCGGAGCGACGAACGTGCGGCTGAAGGTGTTGAATCGGACCGCCAGCTCGAAGGCCGCGCGTTGCTGTTTATCGGCTTTGACGACGTCGAAGAGGTACGGAATCTTCGGCACGCCGAGCTTGCCCAGCCAGTCTTTGGAAGGCTCGCGTTCCCACCAGAAAATCGGCGCGAGAATCTTGCTTTCGATCCATTTGGGAAATAACCGCGGCACATGCTCCTCGGTGCAGCGATCGATACTGTCGGTTTCGCCTCGGTCGAACGCCGCCATGATTTCCGAGGTGCCGCCGTAACCGTAAACCATTTTGA
>CAZILB010000250.1:0-3899 GCA_964539925.1 uncultured Syntrophobacter sp. | reverse complement strand
ATTTTGAATTTCGGGAACAGGTTTAGCCCGAGTAAATCCCTGCAAATCTTCGGCCGCGTCCCTTAACTCACCGGCTGCAGCTCCAGGGCGCTTTTCGGCGGGGCGAGGCGCCGATGGCGGATCACGCCGTAGATCGTCGCCGGCAACACGAAAACGGCAGCCGCCAAAGCCAGGTTGCCGTCCGGGTGGAGCATGACAATAAACGACGCGAGTGCCAGCGCCGCGCGCAGCATGATATTCGCTCCGCCGTTGTCGACGAAACGTCCGAATATGGAACAGGTTATGCCGCAAGTGGCGATGGTCGCGAGCAGGGTATCGCTGACCTGCGCCCAACCGGGTTGCACGACCATGTAGGAGCGGGTGAAGATCGCGAACGACATGAAGATGATGGGCACGCACAGCTTCAACGCCTCCCACATGGTGCGCATAAAAGACGCCTCGGCAATTCTTGCCGCCACCGCCGCCGTTAGCGAAGTCGGCGGGGATAACTCGCCCCAGATCGCTAGCAGGAAGGCGAAGAAGTGCGCCACCCAGGGATCGATGCCGAGCTTGGTCATGGGGTCCACGGTGATCACCGCGAGAATAATGTAGGTCGCCGTCGGCGGCAGGCCGGCGCCGACGAGCCAGCCAAACACCCAGCTCATCAAGATAAGCGCGATGATGTGCCACTCGCCGAGCTGCAGCAGCATTCCTCCCATTCGGTTGATAAAGCCGGTCACGGTAAACAGGCCGATCATGATCCCGAGTGTCGCCAGCAGCAATGTCAGATAGGACGTCATCTCGGCATGGGTCTCGATGGTCATGCGGAAGTTGGCGAGGAGCGACTCGCCTGCCACCGCCGGATCCTTCAACAGGTACTTAAAGTAGAGATAACCGAGTAACAGCAGCCCGAACATGAAAATAGCAGTGTAGAGCGCCGCGCGCAGCGCGCCGACACCGAGCCATCCCATCAGCACGATGAGGTAGGCGATCGAAAGAAAAAATATCGCGGTCTTGACCCGATCGTAAACCGCAACTGACGGGACCACCACCGGTTCGGGGGGCAGCAGCCGAATGCTAAGAAGATAGACGGACAGGGAGAGCGTGACGAAGTAGACGAAGGAAATAGAGAAACCCCGGAGTACGACATCCCAGTAAGGCACGCCGAGAAACTCCGCCATGAGGAAACCCGCCACCGCCATCAACGGCGGCATCATAAGCCCGCCCATCGAAGCCGCGGTCTCCACCGCCCCGGCGAAAGCTCCCGGCACGCCGTAGCGTTTCATCAGCGGGATCGTGAAGCTGCCGGTCACGGCGGTATTGGCCGCACCGCTGCCGCTAACCAGACCCACCGAGACCGAGGCCAGCACGGCCGTCTGCGGTATCGTGTGGCGCGAGCGGCCGGCGAGCCGCCGCATGACATTGACCATCGCGCCCTGTGCTTCGAACCCCCGCGCCGCGGCCGCCAGCAGTAGAAAGGCTGCGATCAACGTCAGCGCGAGTTGGGCATAGAGACCATAGACTCCGGTCGCCAGTTCGACGGTGCTCGAAGTTATCACCCGATAGAACGATGCGCCCGGATGCCAGAAGAAATCGACCGGGCTCAGATAGCCGTATACTGTGTAAACAACGAGGACGATGTTGACCCAGAAAAGCACAGCGTGCAGGATGCGCGACAGCTCCATGACCAAAAAAAACACCAGCAACCCAACGATGAAATCTTGCGTCGTGTAGGAACCCTGCCGCCAGATGGCGATATCTTCGTAGTGCAGATGAAAATAGCCGAAGGCATAAACGCAAATACCCGCATAGACCGCGATCAGGAGGTGATTTGCGACCGGCGGGAGCCATTCATAGAGAAATTTCTCTTGATAAAGGAACAGTATTTGAAGCAGAAGGGCCATCGGCACGAGCCGGGCCGCAAGCTCGCGCGAGCCGCCGTAGCCGGTATAGAAGTACCAGATGAGCCAGCCGAACAAGATGAGCGAGAGTGCAAACGTCAAGTTCTTGAGATTGGCCTGGCTCTTAAGCCGATGACTCGCCATGGGGAAATCTCCCTTCAGGCCTATAGCATCTCTCGTGTGAACTAAATCCGGGCTTCGGCGACCATACTAAACTTTACGGTGATTAACAAAGGCCGGAGCGGAGGGCCGTCAGGCCCTCCGCTCCTTATGGCTAACCGGCCCTCGGCAGCGCTGGAGCCCGACCCAGGGCTGTGTTTTCGAAATTAACCCGTTGTACCGAGGTGAAACATGCGCTGTCGCCATGCAAGTCTTTAATCCAAGCATTCGCGCCATGCGCTCATTTGGCGGCGGCGATCTTCCACTTGTCGTTCCAACCCTTATGTTCTTTCAGGAACTTTGCCATGCCGGCATGCACGGGGATATCGGGATTTGCGCTGATCCCCTGAACCTGCATGCCGACGAAGTCGCGCGCCATGGGTGTGAAGCCCGGATCGGACTTGGCGAGACTTTCGCGATCTTTGTAAAACGCGCTCAGCATTCTATAGACCACATCCTCCGGCATGTCGGCGCGCACGTTGTAGGCGAAAAGGATCGGCACGCCGAAGATCTTAGAAACGCCGACATCTTTGCTGAAAGCCTGCTTCGGGTCGACCTCCACGACGGCGAGCCCTGCCGCTTTCAGTTTTTTCACTTCGTCGGCGCACGGGTTGATCATGCTCACGTCCGTACGCAGTTCGGTCTCACGCCAGTAGGACGCGAGCGAGCGGCCGGCGGTGGTATAGGCGGCCGCGCCCACGATCGAGCCGGATTGGAGGGCATCGGCCTGGGTCGCGGGATCGATCTCGACATGTCTGAATTCGTAGCCGAGCGCCTTATAAATCCGGCGAACGTTCAACCAGTTCATGAAACCGGCGGTGGTGTAGAACATGGGCTTTCCGCTGAAGTCTTTCCAACATTTAAACTGAGCCGCTTTGGCGGCCGGCACCGCCATAAATGTCTCCATGGGATAAGCGTACCAGGCATGCACGAGCAACCCGCTGGCCGGCTTGTAACCCTTGAAAGCGCCGTCACGGTCATAAAGCTCTCTCATGCCGACGTCAGCCGTGTAGCCGACCTCCGCCGTCCCATCCATGGCAGCCTTCATCGCCCCGGTAGTCGATGGGTATGGGTTGACGGTGACAACATATTGGCCGCCAAGAGCATTCTCGAGCACTTTGCCCATCGCTGCCGCGACCTTGTAGCCGTAGGACCCGGTGTTGGAGGTGGCCCACCGAATCGATTTGCGCTGCTGCGCGTAGGCGGGCACGATCGACGAAAAAGCAAAGAGCGCGGCGATGGCCCCCGCAGCCAGAGAAACCATATAACGCCACTTTTTATTAAACATAAATTCCTCCTTCGATTGGGTTTAAGCCGTTAGTCTTATGGCCTGAAAGCCTTCCTACCTCAGCGCCGAGGGAATTTCTAGCCTATTCCTTAACTACCAGGTCGAGGATAAGCCGGATCAGTTTATGCTGTGGATGCAATTTCGATTCCGTCGCCACAGCAGTTGCTAAGTGACTAAAAAGGGGCTTACGGGAATCCAGGCGTGAGCAAACGCGCATGGAGGATTCTCGAAATTGGAAAAATAAATTCCCATTCCGCAAAAATGCAAAAGTAAGTCTTGACGGAAGGCGATCAGATCGCTATGTATGTTGCGCCTCCCCCAACACGGGTAATTCGGACGAAAGCGCAGAAAGGAGACCATATGGCGGAAGAAGTTAAACGATTGTACCGGGAGTTTTGCGAGGGTCGGATCTCCCGCCGGGAGTTCATGCGGCAGGTGATCCTGGTCACCGGCAGCCTGGCGGCAGCCAATAGTTTAATCGATACCCTGGCGCCCGCCGCCGCGCATGCCGCGGTCGTATCACCCAACGACCCCGAGATCATCACTCACAACGTTCAATACAAGGGCAAAAC
>CAZILB010000249.1:0-3914 GCA_964539925.1 uncultured Syntrophobacter sp. | reverse complement strand
CGTGGGACGACTTCGAGGCCAGGCGCCGGCCCATCACCGCGGCGATGCGCAAACGCTTGGGTCTCAAGTAGAACCCGCTCGCTCATTTTGTTTGGCGCGGGGCGCTGTCAATCAGCGGTGCCTGCGCATCTGACGTGAAAGGTCTTTCTCCTCCGCGCTCCTGCCGATTGTCGTAGAAATACCTTCAAGTCGATCGCGAGAAATCTGTTGACGGCAGGTTAGTCCTCGGAATTATTGAGTTCGGCCGATGGCATGCGGCTTGCGTTGTTAGATAGTAATAGCATCCACCAAGGACGGTATTGTTAAGCGATTCGGCCGACGCAAGCGGCCTCAGGGAAATCCTATGCATGCGGTCACCGGCATTTTTACTTCATTCGAGGAAGCTCGGCGCGGCGCTGAGGAGTTGAGCGCGCGCGGTTTTTCCAATGAGCAACTCAATCTCCTCGCTCCCGGCTCGTCAGCCGCTGAGATTGAGAATATCCCGTCCACCGACGGTGAACAGCCGGGCATGGGCAAAGCCGTCGGCGGCGTGGTCGGCGGGGCAGTGGGTATGGCAGCGGGCGCGCCATTAGGGATGACGCTTGCAGCTGCGGTTCTTCCCGGCGTCGGTCCGGCCATCGCTATCGGTCTTGCAGCATCGGCGTTGTTGGGTATTGGTGGGGCGGTCGGCGGCGCGGCGGCCGGGGGAAACCTGGAGAACGCGCTTACCGAAGGACTGCCAAAGGACGAAGTGTTTATTTACGAAGACGCGCTGCGCCAGGGACGGAGCGTGATAATCGCGCTGGCCGAGGAAGAGGATCAGGCCGAGGCGGCGCGGCAAATCCTACAGCGCAACGGCGCCGAGAGCATCGACGCGGCGCGCGAGCAATGGTGGGTGGGTCTGCGTGACGCCGAGCAGGAACATTACAGGGAAGGGCGAGACTTCACGCAGGACGAGAAGGAATATCGTCTCGGCTTCGAGGCGGCGCTGCATCTGCGCACGCGCGGCAGCTCTTACGAGCAAGTCGAAAGCTATCTGAAAAGCCTTTATCCCGATACTTATCAAAACCCCATTTTTCGCCGCGGCTACGAACGTGGACAGAGCTATTACCGCACGCTGGCCGACGCACCGGTCGAACACCAGAGAAAAAATTAGCCATGGCGAATACGGCGGCAGATATTCTTCTCGATACGATTTGCGACTGGGGTGTGGACGTGATCTTCGGTCTCCCCGGCGACGGTATCAACGGGCTTATGGAAGCGCTGCGTAAACGCGCAGACCAGATTCGTTTCATTCAAGTGCGCCATGAAGAGTCCGCTGCATTTATGGCCTGTGCCTACGCTAAATACACGGGCAAACTGGGCGTTTGTCTGGCCACTTCGGGGCCCGACGGTATTCATCTGTTAAACGGTTTGTACGATGCCAAGCTCGATCGCCAGCCGGTGCTGGCGATTACCGGCCATCATTTCCATGACCTGATCGACACCCACGCGCAACAGGACGTGAATCTCGACCGGCTGTTCGCCGACGTGGCGGTTTACAACACGCGGGTCATGGGCGCGAGCCACGTCGCCAACGTAGCCGATCTCGCCTGCCGTACTGCGCTGAGTTATCGCGGGGTAGCGCACATCAACTTCCCCGTCGATCTTCAGGAGCAGAGCGGCGGCGAGCGCTCCAAGCGAAATGCCGAGACTGGCAAATGGACCGCGAATTCTCTACCGTCGGACTGGGCTTCTTGGCGGGCCCAGTGGGAATATTCTCATGCTGCTCGGTTCGTCCTTCATCTCAGCGGTATCGTTTCCTTCTCTCCGGTGAACGAAGCGGTTACCCGCGTCAGTTTACGCATCGACTACGAGCCGGAGACCTTTCTGGAAGAAGCGGGCGATAAGCTCGGTGTCGTTTCAAACCGCGTGCAGGGAGATTTGCAACGCTTCAAGGAATTCATCGAAGCGCGCGGCACGGAGACCGGCGCATGGCGTGGGGAAATTTAAAAATGAACGGACTCGATGCGTACAAGAGTGCGTTGCAGCATAAGATAAGCATCGAGCGCGTCGGCAAGAAATCGTAACGCCGTCGTTTTACGCTGGCGCAAGCATTTCCAATGCTTCGGAGGAGACCGAGATATCGATAACCATGGATGCAGGCGGGGGGGGGCGCGCCAGCCTCGGGCCAAAGATCCTCGTCGATGTGCACGACCAAGCCTCCGCATTCGACGCGTAAATGTTTCCCTTTGTGAATCGTCAATCCCGGATAGTTTGATTTATTGTCGATGCGGTCCGAGAGATATTGGTGTATTCGTTCGCGGTCATCATGTGAGGCGACGACCAGGTCGAGTAAACCGTCGCCAGGGTCCGCGGGCGGGGCGAGCCAGAAATTGGGTCCGACGCAGTGAATATTCATCACTTCCAACAAGATATAATTCCCCGAGAGATCGCGGTCGTCGAAGGTGATCTTCGTCTCGTGCGAGCGGCAGCTCTCGACGCGGCTTCTTAGGATCTGCAAAACCGAAATCAGCTTTTCGTCAGTATCACTGAGGTGAGCAAGTTCGATATTATCCTTGGCGTCCAGGCGCGACATGGTGTCGGTGAATAGTCCCATACCCAAGCCTTCGATAAACGGGATGGACCCCCACGGTCCAATGGCGTTGCCGACGTCAAACTTTACGCGCCGGGCGGAAGTCCAGCCGAAAATCAACTCCTCGATGCCCAGGTGCTTCACACCGAGCGATGTGGCGACATTGTTGGCGGTCCCCATGGGCAGGATGGCGATGGGTATATGTCTACCGATCATCCGTTTGGCGACTTGACCGACGATGCCGTCGCCTCCGGCCACGGCGACGATATCGGCGGCCTCCTGCAGGGCTTTGTCCCATCCAGCGTCCCGGGACGACTGGAACGTGGTTTCATGTCCGGCCTTATGAATCAGTTCTAAAATGTCCGCTTCGGAGGGTTGGTTGTCACCGCCAGCATCTGGATTGTGTATGAGGGTCACTTTCATTCTTTTTCAGCCAGGGTAGACCCGTCGAGCAAATATGAAATACTGATCCTATCGTGCTTGTCAGTTTGACAGTCGCAGCAGCGTGATTCAAGGAGGTGTGGGCCGATGCGGATTTTAATCACCAATGACGATGGGATCTATAGTCCCGGCATTGTCACCTTGGCGGAGGTTGCTTCCAAGTTCGGCGAGGTGCGGATCGTGGCGCCGGATGTCGAGCAGTCTTCGGCAGGACATTCGATCACCGCCCTGCGGCCGCTGAGCTACAAGCGCACACCGATCAAGGGCTTTGAAGCCTATCGAGTCAACGGGACCCCGGCGGATTGCGTCGTCATTGGCGCGCACAACTGG
The DNA here is from genome assembly GCA_964539925.1 of uncultured Syntrophobacter sp. Classification (GTDB taxonomy): domain Bacteria; phylum Desulfobacterota; class Binatia; order UBA9968; family UBA9968; genus DP-20. Next base: position 589 of record CAZILB010000249.1, on the reverse strand, counting down.
GAGCATGTGGACGTGGTGATTTCGGGGATCAATTTGGGAGCCAATCTGGGAAACTCCATTTGGCATTCCGGCACGGTGGCGGCGGCGAAGCAGGCGATGCTTTTGGGTCTGCGCGGCATCGCCATGAGCATGCCCGCCATCAAGGATGAACCGAACTTCGATAGTATCAGCCTGTCGGCTGAAAAAGTCTTGGAGATTTTGCTCAAGGACGAGAAGCTCACTCTCGTCAACGTCAACTTCCCCGAGGAAACACCGAAAGGTCTGCGTTGGACGCGGCAATCGGTGCGGCAATACGACGGGCGGGTGGTGCCGGGAGAAGACCCGTTAGGGCGCAAGCATTTTTGGTTCAGCGTCATTCCGCTCGAAGGCGCGGAGGAGGGAACCGATCGCTGGGCGATCGAGCAGGGCTTCGTCTCGATGACGCCGCTGCGTCTGGACCTGACCAACGAAACGGAACTCGCGGCGGCGACGACGCGCCACCCGCTCGAAAAATAATTCATCAGTGTCTCATTGTTTCGTTCGAGACGCCCTGTTGGCGAAGCTGGCAAGTATGCCTTGCCGCCATCAATGTGCGCGGCGCGCAGAAAAA
>CAZILB010000248.1:0-3955 GCA_964539925.1 uncultured Syntrophobacter sp. | reverse complement strand
CGCGCAACGTGGCGCGCGATCCATTCCGTCATCCGCTGGAGACCTTGACCTTCTTCGCTGTCAAGGAGAACAGCACGGTCGTAGAGATCCTGCCCGGCAGCGCGGGGTATTACATGGAGATTCTCGCGCCATATCTGAAAGAGCGCGGCCGTTATATCGCCGCCAACCGCGACGAGGCGGCGGCGCCTCGGTATCTCGCCGATCACCAGAAGCTATTGGCGCGGCTCAAGGGCGAGCCCGCTCTCTACGGCAAGGTGATGATCACCAAATTCAACGCCGATAAACACGAGATCGCGGCTGCCGGCAGCGCCGACTTCGTGCTTACCTTTCGCAATCTGCACAACTGGATCCAACGGAACGAAGTGGCCGGTGCGCTCCGTGTCTTTCACAAAGCGCTCAGGCCGGGCGGTATTCTCGGTGTCGTCGATCATCGCGGGCGTAACGACATGACGCAGGAAGCGCAGATGAAGTCGGGCTACGTGCGCCAGGACTATGCGATCGCGGTGATCGAAAAGGCCGGCTTCAAACTGGCGGGCGTTTCGGAGGCCAACGCCAATCCAAAGGATACTAAGGATCATCCGGAAGGAGTCTGGACCTTGCCGCCAAGCTATCGTCTGAAGGACAAAGATCGCTCCAAATTCGAGGCCATCGGCGAAAGCGACCGCTTTACGCTCAAGTTTATCAAACAATTCTAATGGAGCACTGCGCCAGCTGCGCCGCTGAGGGCTGCTAAAATCCCGAGAGCAACGCCGCAGTGATATAGGCCTCGACGACGGCTGCGATGAGCAGCAGCGGCGCGATGACCGAGCAGAAAAACCTGAGGCCGCGCTTGAGTTCGACTATCAGCGCCGCCTCGGGGTGGCGCCGGACCCATTTAACGGCGTGACTGCCAAGCAGAAGGCCGATGCTGGTGCCGAGGAACACCGCGGGGAGCTCGATGATTCCGTGCGGCAGGATGCCCAACAGCGTCAGCCAAAAACCTTTCGCGTGCGTCGCCAGTGTAAAGACGACGCCGAGGGCGAGCCCGTTGGCCAACAGAAAGATTCCAGGAACGACGCCGAACAGCGCACCAAGGACGATCGCGAGCAAGGTTTTTGTTGCGTTATTGAAAAATATCGCTGCGGCGAGCTGGAACCTGGGCAGGCCGTGAAAAATCTTTACAAAATTCGCGATGTTCTCGCCGAACTGGTCGGTCAGTTGGGGAAAGCGGAGAACGATCATCAAGCCGGCGACCATGCCGATGGCAAAAAACAGCAGGCTGGTTTTAATTTGGGGGCGAAGCTCGGAGACGTAGGACCGGCATTCCTCCCTGGACATGGTGATCATTTAGGGGTTCTCACGATTCGGTCATATTATCAAAACCGGGGTGGAATGCGATAAGCTTCAAAGAAGGCATGGACGCATCGAGGGGTGTCCGAATCAAGTCCCACGACGCTTGGGCCATGCCGGCAATAGAACCTATGCCGCAACATCGGAAATTGCTCAGATCTCATCCTGAGCCTGACGAAGGCCCTCAGTGCGACGCTCGAATTCGGTCTCGCCCCGTGGAGGCCCCATGAAGATCAAACGCATCCGATCTCAAGTCGTGCGCTTGCCGCTCGACGAACCGCTGGCAAACGGTCCGCCCTATTTTCGCTCCCATAACACGTTCGTTACGGTTTTGATGGAAACCGAGGACGGCATGGAGGGCATCGGCGTGAGTTTTTTCGGCGGACCGTTAAGCGCGACGCTAAAACATGCCATCGACCAGCTCGGCGAGTTGCTTATTGGCGAGGACCCCCTGCGCATCGAGGCGCTTACGCACAAACTGCGCAGCGCAGCCGCGAGCTGCGGTCCGGGTGGCATTTTGACCCTGGCGGTCTCGGGCCTCGACATGGCCCTGTGGGATATCAAGGGCAAGTTTCTCGGGCAGTCTCTCGGTGCCATGCTCGGCGGCTTGCGCGAGCGCGTGCCGGCCTATGCCAGCGGCGCTCTGGTGCGCGCCTATCCGCTCGATCATCTGCTGAAGGCAGCTCAGTTACTGGTCGAAAAAGGTTTCAAGCAGATGAAGACGCAGATGGCGCTCCCGGGCGAGACCACGCCGGAGCGGGAGGTTCAGCGGGCGCGGCTGATCCGCGAAGCTGTTGGGCCCGACATCGACCTTATGTGCGATATTAACCAGCGCTGGTCGGTAACCCAGGCCATCGAGATCGGCAAACGCGTCGAGGACGTCCATTTTTTCTGGCTCGAGGACGTGACGGTTCACGACGACTATAGCGGTCTGGCGCGGGTGGCGGATGCATTGATCACGCCGCTTGCGGGCGGCGAGTGTTTGTACGGCATTACGCCCTTTCGCCACATGATCGAGGCGCAGGCTGTGGACATTATCATGGTCGATCTCATCCGCGTCGGCGGGATCTCGAACTGGATGAAGGTAGCGGCCATGGCCGAGGCCTTTAATCTGCCGGTGGTGAGCCACCTGCTGCCGGAAATTCACGTGCACCTGATCTCTGCCATACCGAACGGCCTGACGGTGGAGTACATGCCCTGGTCGTTTCGGCTGTTTGAGGAAGTGCCGGTGCCGGTGAACGGCGAGCTTCGCGTGCCGACCAAGCCGGGGCTCGGACTGGAATTCAGCCGCGGACTCGACCGCTACATCGTTATGTGAGGGGACAGTCCCCCTTTGGTTGAAAAGGAGGTAAATCATGAGTCATGACTGGCGCCATCAAGGTGTGAGAATCGTTTCGAGCAAGCAGTTCGACTTCAATACGCCGCAGACACCGGGCATGACGCGGGCAGCGGCGATCAACCGGGCGATGGCGGGCGCGAACAAACTATGGGCCGGCATGGTGCACGTTCATCCCGACGCCAAGACCGCACCGCATCATCACGGCACGCTCGAAAGCATCATTTATATCGTCAGCGGCAGGGCGCGCATGCGCTGGGGCGAGAAGCTTGAGTTTGTCGCGGATGCGGGTCCCGGGGATTTTATTTTTGTCCCGCCGTTCGTGCCGCACCAGGAGATCAACGCCAACGAGAACGAGCCGCTTGCGTGTGTGGTGGTGCGCAGCGATCAGGAACCCGTGGTGGTTAATCTGGACATCCCCGCGGTCGAAACTCCGGAGGAGGTCTACTGGATCGATCCGGCGCATCCAAAACCGTAAGAGAAGAAAATGGACCACTTTGCCGCGAAATCGCTGAATTCGAGAGAATTCGATCTCACCACGAGGCACACGAAGTTCACGAAGGATTTTAGACATGGTCATCTCTTATCTTCGTGCCCTTTGCGACCTTCGTGGTGAAATATCCGCATCGCCTTCGGTTGCGGCTCTGCTGCGCCATGCCGTTCGTAGTTCGATCTCGCTTTCCATTTTGCCGCGCTCGGGTTTTCGTGGTTAATATTCTTTCCGATGAAAGGCTATGACAACAATGGGCGCTGCCCGTGGGTCGATCTGACCAAGCCCGACTATGTCGAGTACCACGACCGCGAGTGGGGCGTGCCGGTGCACGACGACAGAGTCATTTTCGAGTTTTTGACCTTGGAAGCGGCGCAAGCCGGATTGAGCTGGTATACGGTGCTGCGCAAACGGGAGGCGTATCGTCGAGCGTTTGCCGGCTTCGATCCGCAAAAAGTCGCGCGCTTCGGCAAGCGGCAGGTCGAGGCGCTGATGAAAGACGCGGGCATCATCCGCAATAGGGCAAAAATTGTCGCCGCGGTCAACAATGCGGCAAGGTTTCTCGATGTTCAAGAAGAGTTCGGCAGCTTCGACGCCTATATCTGGCGTTTCGTCGGCGGCCGGCCCATCGTGCACCAGCTGCGCGAGTTGCAAGACTATCCCGCCACCAGCGCCGAATCCGACGCCCTGAGCAACGATCTAAAACAGCGCGGTTTCAAATTCGTCGGCTCGACGATCTGCTATGCCCACATGCAAGCGACCGGCATGGTCAACGACCACATGATCGGATGTTTTCGCCG
>CAZILB010000247.1:2353-3975 GCA_964539925.1 uncultured Syntrophobacter sp. | reverse complement strand
ATATTTTTCTTCCTTACTGCGGCAAACTTTTTGCCGACTAACGTATCCGCCATGCCTGCGGCAACGCGATATGTATGCCGAGCATAGCCAGCGTGCCGGCCGCGGCCATCAACACCACTGCCCACTCCGTGCCGCAGAGCGCCGCCAGCGATCCGATCGCCATGCTGCCCACCGTCATCACCACCTGGCTCATGTGAAAAAGCGCGGTGGCGCGGCCGCGAAACTCCGCCGGCGAGTAGGTTTGAATCACCGTCTGCACCAGCGCGTGGGAGCAGACGTTGGCGAATCCGACAATGACCATGAGCACCATCGACAAGTGAAACCACGGCGATGCCGCAAAGGCGATGACACCGGCGCCGTACAAGGCGACGCCGCCGAGCATGAAAAGCCCCCGCGGCATGCGATCGCCGAAAGTGGCGATGATCATCGCCGTGCCGAGAGCGCCGATGCCCATAGCGGTAAGCAAGAATCCCTGGCCGGACGCGCCGACGCCGAGAATATCGCGGGCGAACACCGGCAAGAGCGTGGTGAACGGCACGATGAAAAGCGAAGCGAACATCACCACGAGCAGCGCGGTGCGTACTTCCAGATTGCGCCAACTGAACTTCCAACCTTCGACGATGCTCCTGGCGAAGGAATCGCCCTGACCGTGGCCGTGGCGCCCGACCGACCCGGAAGTCGCGGCCGTGCGCAAACGCAAAGTCCAATAGGTCGCGAGGAAATAAAAAATCGCCTGGGTGGCGAAGGCGCCGCCGGTGCCGAACGCGACAATGAGCACTCCGGCGAGCGCCGGCCCGGTGCTGCGGGCGACATTGAAGATAATCGAGTTGAGGCCGATGGCGTTGGTGATCCCTTCCCGCGGCACCACGTCGCCGATGATCGCCGCCCGCGCCGGCTGTTGAAAGGTTTGCACACAAGCCATGGCAAAGGCCGTCACGTATACATGCCAGGGCAAGATTTGTCCGGAAAAGATTAGCAGCGCCAGTAGGGCGAACATGGCCCCGTCGATAATTTGGGCGATCAAGATCTGCGTCTTGCGGGAATAACGGTCGGCCGCGCTGCCCGCGATGGGCGACAGGAATAAAATGGGAATCGCTTGCACTCCGCGGACCAAACCGAGTTGGACCGTGGAATCGGTAAGTTCATAGATCAGCCAGCCGCGCGTCACCTGGTCCATCCAAAACGCCATGGAGGTAAACACATGGCCGAACCACAGCAGGCGGTAGTCGCGATACTTGAGCGAGGCCAGAGCGCGCATGCGCAGCAAGGTTTCAAAAGGTCCCCAGGCGCCGGTCGCAGCGGGCGCCTGCACGTTACCCATCGTCTCGTTTTCGGCGGCTTTTTTTTCAGGACCTGGCAAGTTCAGAATCGACTCCGGGACGGAACGAACGAAGTTTCATGATGCGGTCTCATCGCCTATAACACGCCTCCAAGCCGCGCGTCCACCCAGCGGTTCGCCGAGGGGCGCTGCTCGCATCGGCTTCATCCCCTCCCCTCCTACATTGCACCGCGGCATCATGTGACCCGTCTTCCCCAACCGCTCACCGTATCTTCCGTGCCTTGGGATCGAAAACATAGAGCGCGACCATGAAGAGCGTGCCGAGGATGCTCATCGCCGCCGC
>CAZILB010000247.1:0-2253 GCA_964539925.1 uncultured Syntrophobacter sp. | reverse complement strand
CGCGCGAAAATCGGCAACAGCGTCGTAAACGGCACCATAAACAGCGACGCGACGATGACGATCAACAGGCTGCTCCGAACCTCGGCTTTGCTCCAGGAGAATTTCCACCCGGTGACGATGCTGCGCGCGAAAGATTCGTGCATTCCACCGTGGCTGTTTCGAGCCGCGGCAGCACGCCGCCCCGAAGTCATTTGCATCGTCCAGATCGTCGCGAGCAGGAAGAATATTCCTTGCACGCCATAGGCCGCCCCCGTATTAAAAACGAAAATCAACAGGCCCGCCAGCGCCGGCCCGGTGCTGCGCGCCATGTTGAATACCACCGCGTTAAGACCGATGGCATTGGTCAGGTTTTCCGGCGGCACGGTGTCGGAGATCATGGCGGCTCGGGACGGCTGCAGAAAAACTTGCACGCAGGCCATAAGAACCGCGGTCAGATACACATGCCACGGCTGAATGAGTCCGAATAGAATCAGCGCCGCCGTAGCGGTGAAAATAAACCCCATGGCAAACTGGGCCGTCACCACAAGGAACTTCCGCGAATAGCGGTCGGCGACGCTGCCGGCGATCGGCGACAGGAACAGAAACGGTATCGCCTGAATGCCGCGAACCAGACCCAATTGCAGAGCGGAGTCGGTAAGCTCGTAGATCAGCCAGCCGCGCGTCACCTGATCCATCCAGATGCCGAGCGACGCGAACACCTGGCTGTACCAAAGCAAGCGGTAATCGCGGTGGCCGAGGGCGTGGAAGGCGCGCAGACGTACGAGCCGATTGAGCGGATACCAGAGCGGTGTTTCTGTCGTCGCTTCGGGGAGTTTCTCGGCTGGGGTGCCGGCCGGCGGCTGTTTGCTCGAAGACGATTGCAGTGAAAACTCCAAACTGGCCGCAGGAGACGAGGGGACTCGGTGACCTAGAGCCGGGGCGTAAGAATGATGCATTTGCTATATCATGGGGTCCCTTGGAAGGTCTAGCCGCACACCCTAAGACGAGCATGGAGGACAGATGATCGAAGATGGCTCATCGATCCTCAATCCTCCATCGTCGATCCTCGACCCAAACGATTTATCGAATTCGCCGCGCCCCCGGCATCAACAGGTAGATGGCGGTCATCGCGGCCGTGGCAAAAAGGCTCATCGAGGCCGCCGCCCAACGCGCGCCGATCAGCGATGCCAATCCGCCGATAAACATCGCGCCCATGACCAGTATCACCTGGGTCATGTGAAAGATCGCCATGGTCCGGCCGCGAAACTCGGAGGGAGAATAGGACTGAATGATAATCTGAATCAGCGCGTGGGAAGTCACGTGGCACAGACCGATCATGAACATCACCGCCATCGAGAGCAGAAACGAAGAGGAAAACGAAAAAACCACGAGCAAAACGCCGTAAAGCGCGACGCCGCCGATCATCACCACGCCGCGCGGCATGCGATCGCCCAGGAAGGCCACCAGCACGGAGCTGAACAGCGCGCCGACGCCCATGCAAGTGAGGAGTATTCCCTGGCCATGGGCGCCGACCTGCAAAATATCGCGGGCAAAAACCGGCAGGAGCGTGGTGAAGGGGATCAGCAGGAACATCGCGATCGACACCACCAGCAAACCGACCCGCACTTCATAATTTCGCCAACTGAACTTCCAGCCTTCGACGATGTTTTGACCGAACGTTTCGCCCTGCTCGGTGTGAGCCCCGCGCGCCGACGCCGGCCGCGGTTTGGGGCGGAGCATGATCGTCCAGATAGTCGCCAAAAGAAAAAAGACCGCCTGAACGGAATAAGAACCCGCGGTACCGTAAAGTGCGATGAGAATGCCCGCCAGCGCCGGCCCGGCGCTGCGCGCGGAATTGAAAACCACGGCATTGAGCCCCATGGCGTTGGTCAGGCAACTGGGCGGCACGGAGTCGGAAATCATCGCCGATCTGGACGGTAGTTGGAACGCCTGTACCGTGGCGAGGCCGAGCGAGGTCACATACACATGCCACGGCAGGATTTTTCCCGTGAGAATCATCACCGCGATCCACGCATAAAGCAGGCCGTCGACGATCTGAGCGATCAATATCTGGGTTTTACGTGAATAGAGATCCGCGGCGCTGCCCGCGATCGGCGAAAGCAACAAGGTAGGAATCGCTTGCACGCCACGCACGAGTCCGAGTTGAAAAGACGAATTGGTCAGCTCATAGATCAGCCAGCCGCGCGCGATGGAATCCATCCAGGTCGCCATCGAGGTGAACACCTGGCCGTACCAGAGCAGACGAAACTCGCG
>CAZILB010000246.1:2732-4024 GCA_964539925.1 uncultured Syntrophobacter sp. | reverse complement strand
GGGTTTGAAACCCGCCCCTTTTTGTGTCCTTTGCGTTCTTTGGTGGTTAAATTTCTTCTCTTATTTGGTTACGGCTCTGTCGCGCTGGGTCTTTTGTCGCGAACCTCTTCCCGCTCACGCCTGTTGCCTCAAGCCTCACGCCATTCTTCCTCCCTTGACGCCCGCGGCCAATTTCGATAAGCCTTGCGCGTCTCGATTCCGAGCAATTTCGACGCATGATCTTTACGGACAAGAAATTTTTTGAACCCGGGAGGTATGGCATGAAGAGAGCCTTTTTAGTGCTTTTGTGCTGGTCGCTTTGGACCTCAAACGCCTTTGCCCAGACGCCCTTCTATCAAGGGAAAACGATCCGCATGATCCTCGGCACGCCGCCGGGAAATCTCTATGATCTCTGGGGGCGCCTGATCGCCGAACATATGAGCAAGCATATTCCGGGCAATCCCCGTTTCATCGTGCAAAACATGCCCGGTGCCGGTCACGTTATCGCGGTAAATTATTTGTACAGCACCGTGAAACCGGACGGCCTGACGATTATCGGCTCCGTCATTCCCTCGCTTTATCTCAATCAACTTCTCGGCCGCCCCGAGATCCAATTCGACTGGGCGAGATTTAGTTGGATCGGCTCGCCGGCCCGCGGCGCCAGCCAGATGTACATGCGCGCGGACAGTCCGTATAAAACCATCGAAGAGATCCGCACCGCCAAAGAACCGCCCAAATGCGGCGCCACCGGAGTTACCGGCCCGGATTCCTATCTGCCGAAAATGATGCAGGAGACCGTCGGCGCCAGATTCAATATCGTCACGGGCTACCCCGGTGGCACCGATATCGACCTCGGCGTCGAACGGGGCGAAATTCAGTGCCGCGCTTTCACTATCGAAGCCTTCTTCGGCCGGGAGCCCTACCATACCTGGCGCAAGACCGGCTTCGTTCACCATATATTTCAAACCGCTCGGACGAGAGATCCGAGACTGCCGAACACGCCGACGGTATTCGAGATCATGGACAAATACAAAACACCGGAGTCGGGCCGACGCCTCGTCTCCTTGCTCGTCGGCGCTGACGGCATGGGCCGACCGATGATGGGTCCTCCCGGCCTGCCGCCGGATATTCTTAAAATTCTGCGCGACGCCTACGCGAAGACCATGGCCGACGAGCAATTTAAGGCCGAGGTCAAGCGGAGAAACTATGAATTCGATCCCATCGGCGGCGAGGAGTTGCAGAAATTGTCCAGAGAACTGACCTCTCAGACGCCGGAAACCATCGAGCGGCTGAAAAAAGTTTTAGCCAAGTGA
>CAZILB010000246.1:1320-2632 GCA_964539925.1 uncultured Syntrophobacter sp. | reverse complement strand
TTCGCGGTGGACAAAATTAACGCGAACAGGTCCGGTTTTCCACACGAAAACCTGAAGCACCATAAACACCGATTATGCGCTTAGATCTGGGCTTGGTCTCGATCAAAGACGTCAAGTTCGGCGCCACAACTTGCATTGACGATGGCGTGCTTCTGATCGATCGCGCCGAGCTTGCTTCCCTGCTCCAAGAAGATTCACTCTTCAAAAGCGTTGAGATTGACCTCGCCCGCCCCGGCGAGTCCTGCCGGATTATCCGCGTGCTCGATGTTCTGGAACCGCGCTATCGCGTCGGCGGCGCGAACTTCCCCGGCGCCCTCGACCCGGGCGGTCTGGTCGGCGACGGCCGCACCTGCGCGCTTAAAAATGTCGCGGTGTTGGAAACCGACCAGTTCGCAGTGCGGTCGCGAAGCCTCATCGACATGAGCGGCCCCGCCGCCGATTACTCGCCCATCGCGAATACGCACAACGTCGTGCTCCTGCCCTTCCCTAAACAGAACGCCGACAAACACGAGTACCGTCTGGCGGTGAAAAAGGCCGGACTGAAGACCGCCGTGTATCTGGCGCGGGCGGCAAAAGATCTCGAGCCCGACGAGGTTAGAATTTTCGATCTGCCTCCGGTCGCGTTCAACCAAGGGCCGAAAGATCTGCCGCGCATTGCCTATGTGTTTCCTATGCACTCGCATCAGCATCCGACCCAGCAAAAAGAGACCGTCTTTTACGGCAGCAACATTCAGGGCTTCATGCCGACCATCGTCCATCCCAACGAGATCCTGGACGGTGCGCTGATGTTTTCATACTCGGCCTTCACCTGGTTCGCGCAAAATCATCCGGTGATCCTGGAGCTTTACCGCCGCCACGGCCGCGACCTCTGGTTTGCCGGCGTGGTCCTGACGCTGGCGCCGGCCACGATTTCCGAGAAAGAGCGCAATGCTTATCAGTGCGCGCGCTTGGCAAAAGAAACCCTGGGCGCGGACGGCATCATCGCGACCAAGATCGGCGGCGGCGCCGTGGACACCGATTTGATGATGATCTACACACGCGCCGAAGAGATGGGAATGAAGGCGACGCTGATCATCATGGAGCGATATCCCGACACGGGCATTACTTTCGTGCCGGATAACGTCAACGCGCTGGTGACTCCCGGTCTGACACGGGATGCGATCACGTTGCCCGCTGTGGAACGCGTCATTGGCGGCGACACGATCGCATTGGATAATGCCAACCCGGACAACACCAATCCTGGCATCACATTCACGCCGGCGCACGAAGAATTAAAACTCTGGATCGGTGACATCGTCGGTGCCATCAGCCA
>CAZILB010000246.1:0-1220 GCA_964539925.1 uncultured Syntrophobacter sp. | reverse complement strand
CAGATCGGCGGTGAAGAACAGGCCGATGTTATTCCCGGCATCAAAGCCGGTCCCGTCGGCCCCGGCCGCGCGCTTTCGCAGGCTCTCGGCGCGGATGGCGAAGTGGTCGCGACCCTATACTGCGGCGACAACTATTTTGCCGAGCATCAGGACGAAGCCATCGATGACTTGATGCGGCATTTAGTCGAGCACAAAGCCGATTTATTGATCGCCGGGCCGGCCTTCTCGAGCGGCCGCTACGGCGTCGCCTGCGGCGCCCTTTGTCGCGCAGTGCAGGAGCGCCTCGGTATTTCCGCAGTCGCGGGCATGGACGAAGACAACGTCGGCGCGAGCCTGTCTCGGAAAAATATTTACATCGTCAACTCGGGCGCAACCATCGCCCGCATGGTGCCGGCGCTCCAGCACATGGCGGCGCTGGGATTGAAGTTGGCGCGCGGCGATGCCATCGGCAAACCGGACGATGAGGGTTATCTGGCCCGCGGCATCAAGCGCAACGAGTTCGCCGCCAAGCCGCCCGCCGAGCGCGCCGTGGACATGCTCTTGGCCAAACTCAGTGGCAAGCCGTTTCAATCGGAAATCGCGCCGCCCAAATTCGCCGGCGGCAAACCGGCTGCGCCCTTGCGCGATCTATCCTCCGCGGTGATCGCGCTGGTGACCGACGGCGGCCTGGTCGTCGAAGGCAACCCGGAGAAAATCGAACCCGGCCGCCCCACCCGCTTCACGACGATACCCATCGCCGGCGTCAACTCCCTCGACGCGGCTAAATACGATGCCGTCCACTCCGGCTATGACACCGCCTTTACCAATGAGGATCCCAACCGGCTAGTGCCGCTCGATGCCATGCGCGAACTCGAACGCGCAGGTACGATCGGCAAACTCCATGAAGTCATTCACAGCACCGGCGGCGCTCACGCCGCCGTGGACAATGCCACGCAGATCGGCCGGGACATTGCCGATCGTTTGAAAACCGCCGGTGTCACCGGCGTGATTCTGACCTCCACGTGAGGCTCCAGCACTCGCTGCGGCGCGGCGATCAGCAAGGAGATCGAAAGGCTCAATATCCCCGTCACGCAAATCTGCACCATGATCCCGGTGGCCAGGGAAGTCGGCTCGCTCCGCGCCATCCCCTCCGGCGGCATCGTCAGCCCCACCGGCAACCCCGAACTGGCGCCGGAAAAAGAAAAACAGTTCCGCCGCGAGCTGGTTCTCCGCGCCCTCAA
>CAZILB010000245.1:0-4103 GCA_964539925.1 uncultured Syntrophobacter sp. | reverse complement strand
CTATGGAGAGAAGTGAGCTTGGCGCTTCGGCGCATCAGCTCTCAGGAGTGGCCCAGCGCACTTTCCCGGCGGCGACTTCGCGAAGCGCGATAACAATTTCTCGGTTGTCCGATTCGATCGCCGGCTTGGCACCTTTTAAGAGCTGCTTGGCTCGTATGGAGGCGAGCTTTACGAGCTCAAAACGACTGGAAACTTTATCCAAACAATCTTCAACGGTTATTCTTGCCATAACTAAACACTCTAGGCCTCGGCATCGAATAACACAAGGACAATTTTTGCACCATTGCCGTTTTCACCGCCTCATCCGCCGCCGGCCTCCATAATCGTCAGCGATCCCGAGGAGTTGCCCGCAAGAGAAAAGGGGGCGGGCGGGTTTAATTTCCCTTGGCAACGTTCGCGCCAAGGCGCCAAGAACAGGTTGAGGTTAAGGTCGACGAGGTTGAGAAAGAGCCTGTGCCTTAACCTGAGCCTTATCCTGTCCCCCTCTATGTGCCCTTTGCACTACAATTTTTCGGAATTTTCTCGGCTCGCGCAAATTTTCCGGAAGACTCACCGCGGAGGCGCGGAGGGTTTAGATTCTAAAAAATCACTCTGCGCCCTCGGCGTCTGCGGTGAATGTTTGTCTTGCGTTGGTGGCGGGGTTGCCGCGCTCGGTTCTTCGCGGCTAAAAAACCTACTTGCGCACCAGCCGCACATCGACTGCGGCGGCGCCCTGGCCGAGGGCGCGGACCATGATGGGATTGATCTCCAGGTCGGCGAGATGATCGCGGTGGGCGGCGAAAATTTCGGCGACACCAACCATCGCTTTCACCAACGCGTCGATGTCGCGCGGCCCCTGGCCGCGCACCCCTTCAAGAACTTTATAACCGCGCAGCTCTTTGAGCATCGCGCGCGCTTCACGCTCGTCGATCGGCATAAGACGGATCGCCACGTCTTTCAAGACCTCGACGAAAATGCCGCCGAGGCCGACCATCAAAAACGGCCCGTACTGCGGATCGGTGCGCGCCCCGATCAACACCTCGGTTCCCTGAACCATTTCCTGAATAAGTAAGTGCCCTCTGCCCAGCGTCTTGGTCAACAACTTCTGCCCTTCGGCCTGGACTTCCTCCGCGCTCTTCAAGCCCAGCACCACCGCGCCCGATTCGGTCTTGTGCACCACCTCGGGAGCGATCAGCTTTATGGCCACCGGAAAGCCGATTTCCTTCGCCTTCACTGCGGCGTCGGCGGCACTGCCGGCCATCGCTTGTTTGGGCAAGCCGATGCCATGCCGTTGCAGCAAAGCATTTAGATTTTCCCCTGCCAGGTCTGCGGCCTTGCCCCCAGCCGTTCCGAGCTTGGGCACGCCCAACTGCCGCCGCTCGCCGTACAAACCGAGCCCCGCCAACGCCCGCAGCGTCGGCTTGATCGCCTGCAAGAACGGCATCCCGGCTTCTTCCTGGAAGGCGCGGCTCTCGTCCGTACAGCTGTAGGTCGATCGGGCGAACGCAACAATCGGCTTCTCCGTTGCCGCAAATGCGCTCTGAAACAGCGCCGCGTTTCTCTGCTGCCCGCGCGGCAGCTCGCCGTGAATCGCCAGCAGATCGACGCCGGGATCTTCGGCGTGCAATTTTACGATGTTGATGAATCCGGCTTCGTCGCCGAAACCCGCCACCCCGCATTCCAGAGGATTTTCCACTGCCAACTCGGGCGGAATCAGCGGTCGCACCGCCTCTTTGGTCTTGTCGCTCAACTGGGCGAGATCGGTCTTGAGTTCGTCGCAATGATCGCAGATGAGACCCTTCATGCCGCCGGAATTGACGACGATCGCCGCGCGCCTGCCCGCGGGAAATCGTCCCGGCATAAAGGCCAGCGTCGTTTCCGTCAAATCTTCCAGCGTCGGACAGCGAATCAAACCCAGGCGATGACAGACGGCGTCGAACACCTCGTCGGCGCCGGCCAGCGAGCCTGTGTGCGAGATCGCCTGGCGCTTGCCCATCTCCGAGCGGCCGAGCTTGACGACCAGAATTGGTTTGCTTTTGCCGAGCGCCCGTTCGGCGACGGCGATAAACTCGTCGGGGCGGCGGATACCCTCGACCATCAGCGTAATGACTCTGGTATCGGGATCTTCGACCAGAAAAGACAGATAATCGACCAGGTCGAGGCTCACTTCGTTGCCGCTGGAGACGGCATAGGTAAAGCCGATGCCGCGCTCCGTGGCGCCCTTGATCCAATTGCCGAGCGAGCCGCCGCTCTGGAAAATCAGACCCACCGGGCCTTTTTTGAGCAACGGCGTCGCCGTCGGAAAGGTCCACAGTCCTTCGCCGACCGAATATGAACCCATGCAGTTCGGCCCGCAGAGCACCATGCCCGTTCGCTCGCAAAGCTCCTTCATCGCTTGAGCCCGCTCTTGACCCATGGGATCGTCGCCCTCGCCGAAGCCGGCGGTATAAATGGTCGCCGCTTTGGTGCCGAGTTTTGCCGCTTCCTCCAGGACGCCGAGAACGGCCCGCGTCGGAATGAGCACGAGCAACTCCTCCGGCACTTCCGGCAGCGCGGCGAGATTCGGATAGCACTTGTCGCCATACAGCTCCTGGTAGTTTGGGTTGATGAGATAGACGCCGCCGGGGAATTTGGCGCCTTTGAGATTGCGATAAATCCCCTGCGGCCACGCGCCCTTTTGCGAAGCGCCGACGATGGCGACGGACTTTGCCCTGAGCAGATTCTCGACCGGTCTAGGTGCGAATGATGACATGAGCGTTCCTTCTCATGGGAAATTGTTCTTCGTATGTCACAGACACAAGGCGACCGCAAGGCAGGGAACGAAGTGAGCAGTGAGCCGTAAGCGGCGAGCCGTTTTCTGAAATACCCTGAATTGAATTTTGCGTGGTCACCGCCGGCGGCCGGGCAGCGCTCGCGGCTGACCGTTTGCTGCTAACCGGCCGTGGGCTACTGACTTTCAGCAAATACGTGCCAGCGGTGCGCGGGCAGCTCCACGGCCGCGTTTTGGCCGACGTTCAGCGGGGTATCTCCGGCGAGCTTGGCGAGCAGCGTCACGCCGCCGATTTCGACTTCGAGCAGCGCCGAGTCCCCTAGATAGCTGCGGCTTGCCACCCGGCCGGTGGTTGTGGCGGCGCCGCCGTTCCCGGAGGGGGCAACCTCCACATGCTCCGGACGGATCGCCAGCGTTACTGCCGCACCGGCATTGACGCCCTTCGGAACGGGCGCGGCGATGACGCCCAGAGGCGACTCGACCTTTCCGGGGCCGGCCACCGAACCCTTGACAAAATTCATCTCGCCCACGAACTGGGCGACGAAGAGATTGGCCGGCCTGGCATAGACTTCGTTCGGCGAGGCGACTTGCAGGATCTCGCCGTAGTTCATGACGCAGACTTTGTCGCCCAGGCTGAGGGCCTCCGCTTGATCGTGGGTGACGTAGAGCGTCGTGACGCCTATGGCTTTGGTGATCTTCTTGAGTTCGACGCGCATCTGCTCACGCAGCCGCGCGTCCAGGTTGCTGAGCGGCTCGTCCATCAACAGCACTTTGGAGTCGGTGACCATGGCGCGCGCCATGGCGACGCGTTGCTGCTGCCCGCCGCTCAAATCCGTCGCCGGCCGGTCTTCCAGCTCGGCCAGTTGCACGCGTTTGAGAGCGGCCCGCACCCGATCGGCCACCTCCGATTTCGCCACCCGCTTCTGGCCCTGGGTCAAAGGAAAGGCGACGTTTTGGAAAACATTCATATGCGGCCAGATGGCATAGGATTGAAAAACCATGCCGATCGCGCGCTTTTCGGCGGGAACAAAGATGCGCGAAGCGGGAGCATTGACCATACGACCGCCGATTTCGATCTCTCCCCCGTCCGGCCGCTCCAGGCCGGCAACGCATCTGAGAGTCGTGGTTTTGCCGCAGCCACTGGGCCCCAGAAGGACGCAAAACTCGCCTTCGGCCACCTCAAGATCGATTTCTTTCAGCGCGTTGACGACTCCCTGCTGGGCCTGAAAAGTTTTGCGAAGCTTCTTAATGCTAATCATCTGTCCTCGCTGCGCTCGAAATCTCAAAATTTCAGATTACAAATTGCGCATCAAATTCAGACACTCGGCACGACCCTTGACACAATATCTGAAAT
>CAZILB010000244.1:0-4153 GCA_964539925.1 uncultured Syntrophobacter sp. | reverse complement strand
GGTTCGCGCGTTAGCGCTTGAAAACGAAACTCCGCCGCTCAATTCAACTTTTTCAACTTCTGCAGGCTGCGTAGCTCGCGCGGCGGCTTTAGATGCTGTCCCATGATGGTCCACGAGACTTCGCTGACGTAGATATCGCCGCGCGAGTCGATGGCGAGGCCATGCGGCGCGATAAATTGCCCCGGCTTCTCGCCGGCGCGAATATCGCCCAGCCGCGCCAGGCGCCTGCCCTGCTTATCGTAAATATCGACGCGGTTGCCAAGATTGGGAGCCTCTTTGTTGATGCCCAAGCCCGGTCCAAGCTCGCCGACGAAGCAGATCGGATCCTCTCTGGTCGTGTCCATATACAGCGCGCAGGGCCGGTGCAGGTTGTTCCACTGGGTTTCATACTTGCCGTTGCCGTCGAAAACTTGAATCCGATTGTTTTCCCGATCGGCGACGTAAACCCAGCCATCTTTGTCCGTGACGATATTATGAACGATGTTAAACTGTCCCGGATCCGAGCCCGACTCGCCCCAGGACAAGAGCGGCTTTCCCTCCGGCGAATACTTGTGCACGCGCGAGTTGCCGTAGCCGTCGGAGACGTAGATATCGCCCCGGGGAGAAAACGCCACATGGGTGCAGCGGTTGAACGGTTCGCCGCTCTGATAGGGCGCCGGCTGGCCCGGCACGCCGATGGTGAGAAGGACTTTACCGTCAAGCGTGCACTTGCGCACCGTATGGTCGCCGTCGTCGGTAAGAAAAACCGTCTCGTCGGGACCGATGGTCGCGCCGTGCGCGCGCTTGAACACACCCTCGCCCCACGACCGCAGGAAATTGCCGTCGCGGTCGAAGACAATGACCGGATGCGTGCCGCGAGTAAAACAATAGACCTGATCCTGCCGGTCGACGGCCACCGCGGCAACTTCACGGAAGGTCCAGTCACCGGGCAACTTGCCCCAGTTTTCGATGACTTCGTAGCGGTACTTGCCGCTTCCCAGGACAACGCCCATTTTTTCCTCCCCTCGTTTCCGCCGGCAATCCTCAATCCTCGATCTTCAATCCTCGAAGCTCATTCCGCCACATGCTCATAAACTTGGCGCCACGCCTCGAAGCCGCCGCTCATGCTCGCGACGTTCTTGAAACCGTTCTCCAGGAAAAATGCGGCGGCTCCGAGACTGCTGTTGCCGTGGTAGCAATACACCACGAGGTTTTTTTCTTTGTCGGCGTTTTGCAGAAACTCCCCCACGTTGCCGTCGTTGAGATGAATCGCCCCGGGAATATGCGCCTGACCATAGGAGGCTGGATCTCGAATATCGATAAACAAGGACTCTTTAAGGTCAAGTATTTGCTTGGCTTGGTGAATTTCAATCTGCGGTATTTCCATGCTTGAACTCCCTGATCACGGCTGTCTTTTCTATCAAGCTCGAATCGCCCTGTCCACCAGGAAAAAGGTTGGCGCCGGCCATAGGCCGGCGGCCGATCCCCTGCTATAATTCGGCGCCATGAAAATTTCTCCATTGAGCTTATACGTCGCCGCGGCCATCTGCCAGACCGCGGGGTCGTCGGGAGCGGCGATGCTGGCGCCCTTCGTGATGAAAGAGCTTGGCTATTCGGTCGCCCTGGCGGGCGTTCCGCTGGTCGCCAACGGCATCGGCCGTGTCTGCTCCGACCTTTTATCGGGAGTGATGGCGACCTATGTCAGCTCCGGCATGTTGCTGATCACGGCGGTGGTCATCGGCTTCGCCATGAGCCTCGTCGGCCATTTTTATCTCGACATTATGGGGGTATTTCTCGGCGTCTTTGCCATCTACGGTTTGACCGAAGCGATGTTCGCCCTGTCGCTTAGAAAGATTGGCTTCGATTATTCATCGCCGGAGCGCCAGGGGCGCGTCCAAGGTCAAATGGCTTCCGCGCTGGGCATCGGATTCACGTTGGGCCCGCTTCTTGGCGGCTTCATCGGCAAATGGCTGGGAGCCAAAGCGCTTTTCCTTCTCTACGCGGCACCCGAAGTGATCGCCCTCATGCTGGTTCTCGCCGGCGGCGCCCATCGCTACCGCAGAACGGTCATGGACCCTTCGACCACGCTGTGGCGCGAGGGAATGAATCTGCTGCGCAAGCGAAGTTTTCTAGCATCCTGCCTGGCTATCGGCCAATCCTTCTTTTTTCTTGTCGGCGTCACCCGCGTCGCCTTTCCATTTCTCGCCGTCAACCGGCGCGGCATCGGCTTGGACGTTGTCGGCTCCATGGTCGCGATCGCGCGCCTGACCGACACGCTCGGCCGCTACAGCGGCGGCCTGCTCGCAGACCGCATCCAGGCGTCGCGTGTGATTCTGATCGGCGTGGCATTGGGAATCCCGATGTTTCTTCTTCAAGTTCACGGCGCCGGCTTTTTCACCCTGTTGCTGCCTCTGGCGGTCATGACTCTTGGCTTCGGTTTCAGCAACGTCGGCTCGACGACCTTTGCGTTGCAAAGCGCGCCGCCCTCGGCCAAGGGTCTGAGCCTCGGTTTGTCGCGCGCTTTCACATCGGTGGGTCAGATGCTCGGGCCGCTCCTCTGCGGCATTCTGATCGACAAGATGGGTTACGAAGGGGGTTTTCAGGCGATGGCCCTGATCTCGACGGCGGTATTGTTGATCACGTGGGTGGGCCTCCGACGACAGCCCGCCTGAAACGGTTTAAAGTTCAAGGTTCCAAGTTCAAGGACTGAGGTCCGATCCCGAGCCTTTGAACTTGAACCTTGAACTTTGAACGTAATTCTTTACCGCAATCCCTTGTATTCCTCGCCTATGGCAAGATCCTTGAGATACTCCATGCCGTTGTTGGCATAGCCCACCTGGCCGGCTTTTTCGGCGCGCCAGGCATCGAGATAATTGAGAATCTCGTCGAGCGGCAACACGTCGGCGTACTTCTGATTCATGTCGAAGAGATTGATCGCATGACAGGCCTCGTGACGGTCGAAGACGCACTCCTCCGCAACAATCATGCGCAGGCGATTGGTCGTCCCGTCCACCACGCTGGCGCGCACGCAGCCGCTGGTACTCTCGCCGCAGGTGAGGAGCGTATCGACGCCGAGAAAATTGAGATGGCCGACTAGCGGCGTGCCCCAAAATGCGCTGGGCGAGACTTTTTTGAAGACGGTTTCACCGGGGATCGGTTTGACTTCATCGACGATGTCATAGCGGCGACGGAAACGATCGAGTTCCTCGGCACTCATGGTCGCCCGTTTCTTGGTATCACGGCGGAAGGCCCAGGGCTCGACGGCGACTCCGTCCATGCCGGTAACGTGGATGATCGGAATACCGACCTCACGCGCCTTGGCGAGGAGCTTTTGAATCGATGGAAGAGCGTTCCATCCGGCAAGCCCGCAGCTCCCCGGCCAGGTTTTGATCGCCTCCGTCACTGGCTCCGGCTTGTCGCCAAACACCCAACGATATAAATCGATCAATAATAGCGCGGGGCGCTCGCCGAAACCGATGCGGCGATCGGGCTTGCCAACCAGAGTCGCCCTGTCCTGCTCGGTTAGAAATCGCTCCCAGACTCTCTCTGCCATAAAACACCTCCGTAACTTGTGATGGAGTTGCAATTTATCACCCACCTCCTTCGAGAATCAAGGTGTTGGCGGCACTATTGCCCAGGCGGTTTCGAAAGCGCTATAGTCAGCCATGGAAAAATTGATTCCCGTCGATCTCAGCGGCGTCATCGAGGAGGTCAAAGCCCAGGGCAAAACACGCCGGGTGCTGTGGCAGGACTCGGAGTCCATCGCTTTTTTGAGCAGCGGGCGTAAGGAGCGCTGGGACTACCACATCGATCCCGCCGACGAAGTGACGCTGCAACTGACCGGCGTGCAAAATCTGGTGTACCGCGACGAAGCCGGGAAAGAACACACCGCGGTCATCAAGGCCGGCCAGATCCTGCTCTGTCCTGCGGGAGTGCCCCACTCGCCGCGCCTCGAACCCGACTCCTGGTTCATTGTCTTCGAGCGCAAGCGCCGTCCGGGCGAAATCGATCATTTCAAATGGTTCTGCAACCAGTGCGGTGAGAAGGTTTACGAGACCTCCACCGAAGTCGGCGACTACCGCGCCGATCCGGTCGGTCAGGTCTATCAAAAATTTTCCAGCGACGAGAAGCTGCGTACGTGCAAGAACTGCGGCACGGTGGTGCCGGCGCCGCC
>CAZILB010000243.1:0-4194 GCA_964539925.1 uncultured Syntrophobacter sp. | reverse complement strand
CTTTACACCAACCCTTGGATTCTGTCATTTTGGTTGCGGCTCTGCCGCGCTGGGTTCTTCGTGGTGAGATCGCTTCCGGACCGAGGCGGTCAGACGAGCCGCAGAAAAGATAGCGACCTTGCCTTAAGACCGAGCCGCCCTAATCTTTGATTTTGTACTCTTCCAGCTTGCGGTAGAGCGTCGTGCGGTCCACGCCGAGGATCCTCGCCGCTTCGGTCTTGTTGCCGTGGGTGGATGCCAAGAGCTTGTCGATATACTCCCGCTCGAGATCGCGCAGCGTCAACTGTTTGGCAACGGCTTGGCCGACAACAAGTTCGCATGATTCGCGCGACGCGAAGTGAGGCGGCAGATCCTCCAAACCGATTAGCTCCCCCTTGCCCAGCAGCACGGCGCGCTCGATGGTGTGCTCCAGTTCGCGGATGTTGCCCGGCCAGTCGTGACTTTTCAGCGCCGCCAGGGCTTCGGGTCGAATCCCGTCAACTTTGTGTTTGGCGCTTTCGGCGAACTTTCTCACGAAATGATCGACCAGCAGGGGCATATCTTCGCTGCGCTGGCGCAGCGCCGGCAGCTCGATGCGGATCACGTTGAGCCGGTAATACAGATCCTGGCGAAATTTGCCTTCGCTCACCAGCCCTTCAAGCTGACGATTAGACGCCGAAACCACCCGGGCATCGACCTTCTCGCTCAAATTGGCGCCCAGAGGACGGACTTCCTTGTCTTCCAAAACCCGCAGTAATTTGGCCTGCAAGGTGAGCGGGATTTCGCCGATCTCATCGAGAAACAGGACGCCCCCGCCGGCTTCTTGAAAAAGCCCGCGGCGATCCTTTTTTGCGTCGGTAAAAGCCCCGCGCACGTAGCCGAACAATTCGCTCTCCAGCAGGGTTTCCGGTATGGCCGCGCAGTTTACCGCAACAAACGGGCCCGCGGCGCGTAAACTACTGGCATGAATCGCCCGCGCGATCAGCTCCTTGCCGGTGCCGCTCTCGCCTTCGATCAACACGTTAGCGGGCAGGTCGCTTACCTGCGCGACGACCTCGAACACCCGTTGCATGGCGGCGCTTTGGCCGACGATGTTTTGGAAGCGGCTGCGGGCGGCCACTTCGCTCCTGAGACGCCGGACCTCTTCGCGCAGAGTTTTTTGCTCTAGCGCGCGCTTGACCTGGATGAGGATCTCGTCGTTGTGAAAGGGTTTGGTGACGTAGTGGAACGCGCCGGCGCGCATGGCTTCCACCGCGCTTTCGATGGAACCGAAGGCGGTGATCAGCAGCACCAGCGTCCCGCTGTCGATCTCCCTCAGCTTTGCGATGAGCTCGATGCCCTTCATTTTCGGCATCATCAGGTCGGTGATGGTCAAGTCGAAAGGCGCCGCTTGATATTTCGCGACGGCGGAGGCGCCGTCCCTGGCGACGTCGACCTCATAGCCCTCCTCGCGCAAGAGGTCGGTGAGCAACTGACACATCGCGGGGTCGTCGTCGACGACGAGGATGCGCGATCGTTTGTTTTTCGTCTGTGGAACGGAGATCGTCATTGAACCGCCGCCAAATTGGCCTCGCCGCGAAAAGACTCTCGGAACGGAAGAAAAATCACGAAACGAGTAAACTCACCGACTCGGCTTTCGATCCGGATCTCGCCGCCGTGGTCTTTGACGATGCCGTAAGTCACGGATAGACCCAGTCCGGTCCCTTCGCCGACGTCCTTTGTGGTAAAAAACGGGTCGAAAACCTGGCCGATATGTTCCGCGGGAACGCCCGCGCCGTTATCTTCAAATTCGACCCGTACGCCATTCTCCGCGCCGCCGCTGACCGCCGCGCCGACCCGGATGGCGCCGCCCGGCGGCAACGCATGGAGCGAATTTAAAAACAGATTGATGAACACCTGCTGCAACTGGTCCGGGTCGGCGGCGATGGAAGGAAGATTTTCAGGCACGGCGATCTCGACGGAGATTTTTTTTTCGTCGATCCTGTGCTCGAGCAAGCGGACCACGTTCATGAGTAGCAGCCGGAGTTCAACGGCGCGGAAGGCCGGCTCCCGGCGCCGGGAGAATTCCAACAATTGACGAACTATGCCGGCAATGCGGTCGATCTGGGAACGAATGATCTCCAGGTTGTCGCTGGTTTCCTCGGCGCTCCGCGGCCGGCGCAGAAGAAACTCGGCGCGGCCGCCGATGATATTGAGCGGCGTGCCGATCTCGTGCGCCAACCCCGCGGCCAACTGGCCCACCGAGGCCAGTTTTTCCGATTGCCGTAAATTTCTCTCCAGCGCCAACCGGTCCTGCTGTTCCTGGGCGAGCCTGCCGTACAACTCCTGGAGTCTATCGCACATCTGATTGAACTCCTGCGCCAGCAGGCTAATTTCATCTCGACCCTGGACATTGACCCGCTTGTCCCAGGGCCCGACGCCGACGGCCCGAATGCGTTCGATCAGTTGCGCGATGGGACGCGACACGTTGCGCCGTACCAAGAAAAGTATCGATAGCGAAAGGAGACCGATCAAAATAAAAGTGGTCGTCAGGATCCGGGCGCGCCTGGCCTCTAATGTCTCGCGGGAACCTACTCCGCGCCGGCCCAATACAAACGCTCCCACCAGATGGTTGTCACCGTTGAAAATCGGCTCGATCCGATAATAAACCGGGTGCGCCGGGTGTTCGATATATCCTTCCATCATCGCGCCGCTTTGCAGCACCGGTCGCGGATCGATACTCAATACCGGCGCCGGATCGAGAATCGGGATGGTCCGGCTGGCGCTCAAGGAACCTGAGATCACCAGCGGTATGGCGCTCGCGTCGTACACCACCAGGCCGTGAATATTGCCCGGCCGGCCTACCCCGTCGATCAAGTTCTGCGTCGCTTTGAGATCTTTCTCATCGCCGTAAATATGTTGCAGCGCGGCCTGTATCGAGCGGCTAAGTCCCATCATGCCCACCCGCATCTCGCGCACGATATTCTCCCGATCCTGTTGAATGCTCAAATAGCCATGTCCGAGCATGGTGACGACCACCATGCCCACGAGCCAAATGATCAGTTTCGTGCCGAGCGTCATTTGAGTTGATTCGGAACAGGGCTCATCTCAAGTTCGATTGACCACGCTTTTAGCGAAATCAAACCGCGGAAAATCACCGTGTCGAACATAGCCGGGTCTCTTGTGTGGCATTTCGCCGCAGCCCGTAGTTTTCTGCAACAATAACTTAAAACATCAAGAATCACGAGCAAGTGAAACATCGGCCGCGCTTGATCCGAGAGTCCCTGTCTTAATTTGCAACACTTCCCGTGCCATCGAATTGCTCCCACTATCTGATTTGGCAACAGTCTCCATCGTCGAGCTCATGGCATCGCAATTGCGGAACCAGGAGAGCAAAACCGGATGGGCGGCGAGTCCGGTAAAATCAAAACGGAAAGGAGTGACGACGGCCATCGCACGAAGGATCTGTAGCGCCAGTCTATAAGTATCGTTTTTAGCGCGCTTCGGGTGCCCAGGGGGGATGCAAAAACAAGGAGGACCTGTGCAATCCGGTAATGCAGATTGCGATGATGGCGAATAAACCAGGACGCCGCAATATTAACCCCTAACCATGAGGAGAAAGTTCATGAAAAAGATACTTGCACTCGCGCTCTTTGCTTTCGCTTTGAATCTCGGAAGCGCACTGATTCACACGCCTTCGTCGCTCGGCTTTGCGCAGGACGAACCCGCTCCGGCACCCGAGCCCGCTCCTAAACCGGAAAGCGATTAAAACTCATCCCATCGAAGCACCGCAATTATCTCCATCCCATGGAGCGCAAAAGGGGATGTCATTACATCCCCTTTTGCATTTTACGGGTTTCTTCCAGGGCGGCGAGCCGATCAACGCCGTTCGATCTGCTCTAAGAATCCCGATTTCCGAATCTCTTCGATCAAGCTCAAGTCCCAGTGGTCTTTCTCGGTCAGCTTCTTCGCCTGAGGAAAATCCAGTGCGGCCAGCTCCAGCAAAGCGCGCACGGCGTCCCCATGCGGCCGCAAGTTAGATTCGGCGCGGCTGGAAATCTCATTGTACAGATGGGCCATGATCTCGAGGTCGGGGTTGCGCACGTACTTGGAAAAAATTTTTAGGCTCTCTTCCTTGTGCGCTTTCAGGTATTGAATCGCTTCCATATAACCGGGCTGTCGCGTGTCAGGCTTTGCTTATTTGATATTGTCTGACATGTCCCCGCCGCAGCCGAG
>CAZILB010000242.1:0-4252 GCA_964539925.1 uncultured Syntrophobacter sp. | reverse complement strand
TCGCGGCGATGGCGGCGCCCAGGATCGGCGCGTGGATATGGACCACGCCGACGCGGACCAGATTGTCGCGGGCGGCAAACAGGAAGGCGGCGGCGAGCGGAAACAAGAGATCGCTTGTGCGCCAGGTTTTGGCGGCGCCCTTCCAGGAAAGCGAGACGATCCCGGAAACAATGGAAAAGGTCCCGAGCAGATTGGTCGCGCTTGGCTGCTCGCGCAGGAAGGAAACGGCGAAAACGGTGGCAAACAGCGGCGTGGCGTTGGTCAAACAGGATGTGATTGAGGCGCCGAGACGCTCCATGCCTTTGAAGATAAAAAAACGCGCAACGCCGGGGACAAAGACGCCGACCAGCACGAAAAGCAGATTGGCCGGCGTCCAGAGGTCGATGCGCTCGGCGAAAAGGCCGACGTAGAGCCAGAGAAAAAGCGCATTGAAGCAAAGATTGGTGAGCAGCCCGCGAAAGTAATCGAGCGATGCGATACCCCGATTGATCAGGATCATCGAAACCGCGAAAGTGAGCGAGCCTAGGAGTCCGAACAGGATGGCGATCATGATCTTTGCGCCCGACCATATCCGCTGTCGGGCGCGGGTTCAATTGCCGGCGGCGCTCGAGACGGATTCAAGCAGAATTCAGCTCGCGGCAAGGCGCAATGGGCGCCAAGGCTAGAATCGAAGCGCTCCGCGAAACAACGGCGGGCGAGATGCGCAGAGAAATTTAACGAACGGCCGTCTCGAACTTCTGATGATCCGTGTTTTGGGGTGGAAGGTCGTTTTTACCGGCCCGCCGACCGATCTTTGACCGACTTCCATGGGCGCATGGCGGACGCCGCCTCGGACGGCGCCGGCCGCGCTTTCTCGCCCATGGCGATTGCGCTATGATCCGCAGTATTGCGTAAGCCCGGATTATGAACGACCTGGTCGGGAAATTGTCGACTATCGTCAACCCGGCGCGCGTCTCCACTGAGGCGGCGCTGCTCGACGAGCTGTCCTGGGATGCTTTGAGCGAGGGGCGCATTCATCCGCACCGGCGGCCGGAGCTTCGGGTGCCCTTAGCGGCGGTGCGGCCGATTTCTACCGACGAGGTGCGCGGCATTGTCCAGTTCGCCAATCGTGAAAAGATCGCGTTGGTGCCGTTCGGCGGCGGCTCGGGGCTGATGGGCGGTGCGCTGTCGATCCGGCCGAGCCTGGTGGTCGATCTGCGCGGTATGAATCGGATTCACGAAATCGACACGGAGTCGCGTTTCGCCCGCGTTCAGGCCGGAGTGGTCTTGGAAGCGCTGGAACAAAAACTTAACGAATTCGGGTTTATCCTGGGCCATGATCCCTGGACGGTTCCGGTCGCCACCGTCGGCGGTGCGATCTCGACCAATAGCGTCGGCTACCGCGCCGGGATCTACGGTTCCATGGGCGAGCAGGTGCTGGGTTTGCAAGCGGTCTTGCCCAACGGTGAAATCTTGCGCACCCGCGCGGTGTCCAAACACTCGGCGGGGATCGATTTAAACGCGCTCTTGGTCGGCGGCGAGGGCTGCTTCGGGATCATCACAGAAGCGACCATCAGAGTATTTCCGCGGCCGGCAGCGCGGCTTTTCTGCGGCTATCTATTTGCATCTTTCGAGCAAGGGTACGGCGCGGTACAAACGATGTTTCACGAGCGCCTGAGACCAGCCATGCTCGATTTCGGCGACGACGAAGACCGTCATGAGCCGGGGGCGTTGCTCTATCTCGTATTCGAAGGCCGCCCAGAGTTGGTTGAGGTGGAAGAAAGGCTTGTCGGCGAGATCTGCCGCGGGCATGGCGGCAAGCCGGTGCCGCGCCATGAACCGGAAGAGTTCTGGCATGGCCGCCATGAAATCGCCCGCCGATTCATGCGCGACCGCCGACAACGCCGGCAGCGGGGCCGCGACGGCATTTATCGCGATTGGATTCACGTGGCGCTGCCGCCTTCGAAAGTCCTCGACTTCCGGCGGGCGGCGCAGGAAGTGATCGAACGGCGCGGTGTGCGTTTGCAGGAGAGCGGCTTATGGGTGCAGCCCGAGCTGTTTTCCATGCGCCTCGGCGCCGAGGAGGGCGAGCGGCACAACGCCCAGCTCGCCCTCGAGGATACCGTAGACGAACTGCTCCGTTTGACGCAGCAGATGGGAGGCTCGATGGAGTATACCCACGGGGTCGGCGTCAAGCTCGCGCCGCTGATGGCCGAGGAGCATGGTTACGGTCTCGAGGTGATGCGCCGGCTGAAGGGGCTGCTCGATCCCAACCAGATCATGAACCCGGGCAAGATGGGGCTCGTTTGACCCCGGGTGTGGCGCAGGCTGGGTTGGTATCGCGCTCCGACGCTTCGTTCCGACCTTTCTTTCCAAGCGTTTGCACCGGTCCCGGAAGGAACTTTGCCGCCTCCCCCTGCGCACGGTCGCTTTGACAAGCGGCTTAAATCCAGCTAGATAATATAGACGAGGATTTGATTGGGAGTGAGTAGTCAAAGTCAGACAAGAGTTTTTGTGAGCACTGCGCCGCCAGTCGAAATGCACCCAAAAGGGTGCATTTTTTTTATCTAAGATGGGAGAGTCAAGTTGCAAACACAGATTGAAATGCTAGCCGCGCTCCAATTGGTGGACCGTGAGATCAAGCAGCAGGCGGGCGTCAAGCAGGGTCTGCTCGGCGAGCTCGAAGCCAAGGCGCGCGAGATCCAGGCCAAGCAACGCGAGGCCGAAGCTCTGACGGCCGCATGCGCGGAGCTGGAAAAATTGCGCGCGGCAAAGGACCGGGTGTTTCAAGAGGAAAGCAAAAAGGCCGTGGACAAGCGGATGCGCATGAACCGCATCAAAAACATTAAAGAACTGCAAGCCCTGCAGCGCGAAATCGATCAGGCGAGACAGGCGAACGGCGAACTTGAGGAGGAGATTATCAAGTTCATGCAGGAGATCGACACCCTCAGAGCGCAGATCAAGGCTAAAGAGGCTGAAATGATCGCGCTGCAAGGGGAGTGGCAACAGCAGCAGGAATCGCTGCAAGGGCAAATCAGCGGCATCGATAAGGCGGTGTCGGAGGCGGCGTCGCGGCGCCAAAGTATCGCATCGCAATTGGCCAATGATTTAATCTCGCGCTACGAGCTGATTTTTTCGCGCCGTGGGGGCACGGCCGTGGTCGAGGTCTCGGGCGGCATCTGCCAGGGTTGTTATATGAACATTCCGCCGCAGTTGGGCAACGAGATCATCAAGAATGATAAACTGCACCTTTGCCCAAGTTGTCAGCGCATCATTTACATCAAGCCTTCGGACGGTCAGGTGGAGAAGACCGCTTGATCACCGCGACACCCTGTCCGAGTCGGTAAATTTATTCTAGCGAACGGTTTCTCACGGCAAGCGGCATAGCCACACACCGTGGCCGGCAGGTCGGCGCAAGCCCGCCGATTTCGCCGTCGTTGCCGTGAAGTCAATGCCGTTATGTCTGAAGCGCAGAAGGAGTGGTTGTTGATGGTCGACGGCGCGTCGCGCGGCAATCCGGGCGATGCCGGATGCGGTGCCGCGATCATCGATGAAAAAGGCGCCGTGGTCGAGGAGTTGAGCCGCTTTCTCGGCCGTACCACCAATAACGTCGCCGAATACGAAGGCTTGCTGATGGGCCTGGAAGCACTGCTTCGATTGGGGGCGAGAAAAATCCGCGTGCAAAGCGATTCAGAGCTTCTGGTGCGCCAGTTGAACGGCCGGTATCGGGTCAAAGACCCCAAGCTCAAGATGCTCTTTGAACGGGCGTTGAGTTTGTTGCGCCGTTTCGATAGCCATCGTATTGTTCATGTGCGCCGCGAGATGAACCGGTTGGCCGATGGCTTGGCCAATCGAGGCATCGACGAGGCAGCGAAACGTTAAATCGCGGGCTAAAGTGGATGGAGCGATCGCTCTGCGCGTGCGCGCGCGGGGAGGAAAGTCCGGACTCCACAGGACAGGGTGGCCGTTAACGGCGGCCCCGAGTGATCGGGGGAAAGTACCACAGAAAACATACCGCCGGCCGCTTCGGCGGCGGGTAAGGTTGAAAAGGCGAGGTAAGAGCTCACCGGTTCGCCAGTGATGGCGAACGCATGGCAAACCCCACCCGGAGCAAGACCGAATAGGAGGGTTGGGTGGTCCGCCCAGTGCCCTCGGGTATGGTCGCTCGACCCCTTGAGCAATCAAGGGGCAAGATGAATGATCGCTGTGGCCTGATTAAAGGCCATGACAGAATCCGGCTTACCAATCCACTTTAGCCCGCTTCCGACGATGC
>CAZILB010000241.1:0-4278 GCA_964539925.1 uncultured Syntrophobacter sp. | reverse complement strand
AAATCCAAAATAGACTTATGTCGATCTTGGTTAACAAAGACACCCGGGTTCTGACCCAGGGCATCACCGGGGCTACCGGACAGTTTCACACCAGAGCGTGCAAGGAGTACGGCACCCGGATGGTGGCGGGAGTAACGCCCGGCAAGGGCGGCGGCTCGTTCGATGGAATCCCGATTTTCGACACGGTGGAGCGGGCGGTTAGAGAAACCGGCGCCAATGCGACGGTGATTTACGTGCCGCCGCCGTTTGCCGCCGACGCGATCCTCGAGGCGGCCGACGCCGGCATCCCGTTGATCATTTGCATTACCGAGGGCGTACCGGTGCGCGATATGGTAAAAGTGAAAAGGTACCTGGCGGGACGCAGCTCGCAGCTGCTCGGCCCCAACTGTCCGGGGATCATTACACCGGGAGAGTGCAAAATCGGCATCATGCCGGGTCATATTCACAAACCGGGGACCATCGGCGTGGTGTCGCGCAGCGGCACATTGACCTACGAGGCGGTGGATCAGCTCACGCGTCTGGGGATGGGACAGTCGACCTGCGTCGGTATCGGCGGCGACCCGGTGCATGGTTTTGAGTTCATCGACGTGCTGGCGATGTTCAGCGGCGACGCCCGCACCGAGGCCGTGGTCATGATCGGCGAGATCGGCGGCAGCGCCGAAGAGGAAGCCGCCGCCTGGGTCAAGGCCAAAATGAAGAAGCCGGTAGTCGGTTTTATCGCCGGGCAGACCGCCCCGCCGGGGAAGAGAATGGGCCACGCGGGAGCGATCATATCGGGCGGCAAGGGCACCGCCAAAGAAAAAATGGCGGCCATGAAAGCGGCCGGCATACAGATGGCGTCGTCGCCGGCGACTATCGGCCAAACGATGCGGGAGGCTTTAAAAAAATCATGAGTGTCGAAAGAACGTTATCCATCGTCAAGCCGGACGCCACCGGTCGCAAGTTGATCGGTGAAATTCTCCGCCGCTTCGAAGCCGCCGGCCTGAAGATCGCCGCGGCCAAGCTCCTGCGCTTGACGCCGGAGCGCGCGCAGGCGTTTTACGCCGTGCACAGGGAGCGGCCCTTTTACGCCAGCTTGTGCGCCTACATGTCGTCCGGTCCGATCTTCGTGTCGGTTCTCGAAGGGGAAAACGCAATCCTCAAAAACCGCGAGATTATGGGCGCCACCGATCCCGCCAAGGCCGCGCCGGGGACGATTCGCAAGGATTTTGGCAAGGACGTCGAACAAAACGCCGTGCACGGCTCGGACGCGGCCGAGACTGCGGCCAGTGAAATCGCCTTTTTTTTCAAGCCCGACGAAATTTTCTAGCTTGCGGGCTGCTGGGAGCCGCCCGGAGTTTCAGGTGAAGCCCAATATCAAAGATTTGAGCCTCCAGGAGTTGGCGGCTCGGCTGGTCGAGGGCAATCACCCGCCGTACCGCGCGAAGCAAATACGGCAGTGGCTGTTTCAGAAGAGGGCGGCCTCCTTCGATGAGATGACCAACCTGCCCCGCCCGCTGCGCGAAACGTTGGCGGAGAGCTTTTCGATCGGCCGGCTGGCGACTCTACGGCGCGCCGAAGCGCGCGACGGCACCGTCAAGTTTCTGTTCGGCCTTGGGGACGGCGCGAGCATCGAGAGCGTCCTGATACCCGAAACGACGCGGCTGACCTTGTGTATCTCGACCCAGGCCGGCTGCGCTCTGGGCTGCGCCTTTTGCGCCACGGCGGTTCTCGGGCTCAAGCGCAACCTGACGGCGAGCGAGGTCGTCGACCAGGTTCTGGAGGCGAGCCGAACGCTCGCCGATGAACGGCGCATCACTCATATCGTTCTCATGGGGATGGGCGAGCCGCTGGCCAACTACCAGCAAACCGTGCGTGCGCTGGAAATTATCACCGACGGCGATTGGGGCATCGGCATTTCGCCGCGCCGGGTAACTCTGTCGACGGTCGGACTTGTGCCGCAGATCAAGAAGATCATGGAAGAGACCCGGGTCAATCTCGCCGTTTCGCTGCATGCCCCCAGCGATGAATTGCGCGGGCGATTGATGCCGATCAATCGTCGATATCCGCTCAAGGAACTGCTCGATTGCTGCCGGTCGCTGCCGTTGCCGCGGCGCAAACGGATCACCTTCGAGTATGTGCTCCTGCGCGCCGTCAACGACTCGGCGGAGAATGCCCGCGAGCTCGCCGGGCTGCTCCGCGGTGTTCCGTGCAAAGTCAATCTCATTCCTTTCAATCCTCATCCCGAGAGCGCCTTCGAACGGCCCACGGAAGAGGAGATTGAACGATTTCAGCGGATTCTGCACGACGCCGGCGTGCAGACCAATGTACGCCGCCCGCGCGGCGACGACATTCAAGCGGCCTGCGGGCAGCTCCAGGGGCAGGCGGCAGGCGCGGCGCGGCGGGAGCGCCGGGCCGCGGCGAATTGAAGCAGCTATGGCAACCTTCAAGATCGGCGTCATCGGCGGCAGCGGTTTGTACCAGATGGACCAGCTCAAAGAGGTGCGCGAAGTCGACGTCAAAACGCCCTTCGGCAAACCTTCGGATCGTTTAATTCGCGGCAAACTGGGCGGCGCCGAGCTGGTTTTTTTGCCGCGGCATGGAAAAGGGCACCGCTGGCTGCCCACCGAGGTGAATTTTCGCGCCAATATCTTCGCGCTCAAAAAGCTCGGCGTGGAGCGGATCATTTCAGTCAGCGCCGTCGGCAGCCTGCGCGAGAACATCGCGCCCGGCCATCTCGTCGTGCCCGATCAATTCATCGATCGGACCTGCCAGCGGCCATCGACGTTTTTCGGCAAGGGACTGGTGGCGCATGTGAGCCTGGCAGACCCTTTTTGTCCCGATCTTTCCGCGGCGCTTATCCGCTCGGCGCGAGCCGAGGGGGCGACCGTGCACGCGGGCGGCACCTACGTTTGCATGGAAGGGCCGCAGTTTTCGACCCGGGCGGAATCGCATCTTTATCGCGCCTGGGGCGCCCATGTGATCGGCATGACCAATCTTCAGGAAGCCAAGCTGGCGCGCGAAGCGGAAATTTGTTTCGGCACCCTGGCGCTGGCCACGGACTACGACTGCTGGAACGAGCACGCCGGCCATGTCGAGATCGAGCATGTCCTCGCGGTGCTCAAGCGTAACGTCGATCTCGCCCAGCGCACGATCCGGCGCTCGGCGGGCGAATTGGCCGGCGCGCGTTCCTGCGCCTGTGCGACGGCACTAAAGGATGCTATGATCACCGAACGTTCGCGGATTCCAAAGAAATTAAAAACGGCCCTGCGGCCGATCATCGGGAAGTATCTATGAGCCTGCTTGTCGTCGGCACGGTGGCCTTTGATTCCATTGAGACGCCTCTCGGTTCGGTGGAGCGGGTTCTCGGCGGGTCGGCATCTTACTTTGCCCTCGGAGCGGCCTATTTTGCGCCGGTCCGCATCGTCGGCGTGATCGGCGAGGATTTTCCCCAGGATTTTCTCGATCTGTTCTCGCAACGGGGCGTCGACCTCGCCGGTCTCAAGCGCGAGCGGGGCGACACGTTTCACTGGCGCGGCCGTTATCACGAAGACATCAATCTGCGCGATACCCTCGAGCTTCATTTGAATGTTCTTGCCGGTTTTCAGCCCAGGCTGCCGGAAAGCTACCGGGACGCCGAGTATGTGTTTCTCGGCAATATCGATCCGGTCATGCAAATGGAGGTTTTAAACCAGCTCCGGCGCATGAAACTGGTGGTTTGCGACACCATGGACCACTGGATTCGCGAGAGCATCTCCGACCTGAAAAAAGTTATCGGGCGCATCGAGATGCTGGTGCTCAACGATTCCGAGGCGCGGCTGTTGAGCGGTTACAACAATATCGTGCAGGCGGCCCGCGCCATCCTGCGCATGGGTCCCAAGATGGTGTTGGTCAAGCGCGGCGAGTACGGCGTCCTGCAGTTCTCCGATTCGACGATATTTGCCACGCCGGCCTATCCGCTGGAGGAAGTGTTCGATCCCACCGGCGCGGGAGATTCCTTCGCCGGCGGATTCATGGGGCAACTGGCTCGCTCGGGAGATTTGAGCCAGGGCGGTATCCGGCGGGCGATCGTCTACGGCTCCGTGGTCGCTTCGTTTACCGTCGAGGATTTCGGCGTCAAGCGGCTCGCCGGCCTGTCGCTGGCGCAGATCGAGGAGCGTTACCAGCAATTCGCCCGCTTGACCGATTTTCACTCGTGAGCCCGGAGAACGCCGCGGAGGGCAGGTTGAGGTTAAGGCTGAGGTTGAGGGAAACGTTCGAAGTTCGATGTTCGAAAGTTCGAAGTTAAGGGACAATGAA
>CAZILB010000240.1:0-4280 GCA_964539925.1 uncultured Syntrophobacter sp. | reverse complement strand
AAGAGCCTAGAATTTCCAAGGCGACGCGAAGGAGCAGCCCCCATGAACAAAGAGATCGTCCGCAGCGACAAGGCCCCCAAGGCGATCGGCCCCTACGAGCAGGCCATCCGGGTCGGTGAATTCATCTATGCCTCCGGGCAGATACCGCTCGATCCAACAACCGGCAAGCTGGTCGAAGGCGACATCAAAATCCAGACGCGGCGGGTCATGGAGAACCTAAAGGCCGTTGTCGAGGCGGCAGGATCATCCCTCGAGCAGGCGGTCAAGGCAACGGTCTTTCTCAAAAACATCGGCGATTTCGCGGCGATGAACGAAGTCTACGGCGAATATCTTAGCGCCGCCAAACCGGCTCGTTCGACGGTGGCAGTGGCGGATTTGCCGCGGGGCGCCCTGGTCGAAATCGACCTGATCGCGCTCGGCTAGGGGGTCACGGACAGATTCACCTTGGGCAGCGCCTGTTCCGCCTCCGGTACAGAGAAGAATTCGCTCGGTTGAAAGCCGAATAGGCTCGCAATCATGCTGGCCGGGAACACCTGCTGCCTGGTGTTAAACTGGGTCACGAGGTCGTTATAATACTGGCGCGCGAACGCAATCTGATTTTCGGTGGTGGCCAACTCCTCCTGCAGGTCGAGGGCGTTCTTGCTGGCTTTGAGCTCCGGATGATTCTCCATCAGCGCAAAAATCTTTCCCAGCGATAGGTTGAGCGCGGCCTCCGCCTCGGCGGTCTCTTTGACACCTTTGGAAGCCATCGCCTTGGTGCGCGCCTCGACGATTTTTTCCAGAGTGTCCTGCTCGTACTGCATGTAACCCTTGACGGTCTCGACGAGGTTCGGAATCAGATCGTAGCGCCGCTTGAGCTGCACCTCGATCTGGCGCCACGCGTGGTGCACGCGCAGCCTGAGCGCCACCAACCCGTTGTAAGTCGAAATCACCCAGATGCCGAGAACAAAGACGACACCCCACAGGACATACATCAGCATCATAACGCCCTCAGTCCCCCGGCCTCTTCTCGGAACAAGATACCGCTGGTGATCTCGCGCACGCGGGCGACACCGGTCATGGTCAAGGCCCGCTGCATCTCTTCGGCGAAAATCGCGAACACTCGCTCCACACCGCTCGCTCCGAAGGCTCCCACGCCCCAGGCGATCGGGCGCCCGGTGAGCACCGCCCTGGCGCCCAGCGCCATGGCCTTGACAATATCGCCCCCGCTGCGAATGCCGCTGTCGAGGAGCACCGGCACTTTGCCGGCCGCGGCATCGACGACTTCCGGCAGCGCTTCCAAAGCCGAGCGGTTGAAATCGAGAATCCGCCCGCCGTGGTTGGAAACGACCAGCGCGTCGGCGCCGGAGTCGACGGCCACGCGCGCATCATCGGCGCCCATGATGCCTTTGACCACCACGGGCAGCCTCACTTGCTGCTTCATCCATTCGATATCCTTAGGCGTCGACTTGTGCCCCCGGCGCGGCTTGCCGTCCTTGGTCGAGAGCGGCACTTCGTCGCCGATCTTGACCGGCTTCACCGTATCCATGGTGATGCCGACCGCGGCGAAGCCCAGGTCCTCTGCAGTCTTGGCGTATTCGGAAACTTCTTCTTTGCCGCGGTTCATATAGGCCATGAACACCAGCGGCGACCTGGCCGCGCTGCGCCAGCCTTTGGGATCGAATTTTGCCGCCTGACTGGTGAACATCATGGCACCGGCGCGTTCGCTGCCCTCGGCGACCTCGCGCTCGACATCCGGGCCGATCAAGCTGAAGCTTCCCACCGGCGCGGTGATCGCCGGTATCGGCAAAGTGCAGCCGAAGAGCTCGATGGAAATATCCGGCTCGCTCACGTCGTGAAAGATTTTCTGGCGAAAGAGATATTGGCGAAAGGCCCGCGGGTTGCGGTGAAAGGTCGCCTTGGTTTCGGCCGCGCCGTTGAAATGTTTCCAGGCTTCGGCGGGCACTTTTTGCCGCATGATCTCTCGCAGATCGCGCAGACCCATCTGTTCGAGCGGTTTCTCCGTCATAACGACCTCAGTTCGGCGAAGCGATTTCCCAGCAGTTGGTGCCCGGATCTCTGAAACAAAACGAAGTGCCGCCGTTGTGCTCTTGCAGCGGAAACAGCTCGGTGACGCCCAGCTCCTTGCCGCGCTCGCTGAAGCCGCGATAGGCGTCGGCGACCGCCGCCTTGGACTCCACGGTCAAGGTGTTGCGAAAGTTCGGCGAAAACACCTTTGGGTTTTCGCGCAGGGCGCAGACGATGAAAGTTTTCTCGCTCGGATGTTTCACATAGATCACATGATCACTGAAGCGGTGCACTTCGAGATGCATCACGCCGGCATAAAACTGCTTGCTCGCATCCATGTCGCGCGAGACCAGCGTGCCGTGGGTAAACGCCTGCGGGACGTAGCCGCGTCCCGGGAAGCGTTCTTCCGGATAGACGCTCTCCCAATAGGGTTTCTTTACGCCGCCGAATTTTTGCGCGGTCACTTCCTTGCGCGCGAAGTCCTCGTAGCACTCGATCTCCCAGCCGTTGGTGCCGGGCTCGACAAAGTAGCAGGAGTACGACCCGTGGCTCCAGGTGGGTTTGCCGATGGCGCCGAGCCGGTACTTTTCTTTGTGCGCCGTCAGAAATTCATAGGCTTTATCGACCTCTTCCTTGGTCGCCACGCGAACACCCCAGTGATTGTGCATCGGCTTGGCGGGAGCGTCGGGGCCGGCTTCGTGCAACACCAGCAACCAGGGGGAGTTGGGATGCTTGAGCATCGCTTCGCCGGCTTTCTCTGAGATTATCTCAAAGGCCAAGAGTTCGGTCATCACCGCCATCGACTCCGCCAGATTGCGGCACTCCATATGAGTTGCGGTCAGGGCAACGGGCTTGATCACGGTCGCTCTCCTCGTCAAAGAATAGCACGGCCGGCGTTTTTTAATGACGGAAAATTTACAGTGCCAATCCCCCCCTGTCAAATCGACGAGTCCCCAAGCGCAGCCCGGGGACTCGTCGATTTGAGCGTAAGCAAAGGACCTGTCCGATGGATCCATCGGTAACTTTGCGTCCGGAGCGACGCAAAGGCCCGGCCTTGAAGCCTGTAGAATCTGGCTCCGCGGACAATCCGGCGCTCCCCCTTTGATGCTACTCCCGCCCGAATCTTCTTGACAGGCGGGACGGCTTTTCAATACATTCGCCCATCTTTCCCGCAAGAGGAGGGCTTGCCGCATGAATCCCAAACGCGTCTCATTGATTGTCGCCGCAGTTGTGTATCTGTTTCCCGGCCTGCAGTCTGCATTTGGTCAGGAAAGCTTTTACAAAGGGAAAACCATCCGCATCGTCGTGGCCACGACCGCGGGCGGCGGCTTCGACACCTACACCCGCACCCTGACACGCCATTTCAGCAAGCATATTCCGGGCAACCCTTCGTTCGTCGTCGATAACATGCCCGGCGCCGGCCATCTGATCGGAGCCAACCATGTTTACAAAGTCGCCAGGCCGGACGGCCTGACCCTGGGTCATTTTCAAGGCGGCCTGTTTCTCTATCAACTCATGGGGCGGCAGGGCATTGAGTTCGACGCCGCCAAGTTTCGCTTTGTCGGCGCTCCCGTCACCGACAATCGCGCCTGCGCATTCACCAAAGCCAGCGGCATCACCAGCGTGGAGAACTGGCTCGCGTCGAAGACACCCGTCAAACTTGGCGGCATCGGCGGCGGCGCCACCGATGACATCGCCCGCATGCTCGCGGCAACCACACCGCTGCCAATCCAGCTCGTAACCGGCTACAAGGGGACTTCGCAGATCCGACTGGCGGCGGAAGGCGGCGAGCTGGCGGGAGGTTGCTGGACCTGGGACTCGATCCGCGCCACCTGGACCAAGGCGATCGCCTCCGGCGACGCCGTGGTCGTCTTGCAAATCCGTGCCGAGCCGCACCCCGAATTGCCCAAAGTGCCGCTGGCCTCGTCGCTCGCCAAAAACGAGGAAGCACGGCAATTGATGCAAGTCGGCATCCAGGAACCTTCGGAATACTACCGCCCTTACGTGCTGCCTCCGGGCACGCCCAACGATCGCGTCGAAATTCTGCGCAAGGCGTTTCAAGCGACGTTGAAAGACCCCGAGTTTCTGGCAGACGCCAAAAAAGCGCGGCTCGACATCGAACCGGTAACCGGCGCGGAGATGGAAAAAAAGGTGGCCAGGCTGTTCCAGCTTAGCCCTGCCACCGTAGCGAAGCTGAAGGAAATCTTGGACGTCAAGTGAGGTCGCACTGCGAAAGAAGGCTCAATGAAAGGTTCTTCCGGGTTTCGTGGGGA
>CAZILB010000239.1:0-4330 GCA_964539925.1 uncultured Syntrophobacter sp. | reverse complement strand
TTTAACCTGTGCGAGACGCGAATTTCTAGTATATTGCCGATGGCCCTCGGGCTGGCGATGTCGGTCCTTTAACCGGCTCGCCAACATGTCCGATCGAACGGTTTTTTTTGGCTTTTATCCGAGCGGCCCTTGGGTTAAATAACGGTTTGCGGCTCTTTGGCATTGAGTCGGAGGTCCAAATAGAGACGGTGCGCGGTTTCATCTACGGCAGGCGGAACGGCGGCGCAAGTCATAATTCGGATGGGCGGCACATGAAAAAGACAACTCTTTACAGCGCGAGTCGGTCGTCGGCAAAAGGCAGCGAGTCGAGCGGGGCTGACATGGCCCCCCAACCCAAGATTGCCGGCCCGGCGCCGCAAAATTCAGCCGCACAGGGCGGCCGCGAACAAGCCGGTCTTTCACGACCGGGTTTTTTTGCGCGCTATCAACGGTTCCTGTGGGGCGGCGTCGGAGCCGCACTTGCCCTGATTTTAGTGGCGGCCTATTTCATCAGTATCAATCCAGGGCCGCGCCAGCTCACACAGGAGGATATAAACGCCGCGGTGCTGCACACGCTGGAGACAGCGACGCTTCCGTCCGTCGCCGCGAAAGCCTACGAGATCATCAAGCCGTCCATCGTGCGCGTGCGGCGTCTGGAGCCGGACGCCAAAGGCGGCGAAGAGACCGAACAGGGGGTCGGCACCGGCGTCGTCATCGTCGATACCGGAGTCATCCTCACCAACCTGCACGTCGTGTACGGCGCCAAGCGGGTGCAGGTTGTGTTCGACGACGGCCTCGAATCCGAGGCCTTCATCACCGCCATGCAGCCCGAGCATGATTTGGCCGTGCTGCAGGCGCAAACCATCCCCGACGATCTTTTTGCCGCTACCATGCGTTCCACCGCGAACCTGGCGGTGGGCGATCAGGTTGTCGCGGTCGGCTTTCCTTTCGGAATAGGACCGTCGGCCACCGCCGGCGTGGTGTCCGGCTTGCGCCGGGAATTCCTATCCCCCGAAGGAAAGCGCCTGTTGACGAATCTCATCCAGTTCGATGCCGCGGCCAATCCGGGAAGCTCCGGCGGAGCGCTGGTTACCGCGCGGGGCGAGGTGGTGGGGATTGTCACCGCCATCTTGAATCCGACAAAGCAGCGTTTTTTCGTGGGTATAGGCTTTGCCGTGCCGATTGAGAACGCGGCGGCCGCCGCGGGTATGCCGCCGTTTTAGCGAGCGCAAGGCGCCCGAGCCGCAAAGGAGAATATGGACAACCAAGAAACCAGCCGCAGTGAAATCGCCTCGCTCATGGAGCGCATCCTCTACGAGGTGAAAAAGGTCATCGTCGGCCAGGATCATTTTCTCGAGCGCGTGCTCGTCGCCGTTCTGGCGCAGGGGCATTTGCTGGTTGAAGGCGTCCCGGGTCTCGCCAAAACGCTGACGGTAAAGACGCTTGCCCGAACGATTCGCGGGTCGTTCAGGAGAATTCAATTCACGCCGGACCTCGTGCCCGCGGACCTGGTGGGAACGCGCATCTACAATCAGAAGACCGGCGAATTTACGACTTCCTTGGGCCCGGTATTCACTAATCTTTTGCTCGCCGACGAGATTAACCGGGCGCCGGCGAAGGTTCAAAGCGCATTGCTGGAGGTCATGCAGGAACGACAGGTGACCATTGCCGGCGAGAGCTACCGGGTCCACGAACCATTTCTGGTCATGGCCACGCAAAATCCCATTGAAACGGAAGGAACCTATCCGCTGCCCGAGGCGCAAGTGGACCGTTTCATGATGAAGGTGCTCGTCGGCTATCCCAGCGAGGAAGAAGAGTTTGTGATCGTCGACCGGGTCACGGGAATGCCGAACGAAGTCATCCCCATGGCTACCACCGAGCAACTGAGCGCGCTTCAGAGGGAGTGCCGCAACGGTTACGTCGATCCGGCGCTCAAGCAGTACGCCGTGCGGCTCGCCGCCGCGACACGGGAGCCGGGGCGCTATGGTCTCGCCGAGCTGGCAAAGTACCTGTCGTTTGGGGCGAGCCCGCGCGCGTCGATCAATCTTATCGAGGGAGGGCGGGCGCTGGCATTCCTGCGGGGACGCTCCTATGTCTTGCCCGAAGACGTGATGGACCTGGTGCCCGACGTTTTTCGGCACCGGCTGGTGCTGACCTACGAGGCCCTCGCCGAGGGAATCTCCGCGGATCAGCTGATTAAAAGATTCATGCAGCAGATTGCGGCGCCCGACAGGCCGCTGGATGCCCATGTCAGAGTCGCAACGATTTAGGATTGGAGAGATGGAGTAATGGAGTGCCGGAGTCTTGGTTTTTCACCGCCTAACCCGGTACTCCAATTCGTCCCATGGGAGCGGAGGTGATGAGTTTTTTCCAGCAGCCCGAGCATGCGTCCAGAGCCGAGAACGTACTGCGCCGTTTGGAATGGACGGTGATCCGCCGCCTGGACGGACTGCTCTACGGCGATTACCGTACGCTGTTTCGCGGTTTTGGACTGGACCTTGCCGATTTGCGCGAATATCAATATCACGACGATGTTCGTTACATCGACTGGAATGTGACGGCACGACAGCAGACGCCCTATGTCAGGGTGTATAATGAAGATCGCGAAGTGACCGCGTGGTTTCTGCTCGATCTGAGCCCCTCGGTGGATTTCGGCTCGCGGGTGAAGAAGCAGTCGGTCGCGACGGAGTTCGTTGCCGTGCTGGCGCGGCTTTTGACCCGCCACGGCAACCGCGTCGGAGCGATGTTCTACGGCGACCGCGTCGATACCGTGATTCCGGCGCGAAGCGGCAGGTGTCAAGTGCTCCACATCCTCCACAGGATACTTTTCCGCTCCCAGCCGGAGCGCTCGAGAGGGACGAACCTCTGTGAATTCTTTGAAACCGCCCTGCGGGTCATGCCAAGACGCTCGCTCGTTTTTGTCGTCTCCGACTTCATCAGCGCGCCGGGATGGGTCAAGCCAATGGCCTACCTTGCCCGGCGCCACGAGATCGTTGCCGTTCGACTTTACGATCCTTTGGAAATGGAACTGCCCGACCTCGGGCTGCTGGTGATGCGCGACGCCGAAA
This sequence comes from uncultured Syntrophobacter sp., assembly GCA_964539925.1. Classification (GTDB taxonomy): domain Bacteria; phylum Desulfobacterota; class Binatia; order UBA9968; family UBA9968; genus DP-20. The sequence continues at coordinate 1,283 of CAZILB010000239.1, read as the reverse complement.
CCGGAGAGCAATTGTTCGTCGATACCCACGATCGACGGTTTCGCAAACGGTTTGCGGCGTTGGCCGAGCGGCGCGAGAACGATCTCCGTTCGTCTCTTCAACAGGCCGGCGTGGACGCTCTGGAGTTGAGTACCAACGACGACCTCGTCGATGCCATCCTGCGCTTTGCCGACCTGCGCAAGCGCCGCAGCCAACTGGCCGCTGGCGGAGGCCTGCCGAAGCACCTGAGAGGGAGCCATGAAATTTCTATGGCCTGAAATGCTGTGGTTCTTGCTGATTGTGCCGGCACTGGTCGCAGCCTATTTTTATATTTTGCGCCGCAAACGGGACAGCGCGCTCAGATACGCCAGCTTGAGCATGGTGAAAGAGGCGCTCGGTGCCGGTCAAAAAATTCGCCGTCACATCCCGCCGCTGCTTTTGTTGATCGGGCTGTCCGCACTGCTCTTCGCCATCGCTCGTCCTGCGGCCGTGGTCACGTTGCCGTCCCAGCACCAAACGATCATCCTGGCCATGGATGTCTCCGGCAGCATGCGAGCCACGGATGTGCACCCCAATCGCCTCGCCGCGGCGCAGGCCGCCGCAAAGGGCTTTGTCGCCGATCAGCCCGCCAACGTCCGCATCGGCGTCGTGTCTTTCGCCGGCACGGCGGCGGTTGTCCAACCGCCGACGCGAAATCGCGAGGATATCGTCGCCGCCATCGATCGTTTTCACCTGCAACGCGGAACGGCGATCGGCAGCGGCATTATCGTCTCATTGGCGACCCTATTCCCGGAAGAAGGCATTGATGTCGGCGCGCTGATGTACGGTCGTTACAGCGGCCGAGGGGTGCCCCTCGATCAGGCCGGCAATACCGACAAGCCGGAGTTCAAGCCGATGCCGCCCGGTTCTTATTCATCCGCCGCGATCATTTTGCTTACCGACGGTCAGAGGACCACGGGCCCCGATTCTCTGGAGGCGGCTCGCATGGCGGCCGACCGCGGTGTGCGTGTCTTCACGGTCGGCTTTGGCACGAGGGACGGAGAGACCATCGGTTTCGGCGGCTGGTCCATGCGCGTACGTCTCGATGAGGATACGCTAAAAGCGATCGCCAACCTGACCCGCGGGCAGTATTTCTACGCCGGCTCGGCCGCAGACTTGAGAAAAGTTTACGACTCCCTAAACTCGCGGCTCGTGTTCGAGAAAGAAGATATGGAAATCAGCTCTCTGTTTGCCGCCGGCGCGGCCATGTTCGTGCTGGTCTCGGCGTTGCTATCGCTGCTGTGGTTTCACCGAATCCTATAAGG
>CAZILB010000238.1:0-4411 GCA_964539925.1 uncultured Syntrophobacter sp. | reverse complement strand
CTTCGTGTCCTTCGCGACTTCGTGGTGAAAGTAGTATTCGCGAATCAAATCGCCGCGGGGGAGTCGAGTTCGAAACCGAGATCGCGGATCATTTGATGGGCGTCGGAGGCTTCCTGGCCGGGCGTTGTCAGGTAGCCATTGACGAAGATAGAATTCGCCGGATAGAGGCTCAGCGGTTGGAGAGATCGCAAATTAACCTCCCTGCCACCGGCGACGCGGATCTCTTTGTTCGGATTGACGAAGCGGAACAGGCAGAGGGTCTTCAAACAGCGCTGCGGCGTGAGATCTCGTTTGCTTTCAAAAGGCGTTGCCGGGATCGAATTGAGAAAATTTACCGGGATAGAGTCGATGTCCATCGCTCGGAGCGTAAGCGCCAGGTCGATGATATCGTCGTCGCTCTCGCCCATGCCGATGATGCCGCCGGAGCAGGTGCCGATACCGGCATGCTTGACATTTTCGATCGTGGCGACGCGGTCGTCGTAGGTGTGCGTGGTGACAATCTCCGGATGATGGGCGCGGCTGGTATTCAAGTTGTGATTGACCCGGCCGACGCCGGCTTCTTTTAGCTTCTGAGTTTTGTCCTGATTCATCAAGCCGAGGGAGCAGCAAACGTTCATGCCGGTTTCCTTGCGGATCTCGCGCACGGCTTCGGCGATTTCGTCGATCTCTTTGTTGGTCGGGCCGCGGCCGCTGTTGACGATGCAGTATCGGACGGCGCCGGCGGCCTTGGCCGCTCTCGCGCCTTCGATAAGCTTCTCCTTGGAGATGAACGGATAGCGGTCGATGGGTGCTTCGGAGACGGATGATTGCGAGCAATAGTGGCAGTCTTCGGGGCAGAGACCGCTCTTGGCATTCTGCAAAACGTGAATTTGCACGCGTTTGCCGTAGTAATGATGGCGCACTTTGAAGGCCGCGCTCAAAAGCTCAGGCAACTGCTCCTCGGTCGCGTCGAGAACCGCCTTCAGCTCGTTGCGTTGCGGTAGAATTCCTTGAAGCGCTTTGTCGGCCAACTGCTGAAAATCCATTCCCACCTCCAAAAGTAGGAATTTTCTAGCACGGCGGGTGCGGCTGTGCAATTCCCTGCGCCGCCGGCGGCACTGGATGCGACGCTCGCTTTCATGCGATTGGGCGTCAGCTCGCGTGCGCGAGCGTGGTGGGGGAAGGCTCATCAGGCAACGGCGGCGCAGCGATCAAGCGGCGCCACTTTTCCAGCAGGGATCGCACCTGCGGCTGGGAAACTTCGCCCATGAGACAAACCTGCAGCCAGTTGCGTTCGACGAGATATCCGCTCATGTAGCTCAAAAGGTAGCCCGCCTCCTCGAGCTTCTTGCCGATCTCCTTTGAAAACACGTTCGCGGGCAAGGCGACGGTTGTGACAGCCGGAGAAAGAAATTTCTCCTCGCCGACGATCCGCAGCCCCATGCCCCGGAGCTCCGCCCGGAGCCAAGCGGCAAGCCTCGTAACCCTGGCCCGATCTCGCGCCTCGAAACGCTCAAGAGCCGCGCGCAGGGCGTAGAGCAGGTTGGAAGAGAATGTAAAAGGAATTCCATCATGCACGGCGTAGTAGCCGAGATCCAAGTATCGCGGCAGACGGTTTGGCGCGGGCGCGAGCTCCGGCTCGTGAAAAATCATCGATAGCCCCGGAAACGCACCCAGGCCTTTGCCGCTGACGGCCGAGGCGAGATAAACCCCGGCCAGATTGACGGGGACGGCGCCAATGGAGCTGATGCAATCCATATTCAAGAGCAAATGATTTTCCGCGCAAGTTTCCTTCAGCCTCTCGAGATCGTTCAGCACGCCCGTCGAAGTTTCACAGTGCACCGCCCAAAGCCAGCGAATGGCGGGCGCGCGCTTGATGGTGTCGGTAAGCGCATCGGGACTGAAAATGTCGCCCCAGTCGGCCCTGAGAACCTCAAACGTCAATCCAAAGCGGCGCGCGTGGTCAACGAGCCGCTCGCCGAACTCGCCGTTGCTGAGAATCAGCCCCGGCGCAGACAAGAGCGAGAGTTGCGCCGCGATGGCGTCGTTGCCCAGGGTTCCCGAGCCCATCAAGATCTCCACATGTTTCGCGCCGACCAGATGGTTCAAGAGCTGTTGCGTCGCTTTGAAATCCGCGACGAAAGAGTCCGCACGATGCGACACCGGCGTTTCGCTCAAGCGCCGGCGAACGGCGCGATGGACGGCGACCGGCCCCGGCAAATAATTCACCGGCGATCTGCCGGCGATCGCTTTGCGGGCGCCACGGGACTTGCGTTGGAGCCTGGATTCCATCGTTTCCGCGGTGACGTACATGGGCTGAAACTTCACCTCGCCGGCGCCGACTAAATGGCCGAAAGGGACAAAGCCCAGGTGTCGATAAAGTTTAAGTTGTCGCACTGTGCCGGAGATGACGGCAAGATCATAGCCCTTTGCGCGGCAATGCCGGGAGAGTGCGCAAATCAGGCCGTAAAAGACCATGCCCGAACGTTCCTTCGGGTCCACGGCGAGCAGGCGGATTTCGCACGGAGAGCGGCTCGGAGGCAAGTAGGCGTCGAGCTTCTGGAGCTTTTGGTCGAGTGAAAAGGGCCGCTTGGCGCGCACGGCGATCATGCCCACGAGGCGCCCGCCACGCAGCGCGACGATGTATGTGTTCTCCCGGTGAAACTTGTCCACGAGGACTTTGTCTGGGTTTCCCCGATGCTGGGGAATTTCGTCGACGAAGGTCCGGTAATTTAATCGATGGATAGCGTCGAATTGCCATTGCGCGCTCGCCACCTCATAGGTCACGCTGGCCGTCGATTTCATTTTTCTCTCCCGGTGAAGCAAAGGTCATGAGTCTCGGTTGCCCCGGCCGTGCCGGTGCCGCAGTCGCGGATGTCGCGGCCGATGGCCAATCGGAACCCGTCATACACGGCGGCCAAGCCATCGAGAGCGTAGGACCCGACGATGACAACCCGCGCGATCATGCCCCGGGCCTAACGCGCCTCGCGCTCCTGCGCCAGCGCTTTGATTTTCTTCAAGTCGACTTTGCCGGAGCCGAGCACGGGAAGGGAGTCGATTGGATGGAGATCGTTGCGCTTGGGGATCCAGAGCTTCGGCAGGTCGGTCTGATTCAGCTTGTTCCAGATCTCTTCCTTGGTTATGCCGTTGCCGACGTAAAAGGCGACCAGCCTTTCGCCTCGCTGTTCGTCGGGAAGCGCCGTGACCGCCGACGCCGCGCTGCCGAGGATTTCATTGATCACCTCTTCAATCTTAATATGCGGCACCATCTCGCCGCCGATCTTGCTAAAGCGCGAGATCCGATCGGTGATTAGAATAAAACCGTCTTCGTCGACGGCGGCGATATCGCCGGTGACATACCAGCCGTCGCGCATGGCCTGGGCGGTAAGCTCCGGCTGGTTAAGATAACCGAGCATGACATTCGGCCCCTTGACGAGCAGCAAACCGGCCTCGTCGAGGGAAAGCGGTTTTTCGCTTTCCGGGTCGATGACCTTCACGATCACGCCGGGTATGGGATGGCCGACGGTGCCCGGTTTGTGGCCGATCTGGTTCTCTCTGTCGTGCGCCACGTCGGGAAGATTGACCGATACCACCGGCGCCAGCTCGGTGCAGCCGTAACCTTCGAGGATCGTGAGGCCGTATTTTTCCTGATAGGCTTTGGCGATGGGCGCGCGCAGTTTCTCGGCGCCGGCGATGACGTAACGGAGGGAGGCGAATTCCTCTTGGGTACAGCGCCTGAGGTAGCCCGCATAAAACGTCGGTGTGCTGATCAACAGCGTGCCGCGATATTTTTGAATCGTTTCGCCGATGGCTTTGGCGTCGGTGGGATTGGGGTGATACAACGCGCCGAAGCCAACCAAAGCGGGCAGCCAGAGCGTGCCCGTGAAACCGAAGGAATGAAATAGCGGTAGCACGCCCATGATCCGGTCGTCGCGGTTAAACTGAATGACCTGAGAGATGGCGTCGACATTGGCGATGATGTTTCGGTGCGACAGCATCACGCCTTTCGGCGCGCCGGTGCTGCCGCTGGAAAAGATCACGGTGGCGAGGTCTTCGGCTTTTTGAGTTTTCTCCAAGCGTCTGCTGAGCCATCCGGCGGGCAGCAGTGCTTTTAGCAGGGCCGAGAGTTTATCTCCGACCCCGAAGGTCTTTCGAATGTCTTCGAGGAAAACCATGCCCTCGATCGGCTCGAGATTGGCCTTCGATAAGAACAGGCGGGATGTAATGATCGTCTTGATCCGGCATTGGGCGGCGGCCGAGGTCATAAATTCTGCGCCCGCGGTAAAATTAAGGTTGACCGGAATCTTCGCGGCTAACAGGGTTGCTATATTGACAAGCGAACCCGCCACCGTGGCGGGCAAGACTATGCCGATCATGGACTGCTGCGGGCAATTCTTTTTGAACCAGCGCGCCAGTACGAAGGCGCCGATCA
>CAZILB010000237.1:0-4420 GCA_964539925.1 uncultured Syntrophobacter sp. | reverse complement strand
CTTCGGCTTTTCATGCGGGATGTGGTGGCCGGCGCCCTCCACAGGTACGATCTTGGCGTTGGGGAAGAGCTTCACCCGCGGTCCGCGCACGGATTTCATGAAATCGCTCTCGGTGCCGTAGACGAAAAGAATCGGACACCGGAGCCGGCGAATAAAAGCTTCGATCTGCCCCTCGGACATGGCGGTGGTCGTGCGGTAACGCAGCAGAGGATCATACTTCCAACGATAGCGCCCGCCCTTGAAGCGGGTGCCGTGACGGGCCATCTGCAAGGCCGCGGCGTCCGGAATCAGCGGAAAAGTCTTTTGCAGCGACTTGGCGGCCGATTCCAGCGTCTCGTGCGGGAACGGGATCTCCACGTAGTCCCTCCCCTTCAACCGTTCGGCGAGAATATCGGGGACTTCGTCGTCGGCGCGGGCGAAGGGGCCGAGGGACTCGAGCAGCACCATTCGCTTTACCTTTTCCGGAAACGCGCCGGCATAAAGCAGGCACATGCTGCCGCCAAGCGAATGGCCGATGATCGTCAGCGGTTCTTTCTCCAAGTGTTTAACCAAACCGGCCAGGTCGGTGAGAAAATCCTCATGCTGGTAGCCGCGGCTCGAACTCGGCCAATCGCTGTCGCCGTGGCCGCGCAGATCCAGCGCCACGGCATGTTTGATCGCCACCCCGCGCCCGATCAGTTCCTCAAGAAAGGGCTCCCAGCTGCGTCCTTGGTCGCGCACCCCGTGGACAAAAATGTAAGTCTGCTCCGTCGGATCGCCCCACTCCCAGTAATGCAGTTTCAACCCGTCATGCTCGAAATATCGCCGCCTCGGTTGCCAATCCATGATTCGAATCGCCCTTCCTGTTCTTAGGCTTGATCTCCAGTCGCTGAGTTTGCAACCTTCGGCTATCCGCTTTCCGACCGACGCCCATGGTCGGGAGACGATAGCGCAGCCGTTGCGCTCCTCGAAACGATTCCAGCCGCAATCCAGCCATCTTCTATCCCCTCGCTTCCGTCTCCGCCAAAATCATTTCTCTCAATTTGACCTTGTTCACTTTGCCGATCTCCGTGTGGGGCAGCGACGGGCGGATCTCCACCGACTTGGGGACTTTATAGGGAGACAGCCGCGCTTTGCAGAAGGCGATGAGCTCAGCGGCGCTGACCGGCGATTCCGTTTTTAAAACGACCACGGCCTTGACCGCTTCGCCCCAGTCTGGATCGGGCACGCCGATAACGGCAGCCTCCAGAATCGCCGGGTGGCTATAGATAACGCTTTCAATTTCCAGTGGATAGATGCTGATGCCGCCGCTCTTCACCATGTCTTTTTTGCGTCCGACCACGTAGAGAAAACCCGCCTCGTCGAAATAACCCAGGTCGCCGGTGTAGAACCAGCCGTCGTGAAACGAGGCGTTGGTCGCTTCGGGATTTTTATAATAACCGTGGGTGGCGAGCGGGCTCTGGCAGATGATTTCGCCGATTTCGCCGACCTTCACCGCTCGATTGTCGCCGCCGACGATGCGCAGATCGACGCACCAGACCGGCCGGCCCGCGGCATCAGGCTTGGCCTCCATGTCCGCCGGTTTGGAAATGGCCATCTGCCCGCAATCCGTCGACGCATAGGTGCGGTAGATATTCGGCGTGAGTTTCTCCTTCAACGCTTCCAGCACGGCCGGATGCACCTTGCCGCCGGTGATCGCCAGGCAGCGCAGCGAGCGGGTGTCGTACTTGCCGCCCTCCAACACATGCAGCATACGCTCGCACATGGTCGGCACCGCGCCGACATAAGTTACTTTTTCGCGCTCGATGGCTTTAAGGACTTCTTCGGCGTCGAAGCGCTCATGCAGGATCATGGTGCCGCCGAAATAGATAATCCCCAGAGTAAAGGACCGACCTGCATTGAAGTAGATGGGCGACGACAAGATCGCTTTATCATGGGCGCCGAGACCCTTTTCGATGGCGTTATTGATGCAGTGAAAGACAAAGGTCCGGTGCGTCGCCAGGCATCCCTTGGGAAAGCCGGTGGTTCCCGACGTGAGCAAAACGGCGAACGGGTCGTCTTCTTCGACGTGAACGGCCGGCTCCTCCGAGCTTTGGTTTTCGAGCAGCCCGCCATAACTCCGATCCGAGAAAAGCTTGACGGCAGTGAGAAATCCGAGATCCCGGAGTTCCTTGGCCCTGTCAAACTCCCCGGCACAATCTTCTTGCACAACAAAGTAGCGCGGCTCGAGTGCCGCGCTCACCGAGGCGAGCTCGAGAGCCTTCCATTTAACGTCGAAAGGAATCGCCAGTGCGCCGATTTTCGCCGTCGCGAAAATCAGCTCCAGGTGCTCGATGCGATTCCCCACCGAGAAAGCGACGCCGTCGCCTTTGCGCGCTCCCAGGGCCAGCAGTCCGTTGGCCAGTTGGTTCACCCGCGCATTAAGCTCGGCGTAGGTCGTGGAGCGAAACTTGTCCTTGGCCGCGACCTTGAGCGGGAACTTGTGCGCGTTCCGCCTGAGCCCGTCATGCATCAGCATTGGTAGGTTCGCGCCCACGGTCAGTTCGCAACCAGTCGTCTCAGGCGTCCGATCATTGGCCTATTCGCAAACGGGTTCAAAGGTTCAACAGTTCAAGGTTCAAGGTTGGAAACAGGAACAGCTTCCCACCTTGAGCAGGAAACTCTGACGTTGAACTTTGAACCGTTGAACCTTGAACCAAACCTACTTCCCTTTCCAAGTCGCCGGCCGTTTCTCGACGAACGCGCGTGGACCTTCTTTGGCGTCCTCGGTCTGCAGCAACATGCTTTGTAGATCCGATTCGTAACGCAGCCCCTGCTCCAGCGTCAACTCGCTGCCTTTATAAATTGCCTCCTTAATGTAACGCAGCGCCAGCGGCGCGCCTTTGAGAAAGGACTGCGCCATCTTCTCACCGGCGGGAATCAGTTGCTCATAAGGAACCGCCTGATTCACCAGGCCGATGCGATGGCATTCCGCCGCGTCATAAAGCTCGCCCGAAAGACAGATTTCCAAAGCCTTAGGGATTCCCACAAGCCGTGCCATGCGCTGCGTGCCGCCGGACCCGGGCATGAAACCGAGGCGTATCTCGCTCAAGCCGAGCCGCGCTCCTTGTGCGGCGATGCGTATATCGCAGGCCAGGCTCATCAACAGGCCGGTGCCGACCACGTACCCGTGAACCAGCGCCATAGTGATTTTGTTGACCGCCGCGATCGCGGGAGCCGGTGTGCCGGGCATTGCCGAAAACCTGGCCTGGCGCAGAACCAAAGGAGACTCCGGCTCTTCCGCGGGCGCCGCGGCGTTGGTCCGGGCCCGATCCTTGATGTCGCCGCCCACTGAAAACGCCCGCTCGCCGTTGGCCTTGAAAATCACAACCTGGACATTTCGATCTTCCTCCGCCTGCCGGCAATAGTCGACGATCGATTTTACCATCTCGCGGTTCACCGCGTTCAGCGACTCCGGCCGGTTGAGGGTGATCCACGCGATCTTATCTTTGACTTCGTAAAGTACCTTTTGATTGTCCATAGGCATTCCTGTGAAGTGACTCGTTCAAGTCGTTCAATACGTTCAAGCCGTTTAAATTCCTTCGATCGCCTTGCATTTCTGACGTTTTGACCGATTGGAACGGCTTGAACATTTTGAACTTCGGCTATTGTCCTTTCCACACCGGCGCGCGCTTTTCGGCGAACGCTCTCGGACCCTCTTTGCTATCTGCTGTGGTAGCGACCAATGCGGATAGATCCGACTCAAGGCGAAACCCTTCATCCAGCGACAGCTCGACGCCCTTTTTGATCGCTTCTTTAATGAACATGATCGACAGCGGCGCGCCTTTGAGAACCCGCCTGGCCAGATCTTCGGCCGCCTGCATGACCTCACCGGCCGGCACAGCGATATTGACCAGTCCCAGGCTCCTGGCCTCCGCGCCCGCGACGTTGTCGCCGGTCAGGCAAATCTCCAGCGCCTTGGCCACGCCCACCGCGCGGGCCAGCCTTTGCGTGCCGCCGGCGCCGGGAATCAAACCCCGCTTGACTTCGGCCAAGCCGAGCTTCGCGTCTTCCGCCGCCACGCGCATGTCGCAGGCCAGGGCAAATTCCAAGCCGCCGCCGACGCAGTAGCCGCGGATCGCCGCGATGGTCGGTTTGGTGATCGCGGCGACGGCGCGCGCCTGAGTGTGAATCGCCGCCGACAATTTCCGCGCGCGCCGCTCGATGGGCGAAAATGAGGTTTCGGCGCGCTCCTTCAAATCCATGCCCGCGGAAAACGCCCTGTCGCCCGCGCCGGTAAATATCGCCACGCGGATGGCCGGGTCGTCCTCGATCCTTGCGCAGGCTTCGATCAACTCCCGGGTCATCTGCCGGTTCATCGCGTTCATCGACTCCGGCCGGTTGAACGTGACCAACGCAATCTGATCTTTTACCTCATAGCTGATGGTTTGATATTCCATTT
>CAZILB010000236.1:3325-4496 GCA_964539925.1 uncultured Syntrophobacter sp. | reverse complement strand
TTTTTATTTCTTTGCGGCGACGCGCCATGCTTTGCCGCCGCCGTCGTCGGCGACGACCAAGGAGCCGTCCGGCAGGACTTTGACCCCGACGGGGCGCCCGTAGGCTTCGAAATTAGCTTCGCTAGCGATGAAGCCGGTGAGAATATCTTCCAAGGGCCCCGCCGGCTTGGCGTTCTTGAAAGGCACGAAAGCGATTTTGTAGCCCACCATCGTAGAACGGTTCCATGAGCCGCGCATGCCGATGAACGCGCCGCCGTGGTAGCGCTCGGGAAAGGATTTGCCCGTGTAGAATGCCAGGCCGAGGGCCGCGGTGTGGGAGCCCAGGGCATAGTCGGGCGCAATGGCTCTGGCCACAAGGTCGGGCCGCTCGCCCTTTTTGCGCGGGTCCTCGTGCCGGCCGAAGTAAGAATAGGGCCAGCCGTAGAAAGCGCCTTGCTTCACGCTGGTAAGAAAATCCGGCACCAGATCATCGCCCATGAGATCGCGTTCGTTGACCACGGTCCACAGGGTCTTCGATTGCGGTTCCCAATCCATCCCCACCGGATTGCGCAGTCCGCTGGCAAAAACGCGCATGCCGCTGCCGTCGGGGTTGATTTCCAAAATCGCCGCCCGGCGCGGGTCTTTCTCGTCGATGCGCTGCTCATCGACATTGGTCGCCGAGCCTACGGCCACGTAGATCTTCTTGCCGGACGGATCGGCGACTAAATTTCTCGTAAAGTGGCCGCCGGTCGGCAGATCCAAAATCTTTTGGCCCTTGCCTTCGATTCTTGTCTGTCCGGTTTTGTAGGGATAACGCACGACGGCGTCGGTGTTGCCGACGTAAAACCAGTTGCCAAGGAGCAACATGCCATGCGGCATGTTGAGGCCGGTCAGCAAAAGCCGGCGCAGGTCGTACTTGCCGTCTTTGTTGGTGTCGCGGAATAGGGTGATGCGGTTGGGAGATCTCTGCGGACGATCGGGCCATTCGCGCGCCGCTTCGACGATTAAAACGTCGCCGTTTGGCAGCACGTAAGCCTCCCGCGGATTATTTAAATTCTCCGCAAACAAGCTGACTTCGAAACCGGGCGCAGGGGTAGGCATTCGCCCCTGGGGCCAGCCGATAACTTTGGAAGGCTTGCGCACGGATGGAGTATGGAAGGGCGGCGGTAGCTCCAGTTGATCGGCCGGGCCG
>CAZILB010000236.1:0-3225 GCA_964539925.1 uncultured Syntrophobacter sp. | reverse complement strand
ATCCGTTCTAATATCGCCTCGGACCGGAGGAGCGATCATGCATTATCGCGATTTACGCGGGTGGTTGGAAGGCGTCGATTCGTTCGGCGAGCTTCGAATCGTCGAAGGAGCGGATTGGAATCAAGAGATCGGCGCGGTGGCGGAAGTGGCCGCGCAATCGGATACGCCGCCGGCCGTGCTCTTCGACAAGATCAAGGATTACCCGGCGGGCCGGCGGGTCCTGACCGGCGTGCATAACCCGACGCTTAAACGCCAGTGCCTGACCAACCACTTGCCGCTCGATTACACCCGGGATCAATTCATCGACGCCTGGAAAAAACGCCTGGATAACCCAAAGCTCATCCCACCGGTCGAAGTGAAGTCCGGGCCGCTCATGGAAAATGTTTTCGAGGGCAACGATATCGATCTTTTGTCATTGCCGGCGCCGCACTGGCACGAGGGCGACGGCGGGCGCTATCTCGGCTCTCTCGATATCACCATCAGCCGGGATCTCGACGAAGGCTGGATTAACCTTGGCTGCTACCGCGTTATGGTCCACGACCGCGACACGCTGGCACTTTATATTTCCCCGGGCCACCACGGAAACATTCACCGGCAAAAATATTTCGACCGAGGAAAACCGTTTCCGGTGGCGATCAGTTTCGGACCCGACCCGCTGCTCTGGTTCTTCGGCCAGATGGAAATCCCCGCGGGACAATCGGAATACGATTACGCCGGCGGTGTGCGCGGCGAACCGTTCGAAGTCGTTTTGGGCGAGCACACCAAGCTGCCGATTCCCGCTTACTCGGAAGTAGCCGTCGAAGGCGAGGTGATACCGGGAACGAAAATCCCCGAGGGGCCCTTCGGCGAGTTCACAGGCTACTATGCCGGCGGGTTGCGCTCCGAGCCCATGCTCAAAGTCAAGCGGCTCATGTATCGAAACGATCCGATCATCACCGGGGCGCCGCCGTTTCGTCCGGCGCCGGGGGCGGAAAACAATCTGATCCGTGCTGCTTATATTTGGAACTACCTTGAGAGGGCCGGCGTGCCGGACATACGCGGCGTGGCTTACTATCAAACCCGCTTGCTGGTGGTCGTAGCGATCAAGCAGCGCTATCCGGGCCACGCGCGCCAGGCGGCGCTGATCGCGTCGCAATGCCGCGCCGCGGCCTTGCTGACGCGTTACGTCGTCGTGGTCGACGAAGATATCGATATCTGGGACAGTAACGAGTTGCTCTGGGCGCTGTGCACGCGCACCGATCCGGCCAAGGACATCGATATCCTCAGGCGCTGCTGGAGCAACCCCATCGATCCGATCATTCCGCCGAGCGAGCGCGGTTTCCAATCGCGCGGCATCATCGACGCCTGCCGGCCCTACGAATGGATGAACGAGTTTCCGAAGATTTCTGGCGCCAGCGCGGAGCTGAAGGAAAAGGTCAAGGAAAAATTCGGCGCGAACCTGGCGGGGAAGAGGAATCAGGACAATTGACCGCAAAGAAAACAAAGTTAGGGCGGACCTAAAAGAACGCAATGGACGCAGAAGGACGAACAAGGGAATTTAACCACAGAGGCATAGAGATCGCAGAGATCGGACGATCTTGCCAAAGTCGGAGGCCAAGGATGGGATTCAAACTCATCGTCTCAGGAATTGCGCTGCTAGGGGTTCTCCTCGGTTGGTCAGACTCTTCTCTCCAGGCTCAGCAAGATGCCAAAAAGCCCTTGGAGCGCGTGCGGCTCACGGTGCCGGCCAAGTCGCTGACGTTCCTGCCTTACTACTTCGGCAAGGCGCAGGGGTTTTTCGCGAGAGAGGGGATCGATCTTGAGATCATCGTCATGCGTCCGCCGTTGGGCGTCACCGCGCTGGTCGCGGGCGACCTCGATTATACGGCTGCCGGCGGGCTGTCGATCCGGGCGGCGATGAAAGGTGTGCCGCTGCGCACGGTCACTTTTATCCAGACGCGCCTGAGCTTCAGTCTGATCGGCCAGCCGGGCATGACGCCGGCCCGGCTTCGCAATGTCGCCGTGAGCGGCATCGGATCGCTGGCCCACTTTGCGGCCATCATCGTGATGAAGCGGCTCGGCAACGACAAAGTCACCTACATTTCAACGAATACAACCGGCAACAGTTACACCGCCTTGTTGGGCAAAGCGGTGGACGCGGCGATCCTCACGCCGCCCTACACATCGATGGCGACGCTGGCGGGCTATGGCGATCTGGGCAATACTTTCGACGTGCGCGATCTCCAGGGCGGTCTGGTGACACGGGTCGCGCACCTTAAGGATCGCCGCGAGCAGGTGAAAGCGGTGATCCGCGCCACGCTTCGGAGCATGGAGAGTCTGGTGAAAAATGAGGCGCAGGTGATCCCGTACCTGCAAAAAGATTTCGGCCTGGAGCCGAGGATCGCCGCGGACACATTTAAGATCCTTACGCAGATTGTAAACGCCGACGGCGACATCGAGGAGCCGGTACTAAAGTCGATCATCGACAAGATCAAAGAAGAGTCCGGCATTACCGGAGACATGCCTCACGATCGCCTCGTCGATCTGTCGCTGCTGCGCGAGGTTCAAGCGGAGCTACGAAAGAAATAGGGGATCCTTCTATTGGTCCGAACCGATTTGCCGGGGGTGTGAATTTCCTCGGAGCCACGCTTGAGTGCGCGGGTGTGAATGAGCTGGAGGTTCCTCTCGGGGCTTTCGTTGATTCAACAGGAAGACTCGGCGTCTTGCGTTGGCGGCCCGCGGATGAGTAAAATCCGGCGGATTCGATCATTGCAGGAGGAGGACTGCGTATGAAATCGCTGTGGGCTATCGTTGCTTTGGTCCTGAGTTTAGCCTTGGTTCAGGGCCGGGCGTTCGCCGATTTGCCGGAGCCCAAGGGGCCGACGGAGAACGCCAACGTCGCCGCTGGTCGGAAGGCCATTCAGGCGAAGGATTTCAAGGTTGCCGTCGGACACTTGACCAAGGCGGTTCAGGAAGAACCGAAGAATGCCGACGCGCACAACATGCTCGGTTACAGCTACCGGAAGGTCGATGATTTCGACAAATCGATGGAGCACTACCGGATCGCCCTCAAGCTCGACCCCAACCACCGCAGCGCGCACGAGTATCTCGGTGAACTTTATCTGGATTTGAATCAGCCCGAAAACGCGGAAAAACAGCTCGCGGCGTTAAAGAAATCCTGCCCGTTTTTCGGTCGGTGCGAGGAGTACGACGATCTCAAGAAGGCAATCGACGCGTACAAAGCGA
>CAZILB010000235.1:0-4529 GCA_964539925.1 uncultured Syntrophobacter sp. | reverse complement strand
CTAGGCCGTACCGCCCCCTGGAGTGTGGTTTGTCGGCGCCAGTTTAATAACTTTGACCGTCAGGATTCTTCCGACAATTTGTATAAGAAATCCTTACACATAATTTTGGCGTGTCGTGCACAGCGAAATTCCCCTTACTAATCGCGCACGGAAAATATCCTGCGGCGTGGCACATTTCTTGTGTAGGAGGTGGAGCGATTCCAATATGGACTGAAAAATAGCCAGGACACGCGCTTACTGGGCGGCAAATGACGCGGTAAAGTCAAGTTTTTCGCTCAGCAAATTCGTTTCACACAACCGGGGGGCGACGATGCAACTCAGCAATCGTTACCGTGATATTGAAGGTTGCCCGAAATGCGATGCGAAATCCGCCCGCGACGATGCGGCGGCGTGCGCGCTCGTGCTCGCCGGCGGAGAAGGCAAGCGGCTCCGTCCATTTATCCACCTGCTGCGCCGCGATCTGCTGCCCAAACAGTACGTTAACTTCATAGGGCGGCGTTCCATGCTCGAACACACGATTGCGCGAGCGGAAAAAATAGCCCCTCGCCGCAACGTTTTTACAATTATCAACAAAAGCCACCTCGTTTTTGCCGACGTGCGCCGGCAGATCGGCAATCGGCACCCCGGAACCGTAATTGTCCAGCCGCAAAACCGAGAGACCGCGCCGGGAATCCTTTTAGCCCTCATGCATATCGTCAAACGCCACCCGAACTCGCTGGTTACGATTTTACCGTCGGATCACTTCGTGCTTGAGGAAGACGAGCTGGTCAAACCACTCAAGGCTGCGGGCCGATGGGTTAAGCGGGATCCTTCGCGGTTGGCGCTGATCGGTATCGAGCCCGACCGGGATGAATCGGAGTATGGCTATATTGTTCCGCGGCGCAGCCCTAAACGTCGCGGCGATAGGGTTTTCGAGATTTCCTCGTTCGTCGAGAAGCCCGACTATCACACCGCCCAAAGACTCGCTCGCGACGGCGCGTTGTGGAACACGATGATCATGGTGGCCAAGACCGGCACTTTGTTGGAACTCATGCGCTGCCTCTTGCCTGCACTTTTCGACGCGTTCCAAGCCGTCTACAACGCCATCGGAACTCCCGATGAACAGATGGTCGCCGAGGATATCTACGAAAAATTGCCGCCGATCAATTTCTCCAAAGAAATATTGGAACCGGCGGCGCGCAGTCCCTTTGCAAAGCTTGTGACCCTTCCGGTGCGTGACGTGTTGTGGAGCGACTGGGGTTCGGAGTGCCGGATCATGGAGGTGCTCAGAATGACCGGCAACGCATCTCGGCTAAACGGCTTGACCCGGGCGCCTGAGATGCCGGCGGCGGCGGACCGTCAGCATGATCCGTTTGTTATGCCGGCCGAGCTGTCGTCGTTAGCGGCCCAAATGCCGCGCGCCCGGCCGGCGTAATCGGCCCTGCCGCAAACGCTCGGTACGACCGGCATAAGCGCAACTCGATAACTCAATGGTTCGCCGCGCTTTAGCTCTGCCGAGAGGAGTCTTTGCCGGCATCGTCACGCTTTGGACAAAAACGCCAATGCTGGAGCTTCATGACCGTTCTGTGGCAGGCCGCTGAAATACTCGAAATCGAAGTGCCTTCCGCCACCCTGTTAGGAGGTTGACATGACTGGCTGGGCGCCCGCTCGATCCGAAACCCACAGCGCCTACGAAACCCTAGCCGATGAGACAGCCGACTTCATCTTTCAGCCCGATAGGGTGCGCTCGGCGCAGTATTTTGCGAGTTTGCGCAAAAGGGCCGTCCTCGAACCGGAGCAAAGGCTCATGCTCGCGGTTCTCGAAGAAGCGGTAAAGTGCTACCAGGACAATCTCCTGACGCGGGACCGCAGCGGAAGGAGGCTCTTTGCGGAGGCCGAAAGCTGGATCATTGAAGCGGGCAGCGACTGGATTTTTTCTTTTGACAACGTATGCGACTCTTTGGACCTCAATCCTGAATATATGCGTCGCGGACTGCTTCACTGGAAGGAAAAAAATCGCCAACGCCAGTCTATTACAGGCATAAGCGGGTGGGGAAAGCGGAGAGCCACCGGGAGCTGAGTTGATCGACTCGAAAGATGGTCAACAACCTGGGGAGGGACGATCATGAATCACTGGGAATGGATCTTTCGCCAGAGCAGGGTCAACAACGGCCTATACGACGGGGATCGATTGCCGGCGCAGGCCTGGGACTGGCCGCAGCAAACCTGGTTTCAAGAGCGGCTGCGACAGGTCCGCGGCGCCGGCGACAAATCTGCAAACGAACCGGCCGGCCGGTTTTTGGAAGACGCGATTTTATATCGCCGGAGCAAGAGACCGGCCACCTCTAATCGCCCGGTATTGGCACGCGCTCGGAGTCATTGAATGTCTGCCCCGGTACTGCCGTATCAAGAGCGTTGAGCGAATACAGGGGGGTTGCGCCGATTTCCGCGTATTCATATATTTGCCGGCGATCCGTACGAGAATCACATGAGCCCGGAGGGAAGAACGGAAAAGTCTATTCTTGTCGTCGATGACGAAGAAAATCTCGGGTTGCTGCTCGAACGCGTTTTGCGCCGCGAAGGCTACGTCGTCGCCACCGCGTCCAGCGCCCAGCGGGCTCTCGATTTGCTGGCGCAGCGAAATTTCGCTGCGGCCATCGTCGACATCAGGATGTACCCGGTTGACGGCGTTGCGCTGCTCGGCGAGATTCGCAGGCGCTCGCCGACCACCCGCGTGATTATGGTCACCGGCTACCCGACCAGCGATAGCTACAACGAATGCATGCAAAATGGCGCCTCTGCTTACCTGGTCAAACCTTTCGATCTGGAGAATTTGAAAGGTATCGTGCGCGAGTTGACTTAGGCGCCGGACAAAAATTCAGCAAATTCGACCGTGGCCACCGTCACTCACCAAACAAGCAGCGCAACCGGCCGGCCGGACCGTGACGCCATATATCGCGCCATCAGCGATGCCATCCCCTACGGCATTTGGACGGCCGACGCCGAGGGCAATAAGACCTACCTGAGCGAGGCTTTTCTCGCCTTGACGGGCTTGAGCCGGGCCCAAGGTCTGGGCCAGGGCTGGATCGCGGCTCTTCATCCCGACGATGCCGCTGCAACGGTCGCCCGGTGGCAGGAGTGCGTCCTTTCCGGCGCCGCCTGGGATTGCGAATTCCGGGTCAAAGGCGCCGACGGCGGCTGGCATCCAATTCTCGCCCGCGGCGCGCCGCTCAAGAATGACACGGGTAAGGTGACCGATTGGGTCGGTATCCATCTCGATATCGCCAACCGCGTTCGCATTCGCGAGCTCGCCCTCCGCCAGGCGGAAATTCTCGAGCAAACCCATGATGCGATCTTTCAGTGGGAGCTCGACGGCCGCATCGTGAGCTGGACCCGCGGCGCCGCGCGCGTTTACGGCTTCGCGCCCGAAGAAGCGCTGGGGCAGGTGAAGTGGGAGATGCTCGGAACCGAATTTCCGCTCGACATCGAAACGATAAAGGAGACTTTGCGGCGCGAGGGCCGCTGGGACGGCGAGTTGCGGCAGCGCACCAGGGATGGGCAAGAGATCATCGTCGAGAGCCGCATGATCCTGTGGCGCCACCCGGATAGGCCGCCGATCATCGTCGAAGCCAACCACGATATCACCGCGCGCAAGCGCGCCGAGGCGGGATTGCGGGAGAACGAGCAAAAACTCCGAGATCAAGCCGAGGAATTGGAGCAGCAGTTGATTGCTTCGGGGCGGCTGGTTTCGCTCGGGCAAGTGACCGCGTCGATGGCCCATGAGTTCAACAACCCTCTGGGCATCATCATCGGCTTTGTCGACGAAATACTTGCCGGCACCGAGCCCTCGGACTGCGACTACCACTCTCTCAGGATCATCGAGGCGGAAGCCAAGCGCTGCAAGAAAATTGTCCGGGAACTGATGGACTATGCCCGGCCGACTAACGCCGAATTAGGCCCGATGGACCTTGTGGGCGCGATCGAACGCAGCCTCGAGCTGGTCGAAGTCCATCTCTACAAGCAAAAGATCCGGGTCGTAAAGGACTTTCAGCGGCGGCTGCCGCGCATTTACGGCGACGTTCAGCAGCTCGTTCAGCTTTTTGTCAATCTGTACCTCAATGCCATCGACGCCATGCCCGACGGCGGCACGCTGAGCGTCGGGGTGCGAATCGCCGATCCATCCGACCAAAAGCTGACCATTTCCGTAACCGACAGCGGTATAGGGATCGACGCCGCCGAGCTGAACAAGATTTTCCTGCCGTTTTACACCGCCAAGAAAACCCGCGGCCTGGGCTTGGGGCTGCCGACCTGCGAGCGCATCGTCAAGAACCACGGCGGCGAGATTAAAGTCCGGAGCCAACCCGGCCGGGGAACCACCTTTGAGATCGAATTACCAGGGGGAGCAAAACCGGGATAAACGCGAGCTTGATGGACAGGGAAACGGGCGAGCCATGGGCAAAGAACGCCGGATAGAGGGCTGCGCATGGCTTGGAGTGAGTCATGGCGAGTGATGACTCGAATCTGATCGTCGTCGGCATCGGCGCTTCGGC
>CAZILB010000234.1:2689-4617 GCA_964539925.1 uncultured Syntrophobacter sp. | reverse complement strand
AATTATCGCCGGGGCCGCGTTGACATGGAAGCGGTTCATCAAATATTTTGTAACTTCGACGACGGCGGCGTCATCACACAACCCGACTGCGGCGTAGGCAAACAAATCCGGCGTTCTTACGCCTGCGGATCGAGACGAGGGAGGACCAACAATCGTGGCGGAAAAAACACTCGTGATGCAAGGCGGAAAATTGATCGACGGCACCGGCCGGGCGCCGATCGACGACTCGGTCATCGTCATTCAATCAGGCAGATTTCAGGCGATCGGCAGGCGCGGCGCTGTCGCCGTTCCCGCCGGCGCCGAGGTCATTGACGTCACCGGCAAAAGCGTCTTGCCGGGATTCATCGACGGCCACGGCCACCTCGAAGATTTTCACGGCGAGCTTTATCTCCATCTGGGCATTACGACCTGCGCCAATATCGAAATCTACCAGGACGGCCCCTGGACGCTGGCGCAAAAACAGGGGACCGATCTCGGAAAAATTCGCGGTCCGCGCATTTGGATGTCCGGCCGGGCCATCGGCGGCGTCAGCACGGGACACGATGCCTTCGGCTCGCGCACCGCGCGCGACAACATCATCGTCACCACCGCGGATGAAATACGCCGGGCGGTCGAGCGCAAGAAAGAATTCGGCTGCGAAGTTCTCAAAGTCAACGAATTCCTGTCGCTCGATCTGGTGAAAGTCGCCGTCGACGAGGCTCACCGGTTGGGCATGGCCGTGGCCGCCCATAGCTGGGACGTCGTCGGCCACGCCGACGCCGGCGTCGATGCCATCGAACATATCTGGTCGGTGGGCTACAGCTCCATTCCCTACGCTCCCGCCCGCCGCAAGCTCGCCGAGGATCGCCTCGGCGGGGTCATCGACCAGGAGCTTGCCGGCGCTTATTATCAGACCGAAAATTACGACAGGGTGATCGACGCGATGGTCAAGCATGGCGTCGCGTGGACGCCGACCATCGCCAAATGGCTGCGCCCGCTCGCGGCCGACGCCGAGCGTTTCCGAGAACGAGAGCGCCAGATACTGAGTAACCCCGACGCGGACCTTCCTCCGGCGGTCCGCACCGTCACCGACAATGCCTATGAAAAGCTGCTCAAACGCTACACGCCCGCGCAACTGGATCAAGCCAGGATCGGCTACGATAAAGCCAAGGAGTTCATCCGCCGCTTCGTCCAGGCCGGCGGCATTCTTAAGGAAGGCTCCGACCCGCCGCGCGGCATGGCGGCGCTGTTGATGCATGAAGCGCTGGCGATGGACGTGGAAGCGGGCGTGCCGCCCTTGAAGGCGATCCAGGCCGCCACGCTGAACGTCGCCAGGACTTTCAAGAAGGATAAAGACTACGGCAGCGTCGAGCCCGGCAAAGTCGCCGACCTCGCCATCGTCGAGGGTGATCCGCTCGACGACATCTGGATGACGCAAAACGTCAAAATGGTCGTGATGGACGGCAAGGTGATCGATCACCAATTCACCCGGTATAAGAATCCGATCGCGTCGTTCTATTCGTTCCAAAGTTTGCCCCTGGATTTGCAGATATCGCCGCTGTTTCTGATCGAGGGCTCCGGCCCGACGACGCTCAGGGTTCGGGGCCAAGGCGGCATGTGGCCGTTCCACCGGGTGATGCTGAACGGCCGGCCGCTGCCGACAAGTTTCGACTCGAAGGATGAAGTCAAGGCGATCATTGCGCCCGAAGCGATCCCGACCGCGGGCACCTATATCGTCACGCTCAAGTGCGAAGGCGAAGATTTCCCCGAGTCTCACCGCGCCCATCTGGTGGTCGGGTTCAAACCGTAGCAAAATCGGGATTGCCGTCGAGTTCGGCCGGAATCGGGTCGTGCTTGACTCCTTTAGCGACTTTTGCGAGGGAGGCGCTATGTTGAAGTCAATCAGCAATAAAGCTACGCGTTACTCCGCGATCTCGTCGTAACCGCGC
>CAZILB010000234.1:0-2589 GCA_964539925.1 uncultured Syntrophobacter sp. | reverse complement strand
TATCCGGCGCTGTTTTGCTTGAAAAGAGCCTCGGCGCGTCTGTTGATTTCCTCGGGGCTCAAGTCCTCTTTGTGAGTGGCAAGAAACCAGACATGGCCGAAGGGATCTTCCAGCGTCCCGGTGCGGTCGCCGTAAAACTGGTCTTGAATCGGTCGCACCGTTTTCGCACCCGCGCTGAGGGCCTGCGCAAATAGCGCATCCACGTCCGGGACGTACAGATGCAAGCCCACGGAGGAGCCGCCCAGGGATCCAGGGTCACGGAACCCACCCTGATCGCACGGATCGGCGAGCATGATTCGAGAATCGCCGATTTGGATTTCGGCGTGCCCGATTTCGCCGCTCGGGGCCACCAGACGAAACAACTCGGTCGCGCCGAAAGCGCGTTTGTAAAATTCGATGGCTTCAGCTGCCCCTTTGAGGCTCAAGTACGGCGTGACGCTGTAGTAGCCTTCGGGAATCGGTTTGATCGTCATTTTCTTCCTTTCTCCTCTCCGAGGTTGAAGCAGCCGTTTCTCGGCTGAATCTTACCAGATCGAGATCCCCCCTCTTGTATTCTCCTCCGTTCAACGGGGGAGAGTTAGTGCGGGGGCAAAACAGAAAACACCATTGCCCCACCAACGGGACTGTCGAGTCCGCTCGAGATTACCACGCCGTCCCCCAGCGGCCATAGGCGACGAACACGCAAAGGATTCCCGTCACCAGCGGCAACAGCGCCGGCGCGACATCGCCGGCCATCAGCGTAAGTACGGTCGCTCCAAACATAATAATTACCAGACCGGCCGCCGCGAGCGGCGTCAGCACTGGCCGAACCCGCAGAAGCCAGGGAAGAATCAGACCAAGCCCGCCGAGCACCTCGGCGACGGCGATAAAACGTAAAAACCAGCCCGGCAGCGGTATCGGCATCTGCATCAACATTTCCTCAATCGGCGTAATCAGTTTTATACCGCCCGCGAACAGAAACAGCGCCGCGAGCAACGTTTGGACGATCCAAAGCGCGACGTTCATCACCGGTCACCTCCCACCTTTTGTGTCCTTCGCACTGCTGTGCTTGGAAACCTTCGCGAAACGTGCAAACCCTCGGAAACCTCACCGCAGGAGACGCGGAGGACACCGAGAAAAGACAGCCTTTCTTTACGAAATCCTCCGACCTCGGCGCTCTCAGCGTCTGCGGTGAATGTTTCTCTTTCTTTGGTTGCGGCTTTGGCGCGCCGCGTTCTTCACCGCCGAAAGATTCTTATCCGACGCGGGCGGCGTGTTCATAGCTCGACGAAAGTTTTGAATCCGCCCCAGAACATGCGCTTGGCGTCGAACGGCATCGCCTTGGGGTCCATCATGTTCGCCAGGCGCGGGTCCTTCATGACCTTGGCGTTGACGCGGTCGCGATGGGCGCGCGACTTGTAGACGATGTAGGCGAACACCACCGTTTCGCCTGGCTTGAGCTTGACGCTCTGCGGGAACGACGTGAGCTTGCCCCGCTTCACGTCGTCGGCGATGCACTCGATGTATTCGAGCGCGCCGTGGTCGCGCCAGACTTTGCCGGCTTTCTGCGCCATGCGTTTGTAGGTCGCCACGTTCTTCTTCGGCACGGGCAGGACAAATCCATCTACGTATCGCATAAACCCTCTATCGCTGTTGGCTTCAGTTGGCTCTTCGAAAACGCAGCAAGGCAATCGTCTCTAGCCGCCGGCGATCGCCCCCACGACCATAAACGGCTCGGCACCAGTGGCGACCGCGTCGGGCAGCGGTGCGTCCGCCGCTTCGTGGGAGAGATCCTCGCCGCAGGCAAAGAAGCGCACGAAGGCGCGGCGCCGCAGCGTGCCGTGGTCGCGGATCGTGCCGCGCAGCATCGGATAGCGCGCTTCGAGCGCGTCGAGCACCGAGCGCTGCGTGACTTCACCCGCCACGTCGAGCTGCACCTCGCCGGCCACTTGCGCGAGCTTGCGCAGATGCGGTGGTAACGTGACCCGGATCATGGCAGCGTTTGGACCTCCACGGAAAGTACGGCGGGCAGATCGCGCACGATCGGCGCCCAGCTGTCGCCCGCGTCGGCCGATGCGTACACCTGACCGCCGGTGGTGCCGAAATAGATGCCGCACTCGTCGAGCGCATCAACCGCCATGGCGTCGCGCAGCACGTTCACGTAGCAGTCACTCTGCGGCAGGCCCTTGGTCAGCGCCTCCCATTCGTTGCCGCCGCTGCGGCTGCGATACACGCGCAGCCTGCCGTCGGGCGGAAAGTGCTCCGAGTCGCTCTTGATCGGCACCACATAGATCGTTTCCGGCTCGTGTGCGTGCACGTCGATGACGAATCCGAAATCGGTGGGCAAGTTGCCGCTGATTTCCTTCCAAGACTCGCCGCTATCGTCGCTGCGCATAACGTCCCAATGCTTCTGCATGAACAGCACGTTGGGGCGCGAGGGGTGGAGCGCCATGCGATGCACACAGTGGCCGACCTCGGCGGTCGGGTTGGGAATGTACAGCGAATGCAATCCACGGTTGATCGGCCGCCAGGTTTTGCCGCCGTCCTCGGTGCGAAACGCGCCCGCCGAGGAGATGGCGATGAAGATGCGCCGGGGATCGCTCGGGTCGA
>CAZILB010000233.1:0-4683 GCA_964539925.1 uncultured Syntrophobacter sp. | reverse complement strand
TGGAGCCACCCGGCGGATTCGAACCGCCGACCTACTGATTACGAATCAGTTGCTCTACCGACTGAGCTAGGGTGGCTTGGCGGGCGGGGCGCGGAGAATGTCGAGTTACGAGCGCCAATCTAGCACGCCGGCACGAAGTTTCAAACGCCGACCGGGCGGGTTTAGAATTGCTCGACCAATGCGGCGAAAAACTTGGGCAAAGCCGACGAAAGGGGCCGTGGGCGGTCCGTTGCGAACGCTCTCCGCTTGGCGGGAACAAATCCTCCCGGTCACTCGCCGTCGATCTCAATCCATTCCGGGTTTTGCAGATGGTGGATGACGACGTTTAAAAAGCGCGCGGCTTCGACGCCATCGACCACGCGATGATCGAAGGCGAGCGAGAGCGGCATGATTTTGCGGATCGTAATCTGGCCGTCCCTGACCACCGCGCGGTCTTGAATTTTGCCGATTCCCAGGATGCCCACTTCCGGGTAGTTGATAATCGGCGTTCCATAGGACGCGCCGATCACGCCGTAGTTGGTGATCGTAAAGGTGCTGCCTTTAAGCTCGGCCAGTTCGAGCTTGCGCGTCCTGGCCTTTTCCGCCAACGCGCTGATCTCGACGGCAAGCTCCAGAATCGTTTTGCGGTCGGCTTGTTTGATCGCGAAGACGATCAAGCCGTCGGCGGTGTCGACGGCGATGCCGATGTTGTAATAGCGCTTGACCAGGATCTGTGCGGTTTTTTCGTCGAGGCTGGCGTTCAGATAAGGATGCGCCCGCAGGGCCGCCAGCGCGGCTTTGATGATAAACGGCAGGTAGGTTAATTTGATGCCTTTTTCGGCGGCCGGTTGCTTCGCTTTGGAGCGCAAGGAATCCAACTCGGATATATCCGCATCCTCCCAGATCGTGACATCGGGCACATGGCTGCGCGCCTCCTGCATCCGCTTGGCGATGGTGCGCCGCAGGCCGCGCAGCGGAATGCGCTCGACCGGCCCGAAGGCATCGGCGTCGGCACCGGGCGGCGGCGTTTTCGCGGCGGCCGCTTGCTCGACATCCTCTTTGGTGATTTTGCCGCCGGCGCCGCTCGCGCGCACCGCGGCGAGATCGACGCCGAGGGTCTTGGCGAGGGAGCGCACCGCGGGAGTGGCCATCACCGGCGCCGGCAGTTCGACGACCTCCTCGTCGCTCAGATATCCGACGACGGTGCCGGTATCTCTCTCGGGCGCCGGCGACGTGGATTGACCGGTTTCCTGAGTCTCAAAGCTGACCAGGACGTCGCCGACTTTTACGATCTCGCCGGCTTTGCGGTGGAGCCTGGTGATCCGCCCGGCGTGGGGCGACGGCAGGGTCACGACCGCCTTGTCGGTCTCGATTTCGACCAGGTCCTGATCTTCCTCGACCGCCGCGCCCTCGGCAAGCAGCCATTTGATAATCTCGGCTTCGCTGATGCCTTCGCCGACATCGGGCAGATGAAATTGCCTGATCATGGCCGCCCTCCCCGGCTGGAAGTTATGCGCTCATGACTCTGTCGATGGCGTTGGCCACGCGCCTGGCATCCGGCAGATAGTGCTGTTCCAACTTGGGCAGCGGCATGACCGTATCGAAGCCGGTGACCCGTTCGACCGGCGCTTCCAGGTGCAACAGGGCTTTTTCGTTAATACAGGCGGTGATCTCGGCAGCGACGCCGCAATTGCGCTGGGCTTCCTGCACGATCACCGCCCGATTGGTTTTACTCACCGATTCGACGATCGCCTCGGTGTCGAGGGGCGAAAGAGTGCGCAGATCGAGCACCTCGCAACTGATGCCGCGATCGGCCATCAGCCGCGCACTCTGGAGCGCCACCTGAAGCATGGCGCCCCAGGCGATGAGCGTGACGTTGCTGCCCTCGACGACGATGCGCGATTGGCCGAGCGGTATCGTGTACTCTTCTTCCGGCACTTCTTCGCGCAGGGAGCGGTAGATTTTTTTCGGTTCCATGAAGATCACCGGGTCGGGATCGCGAATCGCCGCCAGGAGCAGTCCCTTCGCTTCGTAGGGGGTCGAAGGCACGACCACTTTGAGTCCCGGCGTGTGGACAAAATAAGCCTCGTTGCTTTCCGAATGATGTTCGGGCGCGTGGATGCCGCCGCCGTAAGGGACTCTGACGACCAACGGGCATTCGTAGCGGCCGCGCGATCGGTTGCGGATGCGCGAGGCGTGGGCGACCAACTGTTCCATGGCGCCGAAGGCAAAGCCCTCGAACTGCAGCTCGGCAATCGGCCGCAAGCCGTAGACCGCCAGGCCGATCGAGGCGCCGACGATCGCCGATTCGGAGAGCGGAGTGTCGATCACCCGATTGTTTCCGAAGCGCTCGAGTAAACCCTGGGTGGCCCTGAAGACGCCGCCGTTTTTGCCGACATCCTCGCCGAGCAGCACCACGCGCTCGTCGCGAGCCATTTCCTCGGTGAGCGCCAGATTGATCGCTTCCACGAGAGTGAGTTTGGCCATCTTTGCCTCCCGCCCGCTGGGTCAATGAACGCGGCCGTTGGCGCGCACAAAGGCTTCCATCTGTTCGCGAATCGCCGGCGTCATTTCCCGGTAAGTGAAGCGAAATATATCCGTCGGCGGGGCCGCGGCGATGGCTTCCAGTTCTTTGACTGCCGCCTCGACCTGCTGGCGCGCGTCGGCCAGGGTTGTTTGTTCGTAGGCCTCGTCCCAGAGGCGTTGGGCAATCATAAATTTTTTCAGCCGATCGATGGGATCTTTCTTCAACCAGCTCTCCACCTCCTCCGTCGAGCGATAACGGGAAGCATCGTCGGCGGTGGTGTGATCGCCGATGCGATAGGTCACGGCTTCTATAAAGGTGGGACCGTTGCCGGCCCGTGCGCGCTCCAGCGCTTCATGAGTGGCTCGGTAGACGGCGAAGACGTCGTTGCCGTCGACTTGAATCCCGGGAAAGCCGTAGGCGATCGCTTTTTGCGCCAGCGTTTGAGCGGCGGTTTGACGCCGCAGGGGCACGGAGATCGCCCAATGATTGTTCTGGCAGAAAAACACCGCGGGCAGGGAGAATACGCCCGCGAAATTGAGTCCCTCATGAAAATCGCCCTTGGAAGTCGCGCCGTCGCCCAGGTAGACGAGGACGGCGACCTTGTCGCCCCGTAGCTTGGCGCCCCAGGCGGCGCCGGCGCCGATGGGAATCTGGGTGCCGACGGGGATCGTGATCGGAAAATCTTTCTGCGCTTCGGGGATCAAGCTGCCGCGCTCGTCGCCCGACCAGTACTGCAGGATCATGCGCGGCGGCAGTCCTCTGACGAAGGAAGCTCCCGGTTCGCGAAAAGTGGGAAACATCCAGTCGCTCGGCTTGAGCGCGAAGGCGCTGGCCACCTGGGCCGCTTCCTGGCCGCGGATTGAGGCGTAGGTGCCGAGCCGCCCCTCGCGCTGAAGTTTGTAGGCCTTCTCGTCGAAGGTCCGGGCGAGAACCATCCACTCGTAAAGCTGTTGAATTTGCCGGTTCGTGAACGGCGGGCACAGCCGTTTATCGCAGTTGCCGTTGACATCGAGGATCTCGAGCCGTTCAACGGCGAAGTTTTTGACAGTTGTCGTCGGCATTGTGACTCCTTTTGTCCCGGAACACGGTTGCCCAACAACTCGCTAGCGCCGGAGAAAGTCTAACATGCCGGCAGGGGAATTTGAATGTGGTTTATTTAAAATGTCCTTCGGATTATCTCGCGCAAAGCTCGCAAAGGAAGGACAGGGGTGCTGCACCGTATTGAAGAGCTGTCGGCGTCTGCTAAGCTTTTAGACAGGTGGTGCGTTATGAAACACTCCCCTGTCACATGTGAAAGGTGTCTTTCCGGCGAACCGGCCCTCTATTGGGTCGAAAGCGATATCATACATCTTCGAGTCTGCAAAGCCTGCGCCGAGGAAGCCCGCCGCTTGGGGCTGAAAGTCGAGCCCGTCAGGTCCGCCCAGCACGCTGCTTAGCGGGTCAGCCGGCTGCCTCGGCCCACGCGTTGTTACCCGGCTTTTTTGCCGGTGGCAGAGCGCGAACTCGACCTTGCGCTTTTGGCGCCGTCGAGCCGGTCGTCTTGGGCGGCGGCGCCTTCTCGTCTAATGAGCCGGCGTTTTTGGCGATGCCAAGCTTTTCCTTAAAACCTGCTCGGCTTCATCCTCGAGCATCGGCCCGAGAACTTCAACGCGATGAGTGCCGTGCGCGAGCACGTCGGCGCAGCGCTGGAAAAGGTGCTCCGCTTGATTTTCGCTGAGGGCGTGAAGCCGCGAGTTGCTCAGACCATAGACGACCCGGCCAACCCCGCTCCAAAAGATTGCCCCGGCGCACATGGCGCAGGGCTCGGCGCTGGTATAGAGGGTGGAATGCGACAGCAGTTTGCGGGAAAAACGGCGACTGGCCTCGCGCAGCAAATTTGTTTCGGCGTGGCAGGTACAGTCCTGGGTCACGCCCTGCGTGTTTTCGCCGTCGAGCAATATCCAACCCCGATCGCTCACCAGCAGTGCGCCGAAAGGCGGGTTACCGTGAAGGCGGGCGCGTTCGGCGACCATGATCGCGTAACGGAGATAGCGCAGATCAGCCTCAGTCATAACGACCTCCTGCTTCTGCTGAAAAACCCTGCGAACGCTCCGACAAGGCTTAGGGTAAACGCAATCTTCCGACAATTTCAACCCTGATAAGGAAGGTTGAGGTTAAGGTCGAGGTTGAGAAGGGCC
>CAZILB010000232.1:0-4721 GCA_964539925.1 uncultured Syntrophobacter sp. | reverse complement strand
AACAGCAACGTTTACGCCGAGCTCGGCAGCACCTGGCGCTTTCTCATGCGCGATCCGACGGGCGCGGCGCATGCGTTGGGCAAGCTGATCCGATACTGCGGTGAAGATAATGTCCTCTGGGGCACCGACTCCATCTGGTACGGTTCGCCGCAGGATCAGATCCAGGCGTTTCGCGTTTTTCAGATCGCCCCCGAACTGCGTTCCATGTACGGCTACCCGGAGATGACGCCGGCCGTGCGCGCGAAAATCTTTGGTCTTAATGGAGCGCGCGTATACGGCATCAGCGCCGACGAAGTGAAAAAGCACACCCGTACGGACAGCGTGGCCAGAGAACGCATCGCCTACCAGGAGCAGCCGAAGCCCCATTTTCGAACTTACGGGCCAAAAACGCGGCGAGAATTCTTTAATCTGCTCAGGTGGAACGGCGGCCAACGGGCGTAGCTTTTCCAGCGCCTGCAAAACGTTCATGCCGTCGGGACAACACCGCGGGTGCAAGCTTCCGCGAGCCGGCCTCCAACTCTCGGAGTAGTTCGACATATCCAAAGCGCAGCTGGCTCGATCCACAACCGCCATGCGAGTGCGAGCGACGAGTTTAAAGGCAAGATTAGAAGGGTCGGAATTCTTTCCTGGTTTGGCGAAAACCAGACTTTTTTCGATACCGATTGGACTCCATGGTGACAAGCTCACCGGATAAGACGACAGAGGCGAATCCCGCGCGCAGGATCGACAAGCGCTCAAGTTCGGCGGCACGCTCGCCGTGGTCGGCGGCCTCGGATACCTTGCGGCCCTCTTGGTGCACGGCGATCTGCCGGACGAAACGATGGAGATGGCCGGAGGGTGTATTACAGGTCTTGTCGCTTTCTGGTCACAAATTACGTCTTTGGTATGGCTGCCCATTCTCCATCTCATAGATTTCTATAAATAAATCAATCGGTTATGGGGGCCGCATGAAGCTGTTTCGGCTGGCACTACTTATGCGTCCCTGGGCTTGCGAATAGACCTTGAGCGAGTTTGCGAAAGAAATACCA
This sequence comes from uncultured Syntrophobacter sp., assembly GCA_964539925.1. Taxonomy (GTDB): domain Bacteria; phylum Desulfobacterota; class Binatia; order UBA9968; family UBA9968; genus DP-20. The sequence continues at coordinate 3,693 of CAZILB010000232.1, read as the reverse complement.
CTGCGGCCCGGCCTCGGAATCACGGGTGTTGACGGTTAAGGAAGAACGGAGCCGACACGGGGGCGTGAACTGACTACCGAGAGAAGGGGTGCCATATGAATACCGTATGCGGGTTTGTTCTACTGGCTGTGGCATTAATGGCCGCTCCACTCTGGGCGCAAGGACAAAAGGTCTATCGCATCGGCGCGCTGGTGGCGGACGACCAATTTATTCCCGCGATCGATGGCTTCAAGCAAAGAATGACGCAACTGGGTTACGTCGAAGGCAAAAACGTTCTCTACGATTTTCAAAACTCCAAAGGCGATCAGGTTGCGCTTAAAAAGTTCGGCGAACTCTTAATCCGGGAGAAACCTGACCTGATCGTTACTTCGTCAACAACGGCGACCGTCATGGTCGCCAAACTGACCGCGGGCAGCAATCTTCCCGTAATCTTTCTCAGCGCGGGATCTCCGCTGCGCGTCGTGAAGAGCTTTGCCAGTTCGGGTAATAATCTCTCGGGCATATCGACTTCTTCATTGGATCTTATCCCCAAGCGGATGGAGCTGCTAAAAAATCTCGCGCCGAAGATCAGGCGGGTTATCGTGTTAGTTGCCCCCGCCGGTATTGGAATCACTCACGAGCGGTTTGTCGCGGACGCGCGAGAAGCGGCGAAGAAACTAGGCCTGGAGCCAGTGCTCCTGGAGGTCCAGGCAAAAAACGCCGAGGAAATGAAACAAAAAATTCCCCTGATCAAGCGCAGCTTGGGCGATGCGCTATTTCTTCCTCCTGAAGCGACGGTTGTCGCGTCGGCGGAAGAGATAGCCCGGCAAATGATCAAAGAAAAGCTTCCCCATGTCGGCCCTAACATTGAGACGGTGAAAAGGGGATTGCTCGCCGCCTACAGCGCCAACTATCACTCTTTAGGGCAGCAAGGCGCGGTTTTGGTCGATAAGGTGTTGAAGGGAGCTAGACCGACAGACCTGCCGGTCGAGCAGCCCTTTAAGCTGATTTTGATGCTCAACTTGAAAACCGCCAAGTCCATGGGTCTCGACATCCCCAACGATATCCTTCATCAGGCGGATGAATTGATCAAATAGGTGATGACAAAATGGGCGAAGGGGCATAACCGTGATTCCTTTTCTAAAAGGAGGAATCCGCCGCCGTCTGCTATTCTGGAACCTTTCGTTGTTTGGACTGGTCCTGAGCGGCATCATTGTCGCCGGCTACTTCTACAACGTAAGTCAGATACGCCGAGACAAATCCCAACTCCAGGCGGAGCTTGCATCCGTCACAGCCAGTCAGATCGACGCTTTCGTCAATCGTAAGGTTGAACGACTGGCAGATACGGCGCTTGCCATGAGCCTCTACCCATTGGGAGACAGGGCGCAGCATCTCCTTGCTATTTTATTGTTAAAAAACGACCAGGCTCTGACGGACGCTGCTGTTTTGGACTCCGATGGAATGGAGGTGGTGAAGGTTTCGGAGAGAAAAATTCATACGCCCGCGGAACTCTCGGACCAGAGCAGATCGGAAAACTTTCACCAAGCTGTTAAGGGCGGCACTTATATCAGTTCAGTCTATACTTCGGACAAAGCGGAACCCTACGTGACTCTCGCCGTTCCGCTCAAGGCCCCTTCTCAAGAGATTATCGGCATTCTATCGGCCGAGGCGAATTTAAAATTTCTGTGGGAAGTCATAGGGGACGTTCGCTTCGGCACGGCCGGGTATGCGTATCTGGTCGACCGCGATGGAAACTTAATCGCTCATAAGGATCCGACTCTGGTTTTAAGAAAAATGAACTTAAGTCAAGTCCGAAAAGTTCAAGAGTTTATTCGCCAACCCGCTCTCGCGGATGCTACTCCCGGCTATGAAGGACTGGGACTTATGGGTACGCCCGTATTGAGTACATACGCGCCTCTTCGTGAGTTGGGTTGGGCGATTGTATTTGAAGAGCCGTTGGATGCGGCGTTAGCCAACGTGAACCGGTTAAGGCGCTACGCATGGATGCTCCTGGCGCTAGGCCTGTTCGTCGCAACCGTGCTGATGATCTGGTTCAGCAAGAAAATCACCGGGCCGATTCGTGCGTTGCACCGGGGGGCGGAGATTATTGGCAGCGGTAATCTCGATCATCGAGTGGAGATCAAGACGGCGGACGAGATCGAGTCCCTGGCCGATGAGTTCAATCGCATGGCGAAAGAGCTCAAGCTCTCTCAATCGACCCTGGAACAGAGAGTCAAGCAGCGGACGCAGGCGCTTGCGGCGCTTTACGACGTAACCACGACCGTCAACCAATCCTTAGAGCTGGAGCCGGTGCTGCAAGAAGTCATTAAGAAAATCACCAGCATCTTCAATTTTGACGCGACCCGAGTGCTTCTTTTCAATGCTTCGATGAACGAGCTGCATTTGCGGGCTTCATTCGAAACCGCACCGGAGTTCGCCGGCCGAGTCTCGGTCATGGAGCGCGGTCAAGGGATTAGCGGCAGGGTGGCGGAAATGGGAGAGTCGATGATCTTCGAGGATTTACAAAACGATCCGCGCTATCGGCAATTGAGCCACACCAAGTCGAACCAGGAGGCCAAATTGCGTTTCCTGGCCGTGTTTCCGATCAAGGCGAAGGCATCGTGCGTGGGAATCCTTCGTTGCGTGGGCCGGGAGTCGCGCCACCTGAGCGCAAATGAAATTCAGTTGCTGACTTCCATGACCAACCAGATTGGCGTTGCCGTGGAGAACTCCAATCTCTTCGCCGATGTCAGCGACAAGTCGACGGCGTTGCAGCAAGCCAATCACGAGCTTCAAGAGGCGAACCGCATCAAGTCGGAATTTATGGCGGCCATGTCGCATGAGCTGCGCACGCCGCTCAATATCATCATGGGCAACGTCGAGTTGATGAAGGACAAGTTCTTCGGCGAGATTACCGAAGGGCAAGAGAAGTCCTTGACTCAAGTAAGCCACCACGCAAAGGTTCTGCTTACGCTCATCAATAACGTGTTGACCGTGACCAAGATGGAAGCGAAGAAGATGCCGGTGGAGTTTGCCACGATCGAAGTCGAGGACGTTCTCAGCCACGTCAAGACTTATACGGACCAACTCAACCGATACGGACATTTGGAAATCCTGTGGAAGGTCGAACCGAAACTGCCGCCGATAACGACAGACGCGCTCAAGCTCGAGGAGATTTTACAAAACTTAGTCGGCAACGCCTATAAGTTCACGCCGAAAGGGAAAATCGAGATACGAGTAAGTAACCTTGCCGACGAAGAAAAGATTGAATTTGGAGTGGCGGACAGTGGCGTTGGAATCGAGGACCACGATCTGAGACAAATTTTTGAGGAGTTTCATCAGCTCAAGGAAGCCCACACCGGCCACTTCGATGGTTTCGGCTTGGGACTCAACATCGTGAAAAAATATTTGGAGCTGATTCACGGCGACATACGGGTCGAGAGCCGGCTCGGCGTCGGTTCCACCTTTACGTTTACATTGCCTCATTCGCCACAGACTCTCCGTTCGTGTTCCGCGCCCCAAGAGCCGCCAGCGCCACGGCGTGAAAACATCGCCGACGGTCAATTTCCTGATCCAGCAGCGTGTTGATCCGTAGAGCCGCGCTCCAGGCAATTGACCGTCAGCGAGAGCTCATGTGTTCAACCCGCTGGGAAGGGCAACGATCAGTTGCAACCCGCAGAGGGGATAGCCCCTCCCCGGGCCCGAAAGTCTCTC
>CAZILB010000231.1:2623-4736 GCA_964539925.1 uncultured Syntrophobacter sp. | reverse complement strand
CTGGCGGGAGGCGACAAGCGCACACAGTCCGCCGACATCAAGACCGCGTTGCGCCTGGCACGCAACCTTTAGGAGAGAGTAATATGCGCAAAACAAAGACCACTCGTTACGACGTCGCGGAGCACTTAAGAACCCCGGAAGAAATGGCGGCTTATCTTGAGGCCTGCCTTGATGAAGCAAAAGGGGATGCCGCCTTTATCGCCAAGGCGCTCGGCGATATTGCGCGTGCGCGGGGCATGACCCAGGTGGCGCGGGATGCCGGCCTCTCTCGGGAGAGCCTTTATAAGGCGCTCTCAGGTGAACGTAGTCCGGACTTTGAAACCATCCTTAAAGTGGTAAGTGCGCTGGGCATACGATTGCACGCCGAGGCAGTTCAGCGTTGACAGCGAGCGCGCCAACGACTACTTTCGACGGAGAAACAGGATGTCTGCGCCGGCTAGCTTGCCGGGCGCATAGGAGGAGAGATGGCGTACGATCTAATTATCAAAAACGGGAAGATTATCGACGGTTCCGGGCTGCCCGGCTTTCACGGCGATGTGGCGGTGAGCGGGGGGCGGATCGTCGAGATGGGGCGGGTGAGCGGAGAGGCGAAACGAGAAATTAACGCCGATGGGTTGGCGGTCGCTCCGGGGATCATCGACAACCACACGCACTACGACGCACAGGTGACCTGGGACCCGCTTTGCACTTATTCTTGCTATCACGGCGTCACGACCGTCGTGATCGGCAACTGTTCTCTGGCGCTGGCGCCGGCGCATAAGGAAGACCGCGACAACCTCGCCGGAGTTTTATCCCATGTCGAAGCGATCCCGCTGGAAGCCATCCAGGCCGGAGTCAAATGGTCCTGGGAAACCATCCCGCAATATCTCGATTCGCTGGACCAGCGGCTCGGCTTGAATGTCGCTTCGCTGATCGGCCACTCCGCGGTGCGGCGCTACGTCATGGGCGAAGCCTCCCAGGAGCGGCATGCGACCGAGGACGAGATCGCGGCCATGAAGGCAATCGTCCGCGAGGGCATCGAGGCGGGCGCCGTGGGCGTGTCCTTCGAGCGCAACCCGCGCCATTTCGACTGGGACGGACGGCTGGCGCCGACCAATCTCGCGGCTGACTCAGAAATATTCGCTGTGGCGGGCGTGGTCGATGAAGTGGGGCGCGGCGTCATTCAGTGCGGCGGCGACCGCAAACTCGGCGCGTCGATCGCCAAGAACACCAGATGCCCGGTTTTCTACGGCAATATCACGCAAGCGGCGGTGGCTCCCGACCGCTGGCGCAAACAGCTCGAAGAAACCGAAAGCTTGATGCGCCAGGGCCATCGCGCCTACCAGTTCGTCATGCCGCGTCCCGGCGATCTCCGTTACACGCTCAAGACCGCGCAACACTTCGACGCCATGCCGACGTGGAAAAACGTCATGCTTCTACCCCTGGACGTCCGCAAACAAGCTTTCCGCGATCCGGAGACGCGCGCCAAACTGCACAAAGAGGCCGTCGAGACGCCGATGAATCCCAATCTTGCCGGCGACTTTACGCGCCGTTGGGATTTGCAGTTCGTGTTCAAACCGGCGCTGGCGAAGAACGAGAAGCTCACGGGAAAGAGCGTTGCCGAGATTGCGCGGGAACAGAACAAGGACGTGCTCGACGCGCTGCTCGATCTCGTTTTGGAAGAAAACCTGGAGACCGAATTCGAACGGCGCGAAGTGAACAGCGATGAAGCGGCGATGAAAGCGCTGCTGACGAGCCCATATACGATCATCGGACAGTCGGACGGTGGTGCGCACGTCGTTTTCCGCACCGACTATAGCTACTCCACGTATCTGCTCTCGCACTGGGTGCGGCAGAAGCAGATCATGTCGCTGGAGGACGCGATCCGCAAGCTCACGTTCATTCCGGCATCGCTTTTCGGTTTGTATGATCGGGGTCTCGTGCGCCAGGGCATGGCGGCGGACCTGATGATTTTCGATCCCGAGAGCATCGCGCCGTTGGAACCGGGCGAAGCGTATGACCTGCCGGGCGGATCGAGACGCCGCAAACAGCTCGCCAAGGGCATCGAAATGACCGTGGTGAACGGGCAGGTGCTTATCGAAAAGGGCGAGCACACCGGCGCCCACCCCGGCAA
>CAZILB010000231.1:0-2523 GCA_964539925.1 uncultured Syntrophobacter sp. | reverse complement strand
CGCACCGGGGCGACTTCGAAGAAAGGTGGGGGCTTGAACTGAGCGGAGCGATTGAACGGCTTGAACGTTTTGAACCTTATCCGGCTAGGCCGCTTCTTCGCGGAATAGACCCAAGCTCTCCAGCACCGGCCTGTCGGTGACGGAGAAAACGATCGCCGGTTCCTTCCTGGACTTGTTCTCGAAATGGTGCCAATTCCACGACGGCACAAAGAAGCAGTCGTGGGTGCCCCAGCCTAACTCTTTCCCGGCGCCCTTCTTTGGTCCGACGACGGCGAGTCCTTCGCCTTGGACGACGTGATAAATGGTGCTGCTCGTGTGGCGGTGCGGTTTCGTGCTTTCGCCCGGCGGCAACAACTGCGCCCAGCAGCCGATGGTCGGCATGGTCGGCCCTCCGGTGAGCGGATGGGCGTATTCAAGCAAGACGCCGTCATGCGGGTCGCGCTCACCCGCGGCGGCGATTTCGTTCAGCGCGCTCAGAGTATCGCGCCATTTGTAATTGTAGGGGAGAGCGGCGTTGCCGGCGTTCGCCATGCGCGGGCGAATGGCGCCGTATTTTTGCCTGCCGTAGCCGTCGCGCTTGATGATCGGCTGGGCCGGGCCTTCGCCGTAGTTCTCGTGGAAGTTGGCATCCAAATGGCTCACCAGCGGGACACTGAGCACGTCGAGCCAGACCAAGTTTTTACTGCCGGCGTTGTAATGGTCGTGCCAGGTCCAGTTGGGCGTGAGCACGAGATCGCCGGGCTCCATCAGCATCTGCTCGCCTTCGACGTTGGTGTAACCGGTGCCGTCGCCCTCGACGATGAAGCGCAGAGCATCCGCCGTGTGGCGATGGCACTCGGCGCGCTCGCCGGGTTTGACCAGTTGAATCGACATTTGAATCGACCGCGTAGTGGCTTTCTTGTTCGTCAATGAAGGATTGACGAGCTGTACCGTACGCCGCTTGGCGGCATCGTCAATGCCGCCGAGCTTGATGACCTCGCCCGATTCCATCAGGCAGGAGTAAATCGCCGACCACGGCCAGAGATGGGACACCAGCTCGGGGTTCTTCTCCCTCGGCTGCCAGTGGCCGCCGAGGGAGTATTGGGCCAAACGGCGGTGCAGGGCTTCGACTTCGGGAGTTTCCGGGACGGCGTGCGGATCGGCCATGGCAGTTTCTCCTTGTTAGTGTTCCCGGCGGGAAAGGTTAAATTCTCTCACCGATTCACCAGGCGGAGCGTCTGAATGGATCTTACGACGATCGCCCCCTGGCGTCCGATAGGGGCGGGTTTGAAACCCGCCCCTGCGCCGCGGTTGTATAGCTTCTGTTTAATTCTAGCCACCACTTTATCGCTATGCGAAAGAAACTGTCAACATTGGATCGACATTCAAAGTTCGCCGGTCGGCGTGGATCAGTAAGTTTTCTTGTTTTGAGGGTTGAGTGCGGGTGTCTAGAATTGTTACCGCAAGAGAGATTCTTCGCTGCGCTCAGAATGACACTTGATCGCAGTTGTCATCCTGAACGAAGCGAAGGATCTGCGTTATGGGATTCGGTCCCGATCTTTGCAAAAAGGAGCGAGGACTGCGGCCGGTTGAAAGTTGGGCGATAATTCAGCATGCTCGGAGTTCAGACCGGGAGATTTTAGCGGACACTCTAAGGAAACCCATGACCAGTACAAACAGCGAACAGTATAAGATCGAAGAATTTATCATCGAAGAGGAGCCTTTTTACGTTCCGGCGTCCGACGAGGTGGAAATTTTCGAGGCGGCGTACCGGCAGCGTGTGCCGGTTTTGTTGAAAGGCCCCACCGGTACGGGCAAGACCCGGTTTGTCGAATACATGGCGTGGCGTCTCGGCCAGCCGCTCACCATCGTCAAAGACGGAGCGAAGGGCGGGGGGAATGGAAATTCCCCGGGAGCGGTGCCGCTGGTGACGGTGGCGTGCCACGAGGATCTGTCGGCGAGCGATCTGGTCGGGCGCTATCTGCTCGATGCCGCGGGCACGCGCTGGATCGACGGCCCGCTCACACGCGCGGTCAAGGCGGGCGGAATCTGCTATCTCGATGAAGTGGTCGAGGCGCGCAAGGATACCACCGTGATCATCCACCCGCTGACCGATCACCGCCGCCTGCTGACCATCGACAAGCTCGGCGAAGTGGTCGAAGCGGCCGATAGCTTCCTGCTCGTGGTTTCTTACAATCCCGGCTATCAGAGCGTGTTGAAAGATTTAAAGCACAGCACGCGCCAGCGCTTCGTTGCTCTGGACTTTCAGTTTCCGGAGCCGGAGCGCGAAGCCAAGATCATCGCGCATGAATCCGGTGTCGATCACGATATCGCTTTGCAGCTCGCCAAGCTCGGTCACAAGGTGCGCAATCTGCGGGAACATGGGCTCAAGGAAGGCGCGAGCACGCGTGTGTTGATCTATGCCGGTCGGCTGATCAAAGAAGGCATCGCGCCGCGCCGAGCCTGCCACGTCGCGGTCACCTGGGGCATCACCGACGATCCGCAGGTGCAACAGAGTCTCGACGAGGTCGTCTCGGCGATTTT
>CAZILB010000230.1:0-4818 GCA_964539925.1 uncultured Syntrophobacter sp. | reverse complement strand
ACCCGTCGTCGTACCTCCGGCCGCTCTGTTGCCGCTCCATGCGCAATAGCGCGATCTGTTCGGAGATCAGACCGAGCATGAAGACGATCACGGCGGCGGTGAACATCAGCGCGGACATGTTGGTGAAGCGGTGTTCGGTGAGATAGGTGTAAGTGTAGTTCGCCGCGCCGGCGAGGAAAAACAAGATGCTCACCGGCAGAAACACCCGGAACGGCGAAAACAGCGTGGCGATTTTGGCGATGATCAAAAAGAAACGGATGCCGTCGGTGACCAGGCTGATCTTGCTTTGCCCGGAGCGGTAGAGCGTTTGAATCGGCACATACTTGACGGTCAAACCGGAGCGCAAAAAGGCCAGCGTGAGCGTGGTCGGGTAGGAGAAGGTGTTGGGCAGCAAATCGATAAAGCGCAGCGCGTCTCGCCGCGAGAGCAGGCGAAAGCCGGAAGTGAGATCCTGGACTTTGAAATTGGTCACATAGGAAGCGAAGAGATTGTAGACGGCGTTGGCGGCGTTTCGGTGCAGCCTGAGCTTGGAGCCTTTGGCGCGGGCGCCGACGATCATGTGGAATTTATCGGCTTCCGCCAGCAGCTTGGGAATATCCGCCGGTTTATGTTGGCCGTCGCCGTCCATCAGAACGATCACCCGGCCGCGCGCCGCCCGGATGCCGCTCTTGACCGCCGCGCCGTTGCCGATGTTGTAAGGATGGCGCACCACGCTCGCGCCGGCGCTCTCGGCGACATCGCCGCTGCCGTCGCTCGAGCCGTCGTCCACCACGACGATTTCCGTGCGGGGCAATGCGAGATCGCGAATATTTTCCAGCATCCGCGCCAGATTCTCCGCCTCGTTAAAAACCGGGATGACGATGGAGATTTCGCAGTGGCTAGCCATCGAGTTGAAAGACGGAGAAGCCCCGCTCACTGAACCCCGGCTTGAGCCGGGTCGAGGCAAATTCGTTCCATGTCAGGACTTGGTCGGGTGTCAGGTTGATGCCCAGAAACCTCGCCAGCAGATCCCCGCGGATCATCAGGTGGGTAATTTGCAATTGGCGGAGCGCTCTGTCGATGTCCCCGGGTCCTTTCGCATTGCGGATCGCACCGAGCAAATACCCCGGCAGATCGCCGCTGTCATGAAAATAATCCCGTTCGCAATAATACGCCCTCCGACCGATAAAGAGAAGATAAATTTTCGCCGACGGCGGCGTTTCCCGCTCGATGTAGCGGAACGCCGCGTACTCGGGCAGCATGCGCGTGAGATAAGCCTCCCGGCTCTCGCGGCCGAGGAGGTATCCGAGCGGCTCCGCCGCGTGAAAGTAACCCCACAAGTAGCTTCCCTGCAAAGCGGCAAATACTAACAGCGCACCAAACAGATACGCCGGCCGTTTGATGCGCAGATAGACGTTGAAAACGCCGTAGACCAGGAGCGCCGCCAGCGGCGCCACGATCGGCAGAATGTAACGGATACGCAGCTCGACCAGTAACAAGGCGTAGGCGAAAAACAGACCGGCAAAGCCGGCAAGGATTTTTTTCTCTTCAAGCCATTTGCCTTTGAAAACCCAGGGCAAAAAAGCGATCAAAACCGGCGTCAGCACGCCGTCGAAATACTGCGGGCTGTCGTCCTGGCCGCTAAAAAAAACCCGCAACGGCAAGCCGAGGATTTGCCAGATATTCTCATTGTAAAGCAGTTCGCGCTTGGCGAAGATCCCGAGCTCGCCGAAACCGACGCCGCCGGGCGCCGCCGAGTAGCCGCCAAAGAAATTTCCCAGCAAGGGGAAGAACGGGTTGCCGGTTTGCCACCAGTTCTTCGCCAGCCAGGGGAAATAAGGGATCAACGCCAGCCCGCCGAAAAGCCCGAGCTCCCGCAAAATTTTTCCCGCACTCTCCCTCGGTGTCTTCGCCACGGTCCAAAGCAAGAAAAAACCGATCATGAGCGCCGCTACCAGCCCGTTCGGTTTGGTGGCCAGAGCAAAGCCAAGGGACAAAGCCGCCAGCGCCAGCCATTGCCATGCGAGTCGATCTTCACGCCAACGAAGCAGGCACAATAAGCAGGCGGCGGTATAGAAAGCGATACCGAGATCGACGTAGCCCCAGTGGCTCAAGCGCAAAATCGCCGGCGTCGAAACGAAGAAGAAAAACCCGAGCAGTCCGTACACCGCGTTCATGCGCCGGCTCAAATCGGCGTAGAGGATCAAACCGGTGAGAAAGGCAAATAGACCGTGGATCCATCTGGGGACGAAATCGTAGCCCCAGTACACCCACGGCGTGTAAAGCATATCCAACAGCATGGGATAGTAAGAGTAAGGCGCCATCGGCACTTCGATGATCCGCCCGGCCTGGGCGTACAGTTTGGGAATCGCCAGATGATGCGTCAGCTCGTCGCGGCTGGTCGGCGGCAGCGCGCCGAGCATGACCTCGGCGATGAGAATCGCCAGAATCGCGGTCCAGATGCCGCGGCCGAGCCGGTCGGTGTGGCGCGGAATGGCGAAAAACTCGCGCAGAAAAAAAAGCGCGGCGGCGAGAACAACGAATGCGACACTCAGATTGAGCCAGGGGCTGCGCACATGGCCCGCCAGACCGAACAGGAAGTAGCCGGTGGCGGCGGCGCCGAGGAGACAACCGAGCCGGCAGGTTCGCGCTAACAGAACGGAATAGCGCTCTTCCATCAGCCGCGCACAACCGGCGGCCGCCATGGTCGCACCGCATCGATCGCCTCGCCGTGAGCGCTCTTCGGCTGGGGCGGAGAATTCAAATCTGTGGCGGAGATCAGCAAGATTGGAGCTTTGAGTCCGTATCAGTCAGGAGCATGGGCCGCAGCCCCGGCTGACATTCATGTAAAGGTTAGGTTGAGGTCGAGGTCGAGAAGGGCATCTATCTTGACCCAAACCTCAGCCTTATCCTTATCCTGTCCCCCATTTGCGCGTGACGCCGGTCTTTTCGATCTCTTCTTGGATTCCTCTTCCGGCTAGGCTTCCTGCTCGATCACGGCGACTACGGCGCCGAATTTGACGAAGTCGCCTTCCCGCGCGTTGATTTCGCTCAATCGGCCGTCGCCCGGCGATTCGATCTCGACGTTGACCTTGTCGGTTTCCACCTCGAGGAGCGCCTCGCCCTTGCGCACTTGCGCCCCTTGAGGCTTCAACCAGCGAAGGACCCGCACCTCGTCGCTTTCGTCGCTCGACCCCAGCCGGGGAACGATCACCTCTTTAGGCATGAAGCCGGACCTAGAGCGATGGCGCCGCGAAGCTCTCGGCCAGCGAATTGAGCTTCAGGGTGTGGCGCATGTTCTCCAGAAAAGCGTGGACATTTTTGTATTTCGCCGGGATCTCGTATTTGACGGTGGTGTACAGATAATGGAGTTGAGAGAAAATCGCCATGTCGGCGATGGTCATCCGCTCGAAAATGAATTTCTTGCCGCTATAGATTAGATCCAACGTGTTGAAATGGGCGTCCCACTGCGCTTCGGCTTTCTGGCGCGCCTCCGGCGTCTCGGCTCGGCGCATGGCGTGGTTGGCCAGAATCAACACCTCGTCGGACCAGTCCTCCAGCGCCAGGCAAAGACCTTTGTTGGCCGGCTCTTCCGGATAGATACTGTTCGCCGGGTAATCCTTTTCCAGCCGCGCCGAGATGATCGTCGAGTCGATGACGCACTCGCCGTTGTAGTTCATCGTCGGCACTTTCCTCTGGTTGGTGTACTCGAGCAGCGACTTGCGGTCGTCCTTGCGCACATCGACGATTTCGTAGGGCACTTTTTTCAGCGCCAACACGATCCGCACCTTTTCGCAAAACATCGAGGTTTGCGATTGATAGAGTTTGATGGCCATGATCGACTCCTTCCGCACGAAAGATAGTTTTACGATCAAGGGTCGCCGGGCGCCCTTGCACGTTCACTAACCCATGCAACAAAATCGCAAATTTCTCAACCGCTCCGGGATCGCGCAGTTGACCTTGGGCGGCTTCGTGGGTATCCTTCCGGCACATCGCCACCGAAAAGAAAAAAGCAGGATTCACCACGAAGGCCCGAAGGACACGAAGGAAACAATTTTAGCCGCAACCGGAAAATTTCTCGCGCCAAGCACGCTAAGCTCGCCAAGGATAGGAGGTTAAAGTCGAGGTTGAGAAGAGCCTGCGCCTGAGCCTTATCATGCCTCCCTCTGCGGCCCCTTCGGCTTCGCTCAGGACATGCTTTGCGTTCTTGCGCGAAATAATCCGACTCGGTTGCGGGTTCGTGGTGAGCGAAATCAAGGTGGTAATCTCAGGATGGCCACATGGAAGCCTGAAGAGCCTAAAAATCAGTCATTGGGAAGGTAAACGATGGCGAAGTATCTGCAATGCAGCGAGTGCGGCAAGCTGGCTTTTTACTACGACGATTACGTCGGCACGGAAAGACCCTTCTACAAACGCTTCATGCGCTACCCCGAGGGCGACACCAAGCTCGAGCCGCCGCGCTGTTTTAGCTGCGGCGGCGTGCCGCGGCTGATCCACGAAAACATCAAGGAAGAAAAAGCCGCCGCCAAGCACTGACGCTACAGCGGGTCAAAAAGGGCTACTTTTCTTCTCACCCCGTGGCCGACCGCTTTCTATTTTGGCAGCAGGCCACGCTGCTCTAAGCTGGCGCGATCTTCCGGGGTCAACCGTTCGAGAGGCACGAAACCGCGGTCTTCGTAGACGCGCGCGCAGCTGTCGGAAATGCTTTCGCTGAAAAGAGGCCCGAAGCCGTAACTGGATCCCCTGCACTCAGCCGTATCGCCGGTGCGTGGCTGGATCATGATCACGGCTTGACTGGTGCATCCGACCAGAAGTGAAAATCCTATGAGGACGATAGTC
>CAZILB010000229.1:2630-4846 GCA_964539925.1 uncultured Syntrophobacter sp. | reverse complement strand
TGCGTTCACCGCTGCGGCTATGGCTTTAACTCCCGGCCGAGCAGGCGGAGGATTTCGTTGAACTGGCGCTGCATGGCGATCATTTGCTCGCGCATGTGGAGGGCGACTTCGGCGCCTTCGAGGTTGACGCCCATTTCTTCGATCAGCAGGCGCGCGACGCGGACGCGATCCACTTGATCCAAGGGGTAAAACTTCTCATTGCGCCGCCGGATCGGCGAGATGATTTGCTCCCGTTCCAGGCGCATGACGAACTGCCGATTGACGCCGCAGACTTTCGTCACTTCGGTGATGCGCAGATATCTTCGCGCCATGGCTCCACTCTTTCCCGCTACAACCGCAGGTCTTTGCGCACGTCCTCGCCGTAGGCACGGTCGAGTTTTTCAATGACTTCGTTGCCGACCTTTTCTTTCGGCACGCGCACCATGAGCCGGAGATACAGGTCGCCGGCCTGAGTCTGGCCATGGCCGGCCACGCCCCTGCCTTTGATGCGCAACTGCTGGCCGCTCTGGGCGCCGGCAGGAACTTTGACTTTGATGGTTCCGCCGGGCGTCGGCACTTCCACATCGGCGCCGCGCAGCGCTTCGCCCACCGTGATCGGCAGCTCCATGGTCAAGTCCCGGCCCGAGCGCGTGAGGACCGGGTGCGGCCGGATGCGCGGAGTGATGTAAAGATCGCCCGGCGGTCCGCCGCGCACTCCCGCCTCGCCTTTGCCCCGCAGCCGGATTCTTTTTCCCGGCTCGGCTCCCGGCGGAATGTTGACCCGTATCGTATCGAGCCGCTGCACGCGGCCCGCGCCGCCGCATGCCGAGCAGGGCTCGCCGGGCAGTTGGCCGCTGCCGAGACAGCGCGGGCAGGGCTGGCGAAACTGCAGCGGTCCCTCGGCGACGGAGATGCTGCCGCTGCCGCGGCACTGGGGACAGGTCGCCGGCTTGGTTCCCGCTCTGGTGCCGGCGCCCCTGCAAATGTCGCAGGCGACCGGGCGCTGGAGGGAAATCGCGGTTTGAAAGCCGCGCACGGCGTCGAGAAAATCGATGTCCATGCTCGACTCGATATCCTGGCCGCGCATCGGCCCGCTCTGGGCCCGCGCGCCGCGCCGAAATAAACCGCCCAGATCGCCGAATAGATCGCCGAGATCGTCCGGGCTGAATTCATGCGTGCCGCCGGCTCTTGCCGATTGTTCCTGCCACTGCTGGTAGCTCCGCGCTTTCTCCGGATCGAAACCCGAAGCGAGCCCGGCCTCGCCGAATTCATCGTAGAGCTTTCGTTTTTTCTCGTCGCTCAGGGCATCGTGGGCCGCCGCGGCTTCTTTGAACTTGCTTTCGGCCTCTTTGTTTCCCGGATTGATGTCGGGATGATATTTGCGCGCGAGCTTGCGATAGGCTTTGCGGATGTCGTCGTGGGAGGCGCCGCGGCCGACGCCGAGGATCTGGTAATAATCGCGGTCCGCCATGGTAGGTCTAAAATAACCACGTCGGCGGGAGTTTCAAGGGAACGAACCGGCGGCAGTCGCCGGGGTGAGTCGCGTTCGTGTCGGTGCGCGGACAAAAAGGACGATCTTGAAGGCTACCGTCCCGGCGTGCGGCCTCGGGCTCTCATGCAGTCGTCAAAGGCCTTGGTCCGATCGCCGACGCCGGCCAGAGCGGCCTGGCGCTCGCAGTCGTAGGCGTCGCGGCTGAGCGTGTTCGGGCTTGCGTTCTCGACCGGACCCGGTTGGGTCTGGATCGGTTGAGGCCTCTGGGCCGGCTGGACCGCGCAGCCGGCAATCAGGAAAACCATGGCGGCGAGTGTTTTAAACTTCATCCATCATCCTTTGCTATCAATTTTACTTTACCATTTTGGCGGTCTTGCGCCAGGTCCATGGATGGATTTTCCCCTTCGATACGGCGCACTTCCCAGCTTGGTCAATTCAGCCGGCGCCCCCGTCACCTTTCGGTTATGCGAAAATTTTTTCAAATTTGGTTCAATATTAGACCGTGGCGGTTTCAAAATCGGCATAGGGTAGGTTATTATTGGCTCGTAGTCCTGTCATCGGGCGCCCCTAACGCAGCCAGCCCGCATAAGACGCTATTTTGTCCCGTGCTCTCGAATGGTGCAATTAACTTTACGAATGATGCGTCCCTTGGCGTGTCCCATCGCGAGTGCCCTGGTGGACGTTTCCGGCAGTTATACGATGCTTGCGTTCTAACCCGACAGGCGAAGGAGATTAAATGTACGCG
>CAZILB010000229.1:0-2530 GCA_964539925.1 uncultured Syntrophobacter sp. | reverse complement strand
CCTTACCGTGAAACACCTAGGAGAATCGCGATTTGAGTACGAATATAATCTTGGACAATAGGAAATCGGAACAGTTCACCGACAGCAATTCGGCCGAGCCCAGAATCGCCAAACCCGCCTGGTATCGGAACACCGCTAAGTATGGCCAGTCGAATTTACGCAAGTCGGTCTGGCAACTGCTCAATACGTTTGTTCCTTATTTCGCTTTGTGGGCGCTGATGATCCATACGGTCCAAGGGGAATATCCCTATTGGGTCACACTTTTGCTCGCATTTGTCGCGGCAGGCCTTCTGGTGCGGATTTTTATCTTGTTCCACGATTGCTGTCATGGTTCCTTTTTTGAGTCGCGGCGGGCCAATGCCATCTTAGGGTATATCAGCGGTATTCTGACATTTACCCCGTTTGAGGACTGGCGGCATGCGCATAACCGGCATCATGCCACGGCAGGAGATCTCGATCGCCGGGGAGTCGGCGATATCTGGACCATGACTACGGAAGAGTATCTGGCAGCGCCGTTACGGCGGCGGCTGGCTTATCGAATTTACCGAAATCCGTTTATTCTTCTGGGCCCCGGGGCGGCGCTGCTATTTTTGTGCTTTCAGCGATTTGCGACCAAAGGCGCGGGTCAGAGAGAGCGCCGGAGCGTGTGGTTCACCAATACGGCGCTTTTGCTCGTCGTCGGCATGGCGGCTTGGACGATCGGGTTGCGCGCCTACCTCCTGATTCAATTACCCATCATTCTCATCGCCGGCGGCCTTGGTTTATGGCTGTTCTACATTCAACATCAATTCGAGAATGTGTATTGGGTGCGCCATGAGTCCTGGGATCCCTTGAAAGTTGCGCTGCAAGGCAGCTCCTATTTCAAATTGCCGAAGATCTTCCAGTGGTTCACAGGCAATATCGGACTGCATCACGTTCACCATGTACGGCCGAGCATTCCCAATTACAACCTGCAAGAGTGTCACGACGATATACCGGTCTTTCAGGCCGTCGAAGCGGTCACGCTCAGAACAAGTATCCGCGCGCTGCGATTGGCCCTCTATGATGCAAAGAAGCGCAAACTGATCAGTTTCCGCTCATTGTCCGAGGTTGCGCCGGGAGGATGAATCGACGCCGGAGCTTTCCCCCGATTCCTTATCCGTATCTGACGGTTGCGCGATTCTCCGCTAACCTGGAACCGGGGCAGTCTTTGAGCTTGATCTATATCCATTTACATCGCCTTGCTATCGCGACCCGGTTGACCTAAGCTTGTGGTGTACGTTTCTTAAGGTGCAGGGTTCCCGTCCGCGGTTACCTGAAATCCTTCAAGTAAGCCTCTGCCTCAGCCCTCCCCGCAAACGGCCGTCGGCCCCGGCCAATCAGGAGAACGACATTGATTGTGTTATCCGTGATCGCCATACCGCCGCGCCTTTGGGCATGACTTTGAGAATTGCGAACTGAGCGATGGTTTGCCGTTTGGACGGCCCGAGGGAGCGACAGGTGAAAAACAGCATCTACTACAAGAACTGTCTTATTCGCGGCGAATCCTTTCAGCTTGCGGAAAGCAGCGGATGGATTCCTCGGTATACCTTGACGCGCCAGGACGCCAGGAATAAGTGGAACGGCACCCCATCGCATCACGATCGACTCGACCAAGTTTTTTGGACTGAAAACGAGGCCGACAAGTTTGCCTTGCAGGACGCCATGCGGTGGATCGACGAGAATTCGCAGTCGCAGAATTGAACCGAGAATCTGGAGGTTTTACGTCACTCCTGAACCAGTTGCCGGAAACGGTTTTTACCACCAAGGTCGACGACCTTTTGAACTGGGGGCGAGCCTCGTCGCAGTGGTACATGCTGTTCGGCTTGGCCTGTTGCGCTATTGAACTGATGCAGACCGGAGGCCCCCGTGCCGACATCGATCGCTTCGGCGCGGTGCCGCGGGCCACGCCGCGCCAGTCCGATCTGATGATCGTTGCCGGAACTCTCACCTATAAAATGGCCAAGCGGACCAAGCTGCTTTACGATCAGATGCCCGATCCCAAGTACGTGATCTCGATGGGCAGCTGCGCCAATTGCGGCGGGCTTTTTCAGCTCGCTTACTCGGTGTGCAAAGGCGTGGACAAAATTGTTCCCGTGGACGTTTATGTTCCCGGCTGCCCGCCGCGACCCGAAGCGCTAACTGAGGGGCTGTTGCGCATTCAGGACAAGATCATGCACGAGAAGTGGCTGGTAAGAGATCAGCGGGTCGCGGACCGGGAGCCGGCAGGGTAGTCAAGGAGGACATCGGATATGGCCGGAGAAATTACCATCAGCAATCGCGCCGCGGCAAAGATTCGCGAGCTTCTTGCCGGGGCCAAATCGGGAAATTGTTTGCGCGTCCAGGTAGTCGAAGGCGGCTGCTCCGGCTTCGAGTATAAGATGGACATTGTTTTTCCCGCGGCTGAAGACCAGATCTTCGAGAACGAGGGCGCCCGCGTCGTGCTCGGCGCGGAGACCCTCGCGCACCTGAACGGCACCGAGCTCGACTACAAAGACGAGTTGATGCAATC
>CAZILB010000228.1:0-4866 GCA_964539925.1 uncultured Syntrophobacter sp. | reverse complement strand
ATAATCCGGACTAGTAGTTCTTGATCTGCTCCAGATAGTTTTCGTAGTTGCGCCGGATCTCGCGCAAAGAATCGCCGCCGAATTTCTCCAGGAACGCTTTGGCAACCTCGAACGCGACCACCGATTCGCCGACCACCGCAGCGGCCGGTGCGGCGCATACATCCGAGCGCTCCACGGAAGCGTCCGCCGGCTGTTTCGAGCGCAAATCGACGGATTGAAGCGGGCTCATCAAGGTCGAAATAGGCTTCATGGCCACCCGAACCACCAACGGCGCACCGTTGGTCATGCCGCCTTCGGTGCCGCCGGAGTTGTTGCTGCCGCGATAGAAACCTGTCGGCACGATGCGCGGTGTGCCCTCGCTGACCATCTTCTGGGGATCGAAGAAAATCTCGTCGTGGACCTGCGAGCCGCGACGCCGCGCCATAGCGAAACCGAGCCCGACCTCCACCCCTTTCATCGCCTGGATGCTCATCAGCGCCTGCGCCAGGCGCCCATCGAGCTTGCGATCCCACTGCGTGTGGCTGCCCAAGCCCGGAGGCAACCCCAAAGTGATGACTTCGAAGATGCCGCCCAGGGTGTTGCCTTCCTTTTTGCACTCTTCGATCAGGGCGATCATCTTTTCTTCGGCTTGACTGTCAGCCGTGCGCACCGGCGATTCTTCGGCACGCGCGTAAATTTCGTCGAACGTCTGCCCGCTCAGATCAGCTTCGATGCCGCCCAGGGAGCGGATATATCCCATCACGCGAATGCCGAAAGGCGCGAGCAGTTGCTTGGCAAACGACCCGACCGCGGTGCGCGCCACGGTCTCGCGCGCGCTGGCGCGCTCGAGAATATCCCTGACGTCGGCGCGGTCGTACTTGAGGACGCCGTTCAAATCGGCATGGCCCGGCCGCGGCTTGGTGACCGCGATCTTGTCGTCCCGATCCTCCGGCCTGGCCGACATCTTCTTCGTCCAGTTCTTCCAATCCCGGTTTTCGATGCCGAGCGCGATCGGAGAGCCCAGAGTCTCGCCCCAGCGAATTCCCGATCGGACTTCGACTTCGTCCTTTTCGATCAACATTCGGCCGCCGCGGCCGTAGCCTTGCTGGCGACGCCAGAGATCATGGTTGATTTTATCGATCGCAATCGGAAAGCCCGCCGGCACCCCGTCGATAATCATGGTCAAGCAGGGCCCATGCGATTCGCCCGCCGTCAAATAGCGCAACATGACCGCATCCTACAACATAATGCTTTTTAAATCCATAAGTTGCGAGGACAGGGGCGAGAAGGCTAGACGGCCATGGCGCCTTGGAGATACGGCGCCGAAACGAAATCCTGGTTATGTCCGGTTGAGCTCGGCCGCAGGACGACCAAGTTTATGTTTAAGGCGATCTCATTGAATGATAGAATGGCGCGGTGTTTTCCACGAGCGCGACAATAAGGCGGATGGCCGCATTTGGCTTGATCCTGGGAATTTGGCTATGCGGCACGGGCGTCGTTGAAGGGGCCTACGTGATCAAACTCAAAAACGGCAATGAATATGTCACCGGCCGCTATTGGCAGGAAGGCGGTCAGGTGTTGTTTGACACCTATGGCGGAACATTCGGCATCGAAAAATCTTTCATTGCCAAAATCGAAAGCACCGACTCATCGCGGCTTAGAAAAATCGTCGACAGCGACCCGGGTGAGAAAATTGAGGCGCAAACTGCGAAACAAGACAAGGATGCAGCCGAAGCGAAAACAGCTGGAGAAATAAAGGGCGAGAGAAAAAAGGACGCCGACGACCCCATCACCGGCGAGTTTAACCGCTTGAAGGAGCAGTCCAAGCAAGTCAATAGCCTGCTGACCAGCGAGATCCGCGAGCTGTTAGATCAAATTACCGCTTTCAAAAATAAAATTGCCAGAGACAGCAAACTGTTTATCGACTACGGCCGCGAGTACAACGAGCTTCACGAAATCGGCGCGGCCGTGGAAAGCGCGCTGCAATCGAGAACTCAATAGTTTTGCTTCCAACTGACCACCTTGAGCGGCTGGCTCGAAAGCGCCTTTTTGACATTGCAACTTTGGTAACCGATGTTGACGCTGCCGCTGATGGTTGTATCCCCCAGGGAAGTAATACCCGCATACATCTGGCCGAGAATATTCTTGGCATTGGCGCCGCCGCCCGACGACGTTACGGCTCCCGTTGCAATGATTATCCCGTTCCAATTAATATTGCCTGCGAGCGCCAGATCGCCCTTTACCAGGAGAATGCCGTATCCCGTCACGTTGTTCAGTCTGAGCTCTCCGTCCGCCTGGGTTCCGATGGCATCGGCATATACCGTGACGAAATTGCTCGGGCTGCCGAAGGTTGAATTGGAAGAGTCTGCCGTGAGCGTGTGACTGGCGCCGCCCTTTAACGCGTTAATATATTCTTCCAGGTCGATATCCAGAGGCCCGGTCTGCGGTTCCGGCGGATCGCCGGTGAGGGTGGGCTGGCCGTTTTCCGTGGTCGTTGCCGGGTTTTGGGTATAAATCGGCGCCAGGCTGCCGTCGGCGCATGAGCCGCCGTCGGTGCCGTTGATGGTTATGTCGGTGCCGTTGAGAACGACGTTATCCTTGGAGTATAGAACAGCAGGGGAGCTCGCAGGAAACGTAAAGAGCCGAACAGCCGTTGTCACGATCGCTTTTGTGCTGTTGGGCCCGGTCGCAACCGAGGTGATCATCACCCTGCCATTATTATCGGTGGTGCTCGAAGCGCCTTCGGCTGCGTCGTTGGTCAGATAGGCGGTGTAGGTAAAACCGCTGACCAAACTGCTCGAAGAAGCAATGGGCACGTCATCCGTGGAAGCAGTATAGCCGTTCAAGACGCCGTTAGGCCCCACCCGGGAGGCCAGCTCTTCGCTGAAGTTGGTCGGGTTGGCGCTGGCGGCGTTGAGAGCCCGCAGCGTCTGGCGCGCCTGTTCCGCGCCGGCCATCGCCACCTGCAAGGCGCTTTGATCGGTCCTGAAATTACCGCTGACTTTGACGTCGGTGGAGGCCACGATATACGCCGTTACGCCCGCCAGCGTTAATGCCGCCAGCAGCATCAGCGCGACGATTAGAATCATGCCGCTTTCGTTGGTCCTGCGGCCAACGCTCGTGCGACAGCGCGCGATCAACAGACATTTCATGCCTTTTCACTCCTTACTAGAGAGCCAAATTGGGCGGCGTGACATGCGCGCTCAGCTGATAGGTTCTGTGGCCATTGTTGTTTGGGTAGCTGGGATCCGGCTTTGCGGTCTGTGCCGTGATGCTGATGGTGATCCGCCTGAGCGCCGAACTCGTCGTCGTCGGCGCACCGTTGGCGTCGAGGTAGCTGAACGAAAAAACAGATATATTATCGGCAAGGACGGCGCTCGATGCGCCATTATTGAGTGTTCTAACGATCTGTCCTGCAGCGCTGTCGAAAGTGTAGGAAATATCGTCCGTCGCCCCGTCCGTTTCGACGCCGGTGCCGTCGAGATCCAGCTTTATCCGCAACGTCGTCTCTGTCGAAGTGTGAATGCCATTGAATGTCCCGCCGGACGGTTTGTAGCCCGCCATGCGAATCTCGCGCAGCATCAAATCCAACGCCCCGCGAACGTTTTGCTGCATCTGTCCAATCTGCTCCTCGGCGCTGTTCTGGCGGGTCTGAACCGTGAAAGTTTGGGCGATGCCGGCGAGCACCGCCAATGCGATGGCCATCGAGACCATCATCTCTGTGAGCGTAAAGCCGCCAACTGCTTTTAAAAGGCGTTTTTGCCGACCGATCATGACGCCGCCACTATGGTTCGCAGAGTAATGGATTTTGCGCCGACCGCTCCTTCGGACCAACTCACGGTGACGGTAAGAGTCTTGATATTGGACACCGACGCATCAATAGTGAGATTGCGTGTAAAAGAATGTCCGCCGGCAGTGACCGTCGCGCTTCCTGCAACGCAACTATTCGACCCGCCCGCGGGCACCGCACCGGCGTTCGCATAACCGACGCGGCGATTTTCTTCAAAACAGGATTGTGCAATCGCCGTCGCGGTGGTGAGGTGTTTGCCGGTGACATTACCGCGTATGACGCCGGTCGTGAGCGCCGCCGTCCCGAGAAGGCCCACGGTAAGAAGAACTATGGCAATCAACAGCTCGATCAGTGTGAACCCGTCTCGATCGCCGATAAGCCGCGCGTATCGAAATTTAAATCCAAAGGTTGGCATCAGGAAATACTCGCGCTTCCCGTAATCCGCAGGGTGACCGTCCTGGTGCCGGCGGAGTTTGTCAACGTGATCGTCGGAGCGACATCGGTCGTGCCCCGGGAGTTAAACGTGATCGTGCCGGCCGAGGAGGTCACCGCCACGCCCGGATATTCAGTTTGAATTTCGATGGTTCTGGTCGTGGAGCCGGCAATGAGCATGGTTTGAGGGTTTGGGAAAGTCACGACGTAGGAACCGTTCTCACTCACGGCTTTCGAGCGCGCCCACATCAACTCGCTGTAAACCTGGCGCGTGGCGCCATTGAGGCGGCTGGCCGGCAGAAACGCGAGAAATTGCGGCACGGCAATGGCTGCCAGGATGGCGAATATGCCAACCGCGACGAGTATTTCGGCGAGAGTAAATCCACGCCGATCGGTTACGCAAAATCCACAACCGCGAGTTAACATGGTTGATGACGCTTTCTGACCCAAACCAGTTCTCAAAAAAATTGCGTATCAAGCGCCTTTTTGAGGCGCGCGACGCACCATGGTGCAGTTGCAATTCTTGCACCAATAGACGGGCCTCGCAGTGAAGGCCAAATTGGCGCTATTTGGTAGTTGAATGGTAAAAAACTTCCCGAAACTTCCTCGGAATAATCTCGCCGACAAGGCGAAACCTGCGATAGTGACAAAAATTGTCAATCAAG
>CAZILB010000227.1:0-4870 GCA_964539925.1 uncultured Syntrophobacter sp. | reverse complement strand
GGCCGATAATGAAAAGACATAATCATTGACGGATATTGTGTTCATCGACCGTCTAGGTACAATACAACTTCCAACAGAGAGGCCCGTATGGCGCGGAGCGTGGTAGAGCTTTCCGGTCATATCATCGATTCCTTAATCCTGCCCAAGGTCCTCGATCTCATCATCAATCTGGGCGCTGAATTCGAAATTCTCGATGTTCGGGTCGGACAGCGCCGCGCCGATCGCAGCGCGGCGCGCATTCAGATTGACGCGCCAACCCCGGCGTTGCTCGAACAAGTACTGGCCAAGGTGAAAGAGCATGGCGCGGTGCCGATAGACGCCGAAGTCGAAGGCGTTGAGTTCGAAGAGGCGCCGGCAGACGGAGTTTTCCCCGAGCATTTTTACGCGACGACAAATTTGCCGACCTGGGTCCGGTTCAACGGCCGGTGGATCGAGGTCGAACCGCCGGAGATGGACTGCGCCATCCGCCTGAAACTGGAAACGCACCAGGCCGAAACGGTTGCCTTCCATCGAGTCAAGAAAGGCGACCCCATCGTGATCGGCCATAAGGGTGTGAAAATCACGCCGCTGGAGCGGCGTGTGCCGCGAGAGGGCTTCGAGTTTATGTCCAGCGCGGTGTCCACCGAGCAGCCCAAGGGATTGCTGATCCGGGAGATTGCCGAGTCCATGAACCGGGTGCGAGCGGAACAGGGTCGCATCCTGGTCGTGGCCGGTCCCGGTCTGGTGCATACGGGAGCGTCGCGCCACCTGATCGAGCTGGTCGAAAAGGGTTACGTCCAGGTTCTTTTCGCCGGCAACGGACTGGCGGTTCATGACGTCGAAAGCGCCCTCTACGGCACTTCATTGGGCGTTTACTTGGAGAGAAACCTGCGCGCCAGCGAAGGTCACCGGCACCATCTGAGAGCGATCAATACGGTAAGACGGGCCGGCGGCATCAGGCAGGCCGTGGAGCAGGGAATCGTTCAAAGCGGCATATTTTACAGCTGCGTCAAAAAGGGAGTGGATTTCGTCCTCGCGGGCTCGATTCGCGACGATGGACCGCTGCCCGACGTGATCACCGATACCCTTGAGGCGCAAGATCTGATGCGCGAGAAAGTACGCGGCGTGGGTTTTGCCTTGATGATGGCCACGACATTGCACGCGATCGCGACCGGCAATCTGCTGGCGGCGACCGTCAAGACGGTGTGCGTGGACATCAATCCCGCTGTGGTCACTAAACTCACCGACCGGGGCAGCTTTCAGGCGCTCGGTCTGGTGACCGACATCGAACCTTTTTTGCGGGAGCTTGCGGAATATCTAAAGCAGGGAGAGGGCACGGTGCAAACGGCCTGATGCGGTTTTTCGCGCGCGATCGTCGACGGAGCAAAATATGCGCCTGCTTATGTGTCCGCCGGATTATTACGGTATTCACTATGAGATTAATCCGTGGATGAGCCGTAGCCGCCAAAGCAGCCGGCGCCGCGCATACCAACAATGGTCGGAGTTGCGCCGGATAGTGGAGGATCGTTTGTCGAATAGCGTGAATCTGGTGGAGCCCAAGCCGGGGCTGCCGGACATGGTGTTTACCGCAAACGCCGGCATTGTTTGGAAACACAAATTCATCGCCAGTAACTTTCGCCATGAGGTGCGGCGCGGCGAGGTGCCCCATTTCGAAGCCTGGTTTCGCGCTCGGGGCTTCGAGATTGTCAGGGTGCCGCCCGAGTATTATTTTGAGGGCGAGGGCGACGTGCTCAGGTGCGGCGAGCACTGGTTCGGCGGCTATCATATCCGCTCCGATATCCTGGCGCATCACAAAGTCGCCGAAATCATCGAGTCGGAAATTCTTTCGCTGGAACTGACCAACGACTGGTTCTATCACCTCGATACCTGTTTTTGTCCGCTCGGCGACGGGCGGGCGCTGTTCTACCCGGCGGCATTCGATTCCTATGCGCGCAAGGTGTTGGAAAACCACATTCCCTCGCTCATCGCGGTCAGCGCGGCGGAAGCTGCACGATTCGCTTGCAACGCGTTCGTCGCCGAACGGCAGGTGGTGATGAACGATGGCTGTCCGAAGGTGCGCGCGCAACTCGAAAGCGCGGGCCTGAAAGTGCATGCCACGCCCCTCGATGAGTTTATCAAGGCCGGCGGGAGCGCAAAATGCATGGTGCTCAGTATCGTATGAGATCGGCGACCGCATCCGGTCGGAGCCGCTCTTCGGGATATCCTGCCGCTTTCACCGCGGCGAGCGGCGATCCGGGGGCGACCCATCGGCGGCCGCTCTGCGGGCGATTCGGTCGATGGAGGTGACAATGGAACGTCCCGTCATTATCAGCGCGGTACGTACGCCCATCGGCAGCTTCCAGGGTAAACTGAGCCGGCTGTCGGCGACCCAACTGGGCAGCGTGGTGATCAAGCAGGCCTTGGAGAGAGCCGGGCTGCAAGGCGATCAGGTGGACGAAGTGATCATGGGCAACGTGCTGTCGGCGGGTTTGGGGCAGGCGCCGGCGCGCCAGGCGGCTCTCGGCGCCGGGCTTCCTTACGACGTCACTTGCACCACCATCAACAAGATGTGCGGCTCGGGTTTGAAGGCGGTCATGTTGGCGGCGCAGGCGGTCATGGTCGGCGATGCGGAAGTCGTCATCGCCGGCGGCATGGAGAGCATGAGCAACGCCCCCTATCTGTTGCCGAAAGCGCGCAAGGGCTACCGCATGGGATCGGCGGAGCTGGTCGACGCGATGATCCACGATGGCTTGTGGGATGTTTACAATCAATTTCACATGGGCGCCGCCGGCGAGATCTGCGCCCGGGTGCTGAAAATCGGCCGGGAAGAGCAGGATGAATTCGCCCTGATGAGCTATGAGCGCGCGCTCCGGGCGCAGGCGCGCGGCGAATTCGGGCGGGAACTGGTCGCGGTCAATTTGCCGGAGCCGGGCGCCGAAGGCGCGGCGGTGTCAGAGGACGAGGAACCGCAGCGGGTGGAGCTCGCGAAGCTGTCCGCCCTCAAGCCGACCTTCGAAAAGCACGGCAGCATCACCGCCGGCAACGCCTCTTCGATCAGCGACGGCGCGGCGGCGGTCGTGGTCATGTCCGAGAATCGAGCGAGCCGGTTGGGGGTCGAGCCGCTGGCGCGCATCGTCGGCGGCTGCGCCTACGGCACCGAACCGGCCTGGTTCACCACCGCGCCCGCCAAAGCCATCGCTTTGCTGCTCCAGCGCACCGATCGCAGCGTCGCCGAGGTCGATCTCTTCGAAATCAACGAAGCCTTCGCGGTCTGTTCGATTGCGGTCAATCGCGAACTCGACCTGGATGCCGATCGGGTCAATGTCAGGGGAGGCGCCGTCGCGCTCGGACATCCGATCGGCGCGAGCGGCGCGCGGCTTCTCACCACGCTGCTCCACGCTCTCGAAGATCGACAACTTAAACGCGGCGTGGCCAGTTTATGCCTCGGCGGCGGCGAGGCTGTGGCGATGATGGTGGAACGGTGAATATGGACTTCGAGCTCACCGAAGAACACCGTATGGTCCAGGAGCTGGCGCGAAACTTCGCGGCGCGCAAGCTAAAGCCGGCGGCCTCGCGCATGGACCGCGATGGCGCCTATCCGGCGGAGCTGGTCAAAGAGCTTGGCGAGATGGGATTGATGGGCGTCATGGTGCCGCAAGAGTACGGCGGCGCGGGCATGGATCTCATCGCCTACGTCGTCGCCCTGGAAGAGATCTCAAAGGCTTGGGCGTCGCTCGCTACGATCATGAGCGTCAACAATTCGCTGGTCTGCGCGTCGCTCTTGCGCTTTGGCACCGAGGCGCAAAAAAAGCGCTATCTGCCGTTGCTGGCGAGCGGCGCCTGGTCGGGGTGCTACGCTCTAACCGAGCCCGCCGCCGGTTCCGACGCGGCCTCCATCCAGACCCAGGCCAGGCGGGCGGCCGGCGGTTATCTGCTTAACGGCACCAAAGTATTCACCAGCAATGGCAGCCGCGCCAATCTCGCGATCGTCTATGCGGTCACCGACCCGCGCCGGGGCAAGAGCGGCATTTCCGCCTTTGCGGTCGAGTGCCCGTCGCCGGGGCTTACGATCGGAAAAATCGAGGACAAACTCGGCCTGCGCTCCTCGGAGACCGCCGAGCTGATCTTCAAGGACTGCCCGGTCTCGGACGGCAATCTTCTCGGGCAGGAGGGAGAGGGTTTGAGGATCGCGCTGGCCACGCTCGACGGCGGCCGCGTCGGCATCGCCGCGCAAGCGGTGGGCATCGCCCAAGGCTGCCTCGAGGAGTCGCTGGCCTATAGCCGGGAGCGCCGCCAGTTCGGCCAGCCGATCGCCAACTTTCAAGCGATCCAATGGAAGCTCGCCGACATGGCGACCGAGATCGATGCCGCCCGGCTCCTCACCTATCGCGCGGCATGGCTGCAACACCAGGGGCGAAAGGTGACGCGGGCGGCGGCCATGGCCAAACTCTTCGCCTCGGAGGCGTGCAACCGCGCCGCCTACCAGGCGGTGCAGATTCATGGCGGCTACGGCTACATCAAGGATTTTACCGTCGAGCGGCTTTTTCGCGACGCTCGCGTCACCACGCTCTACGAGGGAACGTCGGAAATTCAGCGCCTGGTCATCGCGCGCCGGCTGATCGAGGAAGGAGACCCTTCCCGTGAATCCCCAGAAGAAAGTTTTTAAGAACCTCTCGGGCATCGAAATCCAGCAGACCTACAAGCCCGCTGACATCGAGGAACTCGACTACGGGCGCGATCTCAACGACCCCGGGGAGTATCCCTTCACTCGCGGCATTTACCCGACCATGTACCGCGGCAGGCTTTGGACGATGCGCCAGTTCGCCGGTTTTGCCAGCGCCGAAGAAACCAACCGGCGGTACCGTTATTTGCTCGAACAGGGCACGACCGG
>CAZILB010000226.1:1496-4908 GCA_964539925.1 uncultured Syntrophobacter sp. | reverse complement strand
CAAGGGGCGGGTTTCAAACCCGCCCCTACGGTGGTTCACGCCCACCCTTTATCTCTGGCGAAAAATATTCAGATGAAGTAGTGAGTCTGAAGTCGTGCTTCGATCCCGCTCGCGGTCGTACGATAATTCAATGTAAAGGGAAGCGCTGCTATGATGACCGATCTCGCGCCGCCGCAAATCCGGGCGATCACGGGCCTGGAACTTGCCGCCGGCGTGTTCACTAAATGTTCAGACAGTCTGGCCAGCCAGCTTAGTATTTCGCTAACATCGGGCAAGCGCGAGCCGGGGCCGACGGAATTTCGCGTTGGCATCAACGGCGACACTTACGGCGGCATGCTCGCGCCCATCGAGGTGGGTACGCGGCGGGTTGATATGGCTTATGTCAATCCGTCGGCGATGGTGGCGATGGCTTATCGCGGCAAGGGATTCTACAAGAAAAAAATGGAACTGCGCGTGCTCGGCTGCTTTCCTTCTTGGGATCGCATCGCTCTGGTCGTGTCCAAGGATTTTGGCGTGAAAACCTTGCACGATATCGCGCGGCGAAAGATTCCGCTGCACGTCTCGACGCGCTTTTCCGGCGTCAACAATGCAACTTATTATACAATTTCAACGATACTTTCATTCTATGGATTGTCCTTCGAGAGCCTTAAGCGTTGGGGCGGTAGGGTGCAGGAGTGCGGCCGGCCGTTCGCGCCGGAGCGATTGAAGGCCATCGCCAACCGATCGATCGATGCGGTCTTCGACGAGGGCGTAAGCACTGTCGGCGGCTGGCTCGATCAGGCATTGGACAATGGCTACGAAGTTATTCCCATCGAGCCGGATATCGTCAAAAAGCTCGAGCAGATGGGCTACACGCGCACGGTTCTGCCCAGGCGCCGCTACCGCCGGCTCCAGGAAGATGCCCCGACCATCGATTTCAGCGGCTGGGCGCTTGTGACCCACAAGTGGCTGCCGAACAACGTCGCTTCTGCCGTGATCGAAACCATCGAGGAAAAGAAAAAAATCATTCCCGTGGACGATGATAGGCCGCTCCGCATGGGAGAGCTGTGCAACGGCTCGGAAAAGTGTCCGCTGCGCGTGCCGCTGCATCCGGGCGCGGCGAAGTACTATCGGAAAAAAGGATATCTGAGGAAAGGATGAAGGCGGAAGGATGAAGGATGAAACGGGGAAAATCCGTGTTGCCTGTTTTCACTTTATCCTTTCGCCCTCATCCTTCATCCTTATGAAATCTGGAGGTACTTATGAGCTATCACTATGTCGGCCAATCGATTCCGCGCGTCGATAACACCGGAAAAGTCACCGGCGAAGCGCGCTATACCTCGGACGTTTTACTTCCCGGCACACTTTGGGCGAAGACGCTGCGCAGCCCCTTTTCTCATGCTCGCATCCTGCGGGTCGATACTTCGCGCGCGGAAAAGGCGCCGGGCGTGCGCGCCGTGCTCACGGGTGAGGACGCGCGCGGGATTCTTTACGGCCGGCGCTACCGCGACATCTCCGTTCTGGCCCAGGATCGGGTGCGCTTCCTGGGCGAGCGCGTCGCCGCCGTGGCGGCGGATACGCTCGAACAGGCCGAGAATGCTTTGGAGCTGATTCAAGTCGAATACGAGGAGCTGCCGGCGGTTTTCGATCCGATTGCGGCTTTGCAAGAAGGCGCACCGATCGTTCATCCCGACGTGGCGAGTTATAAAGGCCTGCCCAAGCCCCTGGAACAACCGACCAATCGATTCGTTCATGACGTATTCACCCGCGGCGATGTCAGTGTCGGCTTCGCCCAATCCGATCTGGTTGTCGAAAACACGTTCACTGTTCCAAGAGTGCACCAGGCGTTTCTGGAGCCGCATTGCTGTGTGGTGCGGATCGATGAGCGCGAGCGGGTGCAGATGTGGTCGCCCAACAAGGTGCCGCACGGCTTGAAGGAAAGCATGGCGCAGGCCTTCGGCATTCCCAAAGACAGAATTCGTGTCAATCCCGTGGCCATCGGCGGCGACTTCGGCGGCAAGGGCGCGCCCATCGACGAGCCGATATGCTATTTGCTCGCCGCGCGGGCGCAGAGGCCGGTGAAGATGGTCATGGAATACCGCGAAGAATTTTTTGCCGGGGCGCCGCGCCACGCGGCGGTGATGAAATTGAAGACCGGCGTCAAGCGCGATGGCACCATTGTTGCCCATCAAATGGATGCCTATCTCGACGCCGGCGCTTATGGCGGCTTTCGACCGGGCGCGGTCATCAACGGCATCGCCCATGCCGGCGGCTGTTACCGCGCCGAGCATGCGCGCATTTCCATCTCGCGGGTTTACACCAATAATCTGCCCGGAGGGCAGATGC
Organism: uncultured Syntrophobacter sp.; assembly: GCA_964539925.1. Taxonomy (GTDB): domain Bacteria; phylum Desulfobacterota; class Binatia; order UBA9968; family UBA9968; genus DP-20. The sequence continues at coordinate 2,583 of CAZILB010000226.1, read as the reverse complement.
GCGCGCCGGGCGAGCCCCAGGGTTTTTTCGCAGCCGAATCGCACATGGACTGCGTCGCGCGCAAGGTCGGCATGGACCCCTACGAATTCCGCATGAAAAACTTGATAGTAGAAGGCGATGTCACCCTGACCGGCGGTCATTACAAAGCCATCAAAGCCAAAGAGACGCTTCGGGCCGCAGCCAGGGCCGCGGGATATTCGGCGCCGAAACGAAAGTATGTCGGCCGCGGGGTTGCCATGGGCTACCGCGGTCCCGGCGGCGGCACCACTTCCCTTAAGGTGGAGCTCAACCCGGAGGGCTCGATCGTGATTCATACTTCTTTCTTTGAGCAAGGCACCGGCACCTATACGACCCTCAGACAGATCGTTGCCGAGGAACTTGGTTGCCGTCCCGACGCAATTCAAATCGAGACTCTGGACACCGACTCCGGTGTTTCGTCGGACACGGGCCTGGGCGGCAGCCGCGGCACACGCGTGGCCAGCGGCGCGGCATTTCAAGCGGCGCGCGCGGCAAAAGAACAATTGCTAAGCCTTGCGGAGTCGGCGCTGGGCTGGCCGAAGGCCGACTCCGTCCTCGCCGGCAAGCAAATCGTCAACAAGAAGACCAAGAAGCGGCAGCGTTGGGATGAGCTGCTGGCGCGAGCCGGCCGGTCGATTGCAGGGGAGTCTTTTAATAAAGACGACGAACATTCGCCGGTGACGGCATTTGCCGCTCAGGTTGCGGAAGTCGCCGTGGATCCGGATACCGGCGCGGTCACGCTGCGCCGCCTGACCACAGCGCATGACACCGGCGTCATTATGAATCCTGTGGGCCATCAAGGTCAGATCGAGGGCGGTGTCGTTCAGGGCATCGGCTACGGTTTGATCGAATATCTGCCGGTGCAGGAGGGGCGGGTCGAAGTCGCGAACTTCGGCGAATACAAGGTTCCAAGCATCAAAGATATTCCCGCGCTGAAAACGGTCCTTGTCGAGGGCGAGGAAGGCGTCGGGCCGTATAAAGTGAAAGGCATCGGCGAAAACCCAATCTCACCCGTCGCGCCGGCGATCGCCAATGCGATCGAGGACGCCGTCGGCGTGCGCATCCGAGA
>CAZILB010000226.1:0-1396 GCA_964539925.1 uncultured Syntrophobacter sp. | reverse complement strand
ATGCCATTCGAATCGTTGGGCGATTTTATCAAAGCGGCGGAAGCGGTCGGCGAAGTGCAGTACGTGGAAGGCGCCGACCTGGAGCTCGACGTCGGCGGCCTCACCGAGCTGAGCGCGGAGAAGAGCGGGCCGATGCTCGTATTCGACAAATTTGCCGGCTACCCGGCGGGCTACCGGGTGTGCGCCAACGCCAATCGGACGCTTCGCCGGTTCGCCCTGGCATTGGGTTTGCCGCTCGACATTCATCCGCTCGATTTACTACGCCGTTGGCGCGACAAACGCGCCGGCGCGGTGCCGATGTCGGCAAAAGTCGTGAAGGACGGACCGATTCTCGGCAACGTGCAGCAGGGCGACGACGTGAACATCGAAAGTTTTCCCGCGCCGCGCTGGCATCCCGGCGACGGCGGGCGCTACATCGGCACCCAGGACATGGTGATCGTGCGCGATCCCGAGCAGGGCTGGGTCAACATGGGTTGCTACCGCGCGATGATCCAGCGGCGCGATCGCGTGAGCCTGTGGATCAATCCGCAAAAGCACGGGCGCATCCTCGCGCAAAAATATTGGCAGCAGGGAAAAGCCGCGCCGGTGGCCGTCGTTTTCGGCTGCGAGCCTGTGACGTGGATGACCGCATCCATGTCGCCGCCCTTCGGCACCTCGGAGTACGACCTGGCCGGCGCCTATCGCGGCAGCCCGGTGAACGTGGTGGAGCTGCCGCTGACGAAGCTGCCCGTGCCGGCCGAGGCGGAAATCGCCGTCGAAGGCGTGATCCCGCCAGAAAGCGAGGAGACGGCGATCGAAGGACCGTTCGGCGAATGGCCCGGCTACTACACGCACCAGGGGCCTGAAGCGGTGGTGCGCATCCAGCGGATTTACTACAGAGACAATCCGATTATCGCCGGCGCGCCGCCGCTCCGGCCGATCAACTGGAGCAACTTCACCAACTATGTGCACCTGTGGGAGCACCTCGAGCGCTCCGGCATCACCGATGTGCAGGGAGTGTGGGGTTTTTACAACGGCCTGCTCACCGTGGTGTCGCTCAGGCAGCGCTACGCAGGCCATGCCAAGCAGGCGCTGATCACGGCGGCGGGGTTCCGCCACGGCGATATGAAGACCTACTACGTCACGGTGGATGACGACATCGATCCGACCAATCAAGAAGAAGTTCTCTGGGCCATGTGCACGCGCGTCGATCCGACCACGGCCGTCGACGTAGTTCGCGATGCCTGGACGGCCGACCTCGACCCGCGCGTCTCCCCGGCGCGCCGAGCGGCCGGAGACTTGACCGTCGGCCGCATGCTGATCAACGCCTGCAAGCCGTTTAGCTGGCGCGAGCAGTTCGCCAAGACCAACGTCTTCGGCGCGGAAGACCGGAAGACGCTGCAGGCGAAGTGGGGGG
>CAZILB010000225.1:0-4959 GCA_964539925.1 uncultured Syntrophobacter sp. | reverse complement strand
AGGGCGACGAGAAAAGCTTCTTGAGGAATCTCGACCTTGCCCACCTGTTTCATGCGCTTCTTGCCCTCTTTCTGGCGCTCCAGCAATTTGCGCTTGCGCGTGATATCGCCGCCGTAGCACTTAGCTGTAACATTTTTTCTCAGCGGTTTCACGGACTCCCGCGAAATGATACGGCTGCCGACGGCCGCCTGAATCACCACCTCGAACATCTGGCGCGGTATCAGGGCGCGCATCTTTTGCACCAGATCGCGGCCCCGGTAGTACGCCTTGTCGCGATGCACGATCATCGACATGGCGTCGACCACGTCGCCATTGATGCGCACGTCCAGCTTGACCAGATCCGCCGTTCGATAGCCGGCCAGCTCGTAATCCATGGACGCGTAGCCCCGGCTCACCGACTTTAGGCGGTCGTAGAAATCGACGACAATTTCGTTGAGCGGCAGCTCATAGACGAGCATCACCCGCTGCGGGCCGAGATAGCGAATTTCTTTCTGCTGGCCGCGCTTCTCCTCGCAAATCTTCATGACCCCGCCGAGAAATTCCTGAGGCAGGTGGAGGGTCGCCTGGATCACCGGCTCTTCGAGGCGTTCGATCTCGGACTCGTTGGGAAGCCGCACCGGGTTGTCGATCATCAAGATGTCGCCCGTGACGGTTATAATCCGATATACCACGGTGGCGGCCGTGGTAATCAGACTGAGCCCGAACTCGCGCTCGAGCCGTTCGCGCACGATATCCATGTGGAGCAAGCCGAGAAAGCCGCAGCGGAAGCCGAAGCCGAGAGCCTGTGAAGTCTCCGGCTCATAGGTAAACGACGAATCGTTGAGACGCAGCTTTTCCAGCGCATCCCGCAATGCCTGGTACTGGCCCGACTCGGTCGGATAGAGCCCGCTGAAAACCATCGGCTTCATCGGCTTGAAGCCCGGCAGCGGCCCGGCCGCCGGCCGATCTTCGGTGGTGATGGTATCGCCGATCTGGGTTTCGGCGACTTCCTTGATGCCGGCCATCAAAAAGCCGACTTCGCCGGCCTTGAGCTCGGCCACCTCCGTCGGAACCGGAGAGAAAACGCCGAGCCGCAGCACCTCGAAAACCCGTCCGCTCGACATCATGCGGATCTTCGTGCCCTGGCTCACCGCGCCGTCAAACAGCCGCATCATCACCACCGCGCCGTGGTAGGGATCAAACCAGCAGTCGATGATTACCGCGCGCAGCGGCGCCGCAACGTCGCCTTTGGGCGACGGAAAACGGCGGACGATGCCTTCGAGGATCTCTTCCGTGCCGATGTTCTCCTTGGCGCTGGCCAGGATCGCATAGGAGGCATCGATGCCGATGACGTCTTCGATCTCGGCTCTGACCCGCTCCGGTTCGGCGCTCGGCAGATCGATTTTGTTGATCACCGGCAGGATTTCCAAATTGTGATCCAGGGCCATATGGACGTTGGCCACGGTCTGCGCTTCCACGCCCTGGGCGGCGTCCACCACCAAAAGAGCCCCTTCGCAGGCGGCCAGGCTGCGCGATACTTCATAGGTGAAATCGACATGGCCGGGGGTATCGATCAGGTTGAGCTTGTACTCCTTGCCGTCTTTGGCGCGGTAGCGCAGGCAGACCGGACTCGCCTTGATCGTGATGCCGCGTTCGCGCTCCAGTTCCATGCTGTCGAGGATCTGGTCGGTTCTCTCGCGTGCGCTGACGGCGCCGGTAAATTCCAGCAAACGGTCCGCCAGGGTCGATTTGCCGTGATCGATATGCGCGATAATGGAAAAATTTCGAATATGCTCCAGGCTCATCGAACCATGGTTTCCTGATAATAGGCCGCGGTGCGGCGCAGTCCTTCCGCGAGAGCGACCTTCGGCCGCCAGCCGAGCCTTTCGGCCGCGCGGGTGGCGTCCACGGAGCTGCGGCGCTGCTCGCCGATCTTGGCCGGCCCGTGCTGCGCTTCGGCCCGGGGGACACCGACGGCGTCGCGTAGATGTTTGAACAGCGTCACCACGTCGGTCTCAACGCCGGTGCCGATGTTGATCGGACCGACGAAGTCCGCCTCCAAAGCGGCGACATTGGCGGCGACCACATCGCCGACGTACACATAGTCGCGCGTTTGCCGGCCGTCGCCGTTGATCACCGGCGTTTTACCGCCGAGCAACAGCGACAGAAAAATCGCCACCACGCCGGCCTCGCCTCTGGTGGATTGCCGGGGCCCGTACACATTGGCGTAACGCAGGGCGATATAAGGCATGGCGAACGCCTGATGATAATAGGACAAGTATAGCTCGCCGGCGAGCTTGCTCACACCGTAAGGACTCGCCGGCCGGGTGACATGGCTTTCGGCCGCCGGAAAAACTTCCTGCTCGCCATAGACCGCTCCGCCCGAAGAAGCGAACAGCACTTTTTTGACGCCGGCATTCTTACACGCTTCCAGCAGATGGATGAAGCCGAGAATATTCACCCGGGCGTCGAACGCCGGATCGGCGACGGAATGGCGCACGTCCATCTGCGCCGCATGATGGTTCAATATATCCGGTCTGATGCGCGCGATCCGATCGCCCGCTTCGCGCTCGGCAATGTCGATTTGATGGAGCGTCGCCTGGGCGTTTAGATTCGACTTCTGGCCGCTCGAAAAGTCATCGAAAACATGGACTTCATGGCCGCGGTGGATATAAGCGTCGACAATCTGCGAAGCGATAAACCCCGCGCCGCCGGTGACGACGATTCTCATGCTGCCGGCTCCGCCAGCTTGAGGCGAAAGTACTCGATGGTTTTTATCAGCCCCTCGGCCAAGTCGACTTTGGGCTCCCAGCCGAGCAGCGCGCGCGCTTTGCTTATGTCCGGCTGGCGCACCTGGGGATCGTCCTCCGGCAGAGGTTTATAGGCGATTACGCTTTTCGAGCCGGTCAGTTCAATAATTTTTTTGGCGAAATCGAGCACGGTCATCTCGTGCGGGTTGCCGATATTGACCGGCAGATGGTGCTCGGCCTTGAGCAGCCGATCAATGCCCTCCACCAGATCGTCCACATACTGGAAACTTCGCGTCTGCCGGCCCTGGCCGTACACCGTCAGCGGCTCGCCTTTGAGCGCCTGCATGATAAAATTGGGCACCACGCGCCCGTCGCGCACGCGCATGCGCGGCCCGTAGGTGTTGAAAATTCGCACTATGCGCGTGTTCAAGCCATGATACCGATGGTACGCCATGGTCATCGCTTCGGCGAAACGCTTCGCCTCGTCGTATACGCCGCGGGGCCCGATGGGGTTGACGTTGCCCCAGTACTCCTCGCTTTGCGGCCGCACCTGCGGATCACCGTAAACCTCGGAAGTCGAAGCGAGCAGGTAAACCGCGCCTTTGGCCTTGGCCAGGCCGAGCGTGTTGTGCGTCCCCAGGGCGCCGACCTTGAGCGTGGGAATCGGCAGCTCGAGGTAATCCACCGGGCTCGCCGGCGATGCGAAATGCAGCACGTAATCGAGCGGCTCCTGGACTTCGATGAAGCGGCTGACGTTGTGATCGATGAAGCGGAAAAGCGGGTTTTTCAGCAGCGGCCCGATATTGTCCCTGGCCCCGGTGGAATAATTGTCCATGCACAGCACTTCATGGCCATGATTGAGAAAGCGCTCGCAAAGATGCGAGCCGATAAAGCCGGCGCCGCCGGTAATCAGATATCTAGCCATCGCTCTGCCCGATCGCGTAGTAGCTAAAGCCCAGGCGGCGCAAATCCTCGGCGCTGTAAATGTTTCGGCCGTCGAAAATCACCGGCTTTTGCAGCAGCTTTTTGACCCGCTCGAAATCGGGCCGGCGAAACTCGTTCCATTCGGTGAGAATCAGCAGCGCCGAGGCGCCGTGCAGAGCGTCATAGTTCCGATGGGTGTACTGGATGCGATCGCCGAAGATCTTGCGCGCTTCTTCCATCGCCTCTGGATCGAAGGCCTGCACCCGCGCGCCCGCGCCGAGCAAGGATTCGATCACGGTGATGGCCGGCGCATCGCGCATGTCGTCGGTTCTCGGTTTGAACGCGAGCCCCCAAACCGCAAACGTCAAGCCCGTCAAGTCGGCGCCGAAATAACGCTTTACTTTTTCGACCAAAATCCCCTTTTGCCGCTCGTTCACCGCCTCCACCGCTTTGAGCAGCGCCATTTCGGCTTTATCGCCGCCCATGCCGATCATCGCGCGAATGTCCTTGGGAAAACAGGAACCGCCGTAGCCGACGCCGGGAAATATGAAATGCGGTCCGATGCGCCGGTCGAGACTGATCGCGCGGCGCACCTCGCCAATGTCGGCGTTCATCTGTTCGCACAGCCGCGCCACTTCGTTGACAAAAGAAATCTTGGTCGCGAGCATGGCGTTCGCCGCATATTTGCTCATCTCGGCGCTGCGGCTGTCCATGGTCAAAATCGGATTGCCGGTGCGCAGGAACGGTTCGTAAAGCGCCTTGACCGCCTCCAGGGCCTCGGCATGGTCTCCTCCCAGCACGACGCGGTCGGGCTTCATAAAGTCCTCGACCGCCGCACCCTCTTTGAGGAACTCGGGATTGGACACGACCGCGAAGGGCAGCGCGGTTTCTTCGGCCATCCATTCCTTGATCAGGTCCGCGGTACCCACCGGCACCGTGCTCTTGGCGACGATGATCTTGAAATCGTCCATCGCTTTGGCGATCCCCTTCGCCGTGGCTTTAACATGGTCGAGATTGGCATGACCGTTGGCGCCCTGCGGCGTGCCGACGGCGATGAAAATGATCGAAGATTTTTTGACCGCGTCCGGCAGATCGGTGCCGAAGCTCAGGCGCTGCTCGCCGCTGTTTCGCCGCACCATTTCCTCGAGCCCGGGTTCGTAGATCGGCACTTGGCCGCCCCTGAGCATTTCGATCTTGTGCGCATCGATATCGACGCAGATGACTTCATTGCCGGTCTCGGCAAAACAAGTGCCCGCGACCAGCCCGACATATCCGGTACCCACCACTGCAATTTTCATTCACTCTC
>CAZILB010000224.1:0-5000 GCA_964539925.1 uncultured Syntrophobacter sp. | reverse complement strand
TTCGGTGATGGTCTTGTCATCATCCCAGTCAACGAATCCATTATCGAGTGCGGCGAGAAAAACCAAAAAAGTTAACAAAGCGACGATACCGGGAGCCGCCCACAACTCAACCATACGCGAGGCGCTTTCGGCCGGTTTGCTTGACTTCTTGCCCGCGGTCGGATTATTGCTTTTCATTTGGGATTTGCGGGTAAATCAGTGCCATATAACAGCCTACAGGATTTCATACAAGTTTTGTCCCGGGAAGGGGAACTCAAGCGCGTCACTTACCCCGTAAAGGCCGAACTGGAAATCGCTGAAATTGCCGATCGCGTGATGAAAAATAGCGGACCGGCGCTGTTTTTTGAAAACGTCGTCGGCAAAGAGATTCCGGTGCTCATCAACGCCTTCGGCTCGGCGAAACGTATGGCTCTGGCTCTCGGCGTGAACGATATTGAAGCGATTGCCGCGGAAATCGCCAGGCTCATCCAGACCAAGCCGCCGAAGTCGTTCAAAGACAAATTTCACCTGTTGGGCGAATTGATCAAGCTGGCGGGGATTCCGCCGAAGACGGTGAAAGACGGCGCTTGCCGGGAAGTGGTCCACCGCGAACCCGATTTAAATCTATTGCCGGTACTGACCTGCTGGCCGGGCGACGCCGGGCCTTTCATCACCCTGCCCATGGTGTTTTCCAAAGATCCCGTCAAAGGCACGAGAAACGTCGGCCTTTACCGCATGCAGATCTTCGATTCGCGGACCACCGGCATGCATTGGCACCTCCACAAAGTCGGCGCGCGCCATTTTCAACGTCAAAAGGAAATGTCAGGCAAGCTCGAATTGGCGGTCGCTCTTGGAGGAGACCCGGCGATGATCTATGCCGCCACCGCGCCGCTGCCGGACCAGATCGATGAGATTCTGTTTACCGGATTCTTGCGCAAGAAGGGCGTGGAGCTGATCAAGGGCGTCACCGTCGACATCGAAGTGCCGGCCAACTCCGATATCGTCATCGAAGGTTACGTCGATCCCGCCGAGCCGCTGCGCCGCGAGGGGCCCTTCGGCGACCACACGGGTTTTTACTCCCTGGCCGATGATTATCCCATTTTTCATGTCACCTGCATCACCCATCGGAAGAATCCGATCTATCCGACAACCATCGTCGGCCGTCCGCCGATGGAAGACGCCTATCTCGGCAAGGCGACCGAAAGGCTGTTTCTGCCGTTGCTGCGCGTCACCTTGCCGGAAATCGTCGACATGAATCTGCCGGTCCACGGCGTGTTTCATAACCTGGCGATCATCTCGATCAAGAAGGAATACCCCGCCCACGCGCGCAAGGTCATGCATGCCTTGTGGGGGCTGGGGCAGATGATGTTCACCAAAACCTTGATCGTCGTCGATCATGACGTCAACGTCCACGATCTCTCCGAAGTCACCTGGGTTGCCGGCAACCATATCGATCCCAAGCGTGATGTGGTCATGGTCGAAGGGCCGGTCGATGTCCTCGATCACGCGGCGCCGATCATGGGCTACGGCTCCAAGATCGGCCTCGACGCCACCCGAAAATGGCGCAGCGAGGGCTTCGAGCGCGAATGGCCCGAAGCGATCGTGATGGACGAGCGAACAACCAAGTACATCGACTCCATCTGGGACAAGCTCGGCCTATGAATTTTACCCCGCTCCCTCAATCCAAAATCCAAAATCTAAAATCCAAAATCGCCGACTACGCCCGCCTGGTGCGTTTTTCTCACACCGTGTTTGCCATGCCGTTCGCGATGGCGTCGGTGGCGCTGGCCTGGCCGAGACATCCGGTCACGCTTCGCGGCTTTTTCTGGATCGTCGTCGCGATGGTGGGCGCGCGCACCGCCGCGATGGGTTTCAATCGCCTGGCCGACCGGAGATTCGACGCGCTCAACCCGCGCACCAGGAACTGGGAACTGCCGAGCGGCGCCGTAAAGCCCTGGGAAGCTATCGCGCTGACCCTTGCGGCCGCGCTCGTATTCGTAATCGCAGCGTACCAGCTCAACTGGATCTGCTTTGTCCTGTCGCCGGTGGCGCTGGCAATCGTGTTTTTCTACTCGCTCACGAAACGGTTTACCTGGGCCTCCCATCTTTTTTTGGGTCTCGCTTTGTCGATCGCTCCGATCGGCGCCTGGCTGGCGGTCGCGCAGCCGCCTTTCGACCTCTACGAGTTTGCGGTGCCATTGTTCCTCGCCCTCGGGGTAATCTTTTGGTTGGCCGGCTTTGACATCATCTACTCTTTGCAAGACCACGATTTCGACCGCGCTCAAGGACTTTTTTCCATACCCGTCAGGTTCGGCGTCTCCGCCGCTTTGCGGCTCTCGACTTTTTTTCACACTTGCACGATCGTATGCCTCGCCATGGTGGGTCTCGCCGCGGGTATGGGCGTCATTTACTGGCTCGGTTTTTTCGCGGTGGCGGCCGTGCTTCTCTGGGAGCACAGGATTGTTCGGCCGAGCGACCTTTCGCGCATCAATCGCGCCTTCTTCGATTTTAACGCCTACGTGAGCGTCGGCTATCTACTGGCCACGATCGCCGACATTGCCTTGAGGACATCCTATTCGGCGGGCGGATGAGTATCGGGCTATTCGCGACGCTTTTAACCCTGGCGGGCGTGGCGGGCTTCGGTGCCGGTTTCATCGGCCTCGGCGGCGGCTTGTTGCTTTTCCCCCTGCTATTTTATTTGCCGCCCTTTCTCGGCCTGGAGGCGATTGACGCGAAAACGGTTGCCGCTTTGGTGATCTCGCAGGTGTTTTTTGCCGGCGTGATCGGCGGCGCGGCTCACTGGCGCAAAGGCCGGGTGCACAAAAAACTGACGCTGGTCGGCGCGGTATCGTCCGCCATCGGCGCCTTTATCGGCGGCGTCGGCTCAAAATGGGTTTCCGAATGGTTTCTGCTGCTTCTGTTCGGCATAGTCGTGCTCATCGCCGGCGCCGTGATGTTTTTTCCGGGGCCGTCCGTTGAACGCGAGGGGACGGCAGTCGACAAGATTAACGTCCCTGCCGTATCCCTCGCCGTGCTGTCGTTCGCTGTCGGCGTCGTCGTGGGATTTCTGGGCGCCGGGAATTTTCTCTTTGTGCCGCTGCTGATTTATGTGCTCAAGATCCCGACCCGCATCACCATCGGCAGCAGCCTGGCGATCCATGTGCTAAACGGCTTGGCCGGATTCCTGGGGAAACTCGTCACCGGACAGGTGCCCATTCTCATGACCCTGGCCATCGTCATCGGCGCGGGCCTGGGCGCGGTTGCCGGCGAAAAAAGCCATAGCCGGGTATCGCCAAAGGCATTGCGCTACGCCTACGCCGGGGTGATAGCCATCGTCGCCGCGCGGGTTTGGCTAACTCTCCTGTGGCCGTGAGTCGCCAGGAGTGGAGTTGATTTTCTGTCAAAGCCTGATTATGCTTTGTCGCGCATGATGCGGAGGAACTATGAAAGCTTTCGGCTTATGGACTTTCGCTTCGATTATTATTCTTCTTTCAGGGTGTGCGAGCTTCCAGGCCGCGACCAACGTCAGCTCCGGTAGGCAAGCTTATCTGGCCGGCGACAACGAGGCTGCCGTTTCGTACTTTCGGACGGCAGCGCAAAAAGATCCCAACTACGCCTACGGGGCGGCTCTCCGCCAGGGAGTGTGGAGCTATGTGGGACGCGGTGAATATGCAACCGGCAGACTCCCGCAAGCGCGCGAAGCCCTCGAACGCGCTCTCGCCGCCAACCGGGGAGAAGATGTCGCACGGCTTTACCTCGGGCTGACCCTCGCCCGGGCCGGCGATCAAAAGACCGGTTTAAAAGAAATTGAAGGCGGACTGAAAGGGATCCACAACTTTCTCGAGTACATCAGTCAGGCGCACCGCTTCTCATTCGGCAGGTTCTGGGATCCAACGCGGGAAATACGCTCGGCGATCGAGGGCGATCTCGCCATGATCTCGGGGCGGGATTTGGACTGGCAAAAGCTCATCGCCAACGGCGAGTGGGTCGGAAAACGGATCGAAGTGGAAATCGACCGGGCAGCGCAAGACGAGTCGCGCGAACTATCGCGCCAGAGCGAGGGCAGTACCGATCATCCCTAGGACGAGGGCACCGCAAATTTGTCGGAATCCCCGTCTCAGGGCTTCGACGAGCGGTGAGCAGGAGCGAGGGACAGGTTTCGAACCTGTCCTTTAGGGGGCACTTGGGAGCGAGAGGATAAAAAGGCAGCGACGCAAGGAAGGCTTTGTTCGAAGCCTGCTACTGCGAGTGGTACTCATTCCATTTCTGGACCCGTCGATTCCTATGGAAATTTACTTCATCATCGATGAGCGCCAGCAGCCGATCGGTAGCCTGAATAATATTGTTCTTTTCATCCACGCCTTTGGTTAGCAGAAACGCCGACCGGCGGAGCGCCCCCTGCACGGTTTTGCGGGCATCCCAGAATTCGGCGTCCTGATAGCCGTCGACCAGCACCCGGCTTGCCAGCGTAACCCCGCCTTTTAGGGTCTCCACTCCCTTTTCGTTTTGTCCCAACCGCAATTGGGTCAGTCCGAGCGCAATCCAGGCGATCTCGTCTTCCTTGTTGACGGCCACAGCGCGCTGCAATACGGCGAAAGCGTCCTGATATCTGCCCTTATTGTAATAGGCTCTTCCCAAATAGGTCAGACTATCCTTGTACGTCGGGTTCTGGCTGACGACCGTTTCCAACGCGGCGACCGCCCTGTCCATATCGCCTCCCCTGCCGCGCAAAAACTGATCTCTCCCCTCTTCGTATAGCCCGCCGATGCCAAACCGGGGAACCCGGTGAGTGCAGCCCACCGCCGTAATTACCAAGATCGCGATGACCGAATAAAAAATGATCATCCTGGAGCCGTGAAACCCTTTATTCATAGCACTATCTCCATTGTAAAACTCTGGAGCTGCCGACCTCTCTGCTTCTAAGTAGCATCCGATTCGATCCAAGGCAAACAACCGGCCACATCTTTGCGCTGATAGGTCGATTAGGCACACTTCTGCAAGGGATAATCTGGATAAAAAAA
>CAZILB010000223.1:0-5037 GCA_964539925.1 uncultured Syntrophobacter sp. | reverse complement strand
ATTGAAAGTCGGGGCGCCTACTGAAAGTAAACGATCTCGAGACCTTTTTCAAAAAAGAAGCGCTGCAACGCAGGCGGGATCTGCCGGTCGGTGACGAACATGGGCCGGCTGCTCAGATGAAATCCCCACGCCTTGACCGTGAGCCGGTCCCGTCCCGAGTCCTGCGCCGCGGGGAAGCGATGCTCGCGATAGGCCGCCTGGTCCTCCCCCAACAGACGCAAGAACTTGGCGATGAGCTCGCGCGATGTGAGCGCGGCGAGATTCACAGCTTCGATGCGAAACCCTTTTTGCTCGCCAAGCGCCTTGCGCACTTCGGGGTCACCCGGATGAAAAAACAACGCGGTACGCTTGCCGCCGACTTCAAAGACGCGGTCCGTGCGCGCGTCCACACGCAGACCGTCGCGCAGATGGATGGTAAACGTTTCGGCGACACCGAATGGAACGCCGAAAGAGAACAGCATGGCATCGATGATCTCTTCCTTGGCTCGGGGCCAGGATTTGACCGGGATCGACGGCTGCGGCGGTTCGGGCGAAGGCTCGCGCGCGGCGCGCCGATTTTCCGGCGGCCACATCACCTCGCGAAAATGCAGTCCCCGCTTCGCCAGTTGGGCCTTCAAATAACCGGGAACCTCGCCCGGGTTATCCGTCAGGCTGATGACAATGACCTCTTGCGTCTTATTGCTTTCTTCCGGCCCCAGGGCAATCCAGTCACCCTTGGCTTCGTAGGCGATCCCGCCTTCGTGGATGATTACCGGCCGGTCCGCCGGCAAACTTTGATAACCGAGACGGGCGAGCAACTGGCTCACCGCGTCCTGCAACGACACGCCGTTGTCCATCGATAAGACCGGGGTTCTCACATTGGGGTCGCCAAGCTGCTCCCTGAGCGACGCCGGGATTTTATCGTCCGGATCGATCACCACTCGCTGGCCCAGGGCCGGGCTGTAAACCACCGGATACTTGCTCTTATCGAAGCGCAGGATGTGGTTTTGCAATGCCACAACTTCTTCGCCGCTCTGCTGCATCTCACTGCCCAGGGTCTCGACCACGCTGGCGAACAGGGCCATACTCGTCTGCGCGGGCGCCTCGAGCGCTTGACGCGCGTCGGTGGGCGGCGGCAGGGCCGGCGTGACTTCCGCCAGGGTTTTCCTCTCCGCCTCCAGTTGGCTTTTGGACGGCGCTTGCATAGGAGCCGAAGCCTTGCTATCGAGCGGTGGCGCTGTCGGTGTGCCAGCGCTCGCCGACGGTGCAGGTTTTGGCGCGCGAGCCAGGCTTTCTGAGGGACGTCCCACCGTCGGCAGGCGGATCCTATCGCCTTCGAGCAATCTGTCCCAATCTTTTCTCTCCGGATTCAAGTCTTTCACCAGCGCGTAATACTGCGCCAAACTGCGTTCGTCCCCGAGCCTCAACTGCTCGCGAAGTATCTGGAAAAGGTGCTCACCCGCTTTCACTCGGTATTCGGTCGTCACGCCGCGGCCCGCAGCCATGCGTTCAGCCGGTGCCGCAACGGCCGGAGCCCTGGTTTCCAACGCTTCTTCGGGACGAAGCGGGATAAAGACCGTATCGCCGATACGCAGCACGTCGATATTCCTTAGTTGCGGATTAAGACCCCGAATAATGACGATGTAGCTCTTAAACTTTTGTTCCGGCAGCCCTTTTTCTTCGACCAGGATCCGCCACAAGGTATCGCCGCGGCCGATCAGCCGCTCCTCGCCTTCCACATCCCTGCCCTGAAACGTTCTTGTGTGAACCGATCGGCGCAGGCTGATCTCGGCATCGGCGCCCTTCGGCGAAAGATCCTGCGCCGCTTGGATCCCCGGCCAGGGCAAAAACGAAAGCACGGCTACGAAGCCCAGGAGAACGCCGAGCCCCGGGGCTCTTATTTCACCTTCCATAAGGTTCCTCCGGGAGTGTCCTCGATGATGATGCCCTTTTCGTGCAAATCATTGCGAATCCGGTCCGCTTCCTCCCAAATCTTCTGTTCGCGCGCCCGTTGGCGCCGGGCGATCAGCTCGTCAATCGTTTCCCGTGTGACGACACCCTTTTTCAACCAGCGCTCTTTTTTGCGTTCGAAGTAGCCTTCCTGCATCAATCCGAGCGTATCGCACATCGAGCCTAGCGCGGCTGCCCTGCCCTCGAGTCCCTGGGTTTTCTTGTCATCAAGCAGACGATTGAGCGCGCGCACTTCGTCGAAGATCAGCGCCAGCGCCCGCGGCGTGTTGAAATCATCGTCCATTTCCTGCCGAAAACCATCGAGCAGCGCCGCCTCCGGCGCCGCGGCCGCAACGTTTTTGAGCGCGCGCGCCGCCCGCTCCAGGGTCTCGTAGATCCGATCTGTCGCCTTGCCCGCTTCTTCGAGGCCTTCTTTGGAGAAGTCCATCGGACTGCGGTAATGGCTGGACAAAAAATAGTGGCGCAACGCAGCGGCGTCGAAGTCCTGGAGGACTTCCCCAATGGTAAAAAAATTTCCCAGCGATTTGGACATCTTTTCCTGACTGATATTGAGAAACCCGTTGTGTATCCAATAGCGCGCCAGCGGCTTGGCGTAGGCCCCTTCCGACTGGGCGATCTCGTTTTCGTGGTGCGGAAAGATCAGGTCCCGCCCGCCGCCGTGAATGTCGAAAGGCTGCCCCAGATACTTGGTGCTCATGGCCGAGCATTCCACGTGCCAGCCGGGCCGTCCAAGACCCCAGGGACTGTCCCACGTCGGTTCTCCCGCTTTGCTCGACTTCCACAGCGCGAAATCGAGGGGCGAGCGCTTGCGCTCGTCTACTTCCACCCGCGCCCCGGCTTCGAGCTCGTCGATTTTCTTACGCGACAGCTTGCCGTAATCGGCGAAGCCGGCCACGGCGTAATAAACGTCGCCGTCGATGGCGTAGGCCAACCCGCGATTCTCCAGCTCCTTGATGATCTCGATAATTTCCCCGATGTGCTCCGTGGCGCGCGGCTCGACGGTCGGTTTGCTTAAACCCAGAGCTTCGCTGTCCCGTCTAAATTCGGCAATGTAACGCTCGGTTATGGCGTCGCAGCTCACTCCCTTTTCATTGGCCCGTTTGATGATCTTGTCGTCGACGTCGGTGAAGTTGCGCACGTAGGTCACGTCGAAACCGGAGAAAAGCAAGTACCGGTAGATGACGTCGAAGGTCAGAAGAAAGCGGCAATGGCCAAGGTGGGCGGAGTCATAAACCGTGACGCCGCACACGTACATGCGCACCTTCCCCGCTGTCAGCGGTGAGAAATTCTCTTTCTCACCGCTCAACGTATTGAAAATTTTCAAGCCCATCGGGGTGAATGCTCAATCTTACGGCACCCATGGTTTTTTGCAAGTGAATTCCCGCGTCCGCTTGATAAAACGGGGAAAAAAGCATAGATCAAATCCGTATGAATTTCGCCAAACCCTATGAAGACTTACGTGAGTTCCTTCGCGCGCTGGATGAGCGCGAAAAACTGTATCACATCCACCGCGAGATCAATAAGGACACCGAGCTGCAACCGCTGGTGCGCTGGCAATTTCGCGGCGGTATCCCCGAAGAGAAGCGCCGCGGGTTTCTGTTCGACAATGTGACCGACGGCAAAGGGCGCAAATACAACTGCCGGGTGCTGGTCGGCGGCCTGTCGAGCTCCGAAGCGATCTATTCCATGGGCCTCAAGTGCCAGCCCGATGAAGTGCCCGATCGCTGGATTTATGCGCTCGACCACCTGATCCCGCCGGTGATGGTGGGCAGCGGGCCGGCTCAGGAAGAAGTGCACATGGGCGCCGAGTTGCTGGCCCATGGCGGCATCAACGAATTCGCCATCCCGATTTCGACGCCGGGTTTCGACAACGGTCCGTACATCACCGCGGGACACTGGATCACCAAAGATCCGGAGACCGGCCAGCGCAATGTCGGCAACTACCGCGGCTTGATCAAAGGCCCGACCCGCACCGGCCTTATGACCGGCACGCCGCAAGACCTTTCGAACCAGTGGGAGAAAGCCCGCCGCATGGGCAAGCCCTTGGAAGTCGCCATCGTCGTCGGCACCGTTCCGGTCGTTTCCTATGCGGCGACGCAAAAAGTGCCGCCGGACGTGGATGAACTCGCATTGGCCGGCGGTCTCCAGGGCGCGCCGGTCCCATTGATCAAGTGCAAAACCGTCGATCTGGAAGTGCCGGCGACTTCCGAGATCGTGCTCGAAGGCATCATCCCGACCCAATATATGGAAGAAGAAGGCCCCTACGGCGAGTCCATGGGCTACATCGATCCGCGCACGTTAAGCTTTGTTTTCGAGCTGACCTGCGTCACTCACCGAAAAAATCCCATCTGGGTTTCGATCATCAGCCAGGTGACGCCGAGCGAGAGCTCCAAGATCAAAGCGATGGGCATGGCGACGTTGATCAAGCGTTCTCTGGTCAAGAAAGGCTTCGATTCGGTGCATGAAGTTCATCTGATCGAGCCGCTGGTCAATCTCCGCCCCTACGTCGCCGTCAGTCTCAAGAAGCGCAACGACCAGGAACCCTGGGACGTCATGCAGGGGATTCTCGATTACGGCGATCGCGTCGGCAAGATGGTCGTCGCCGTCGACGAAGACATCAACGTCAAAGATCCGGTGGCGGTCACCTGGGCGATTACCCATCGCTCCCAGCCGCACAAGGATTTCAAAATTATTCCGGACCGCCCTTTCGGCGCCACGCCCATCGGCATGGTGGCCACGCATCCGTCGAGCCGCTACGATAATTGCGAATCGTCGGTGTTGATCGACGCCACGCGCAAGGCCGACTTTCCGCCGCTCTCTTTGCCCAAAAAAGAGTTCATGGTGCGCGCCAAAGAGCTTTGGGAAGAGCTTGGCCTGCCCAAGCTCGAACCTCAGGAACCCTGGCATGGCTACTTGATGGGTTTCTGGCCCGACGACCTCTCGCAGGAAGCCGATCTGGCGGCCCAGAGCGAGCATGAAAAAGTCTGGGAAGCCCTGGAAAAGACCCGCGTCGATGTCGGCGAGGGCGACACGATAAAGACCATGCGCGCTCGCTGGGGTAAAACCCACGCCGGAAGGTCGGTGTAG
>CAZILB010000222.1:1495-5069 GCA_964539925.1 uncultured Syntrophobacter sp. | reverse complement strand
GACGGATCAACGGGTCGTCGAAATACTCGGAGAAAGGAAGTTCAGGGCGCCGGCGAAACTTTTATAAATCCGCGCGTCTGATGATGACGGTGCCGTCGTCTTCGAAACGCCGCTCGGTAAGCAGCCGTTCGGCGGCGTTGTGAATGCGCTCGCGATGGCGGCGGAAGGCCGGCAGCGGGTCGTCGTAAAAGGCGCCGAAGTGTTCGGCTAGGGCCTCGATGGAAACGCCGCAGTGGATGGATTTCTCGTCGACGATGGCGCTGAACCAGACGACCTTGCGCCGGTGGTGGTCGTACCATTCATCGGCGGCAAATTCGATCATCATTTTGATGTCTTTCGCGTCCGTGCACACTATTCGCTCTCGTTTTGCCCGGCGATTTTTGCAATCGCCTGCTCGACGACGTCGACGGGCAGCGGCACTACGATTGTGTGATTGTTTTCCGCCGATACTTGCACCAGGCTCTGTAAAAAGCGCAGGTGCATGGCACTGGGCTGCTTGGCGACGATCTCTGCCGCATCCGCGAGTTTTTGCGAAGCCTGGAATTCTCCCTCGGCGTGGATGACCTTGGCCCGCCGTTCACGCTCCGCCTCCGCCTGCTTGGCCATGGCCCGCTGCATTTCTTGAGGCAGATCGATATGCTTGAGCTCCACCAAGACGACTTTGACGCCCCACGGTTCAGTTTGCGCGTCTAGGATTGTTTGAATTTTGGCATTGATCTTGTCCCTCTCGGCAAGCAGTTCATCGAGTTCGCCCTGGCCGCAGACGCTGCGCAGGGTCACCTGGGCGAGCTGAGCTGTGGCAAAGAGATAGTGTTCGACTTCCCGGATCGCGCGACTAGGGTCGAGCACTCTGAAGTAGAGCACCGCGCTTACTTTGACCGAGACGTTGTCGCGGGTGATGACGTCCTGCGCCGGGATTTCCATAGTCACCGTGCGCAGATCCACTCGGACCATTTTTTCGACCAAAGGGATCACATAAGTGATGCCCGGCCCGCGCGGCGCCACCATGCGCCCCAAGCGAAAGATGACCGCTCGCTCATACTCCCGCAAGATTTTGATGCCGGTGATCAGGAGAACTACGGCAATGACTATGAAGATTCCAGCGGGACCGAGTATCTGATTAATGAGCTCCAACATGATTGCCTCCGCGTGAGTCGTTCAAAACGTTCAGGTCGCGTAAAAGGATCGAAGAGTTCAAGTTGTTCAAGCCGTTCAAATCGTTCAAAACGTCATCGGAGGATGCTGCTTGGACATGTTCTCGTCTTATCCCTTAACACAGATGACGGGTTCGAGGCGCGCGACGGTGCGCGCCAAGCCGGCGCGATCGGCGGCGCCGACGACTTCGCTGACATCTTTATACGCCCCCGGCGCTTCTTCGGCCACCCCGCGCATGGAGCGGCTGCGGATGAGCACGCCCCGGGCGGCGAGGCTCTGAATGATCTCTTTGCCGCGCCACTGGCGCAAGGCTTGATGCCGGCTCATGCTCCGCCCCGCGCCGTGGCATGCCGAACCGAAAGCGAGGTTCATGCCTTCCTTTGTGCCGCACAGAATATACGATGCGGTGCCCATGGTGCCGCCGATGAGCACCGGCTGGCCGGCTTTTCGTAAGGCATCGGGAATCGTCGGATGCCCTGGACCAAAAGCGCGGGTCGCCCCTTTGCGGTGGACGAACAAGCGCATCGGTCTATCGTTCACCACATGTTCTTCGGTTTTACAAGTGTTATGCGAAACGTCATAGAGCAGCGGCAGCTCCGCTTGCGGAAGGATTTCATGGAAAGCCTGGCGTGCCAGGTGGGTGAGAATTTGCCGGTTGGCAAGGGCGCAGTTGATCGCCGCGCGCATCGCGCCGAGGTAGGCTGCACCGACAGGCGAATGGATCGGCGCGCAAGCAAGTTCGCGGTCGGGAAGCTCGATGCCGTACTGCGGCCCGGCGGCGACCATGCGGGTAAGAAACTCCGTGCCGATCTGATGGCCGAGGCCGCGCGAGCCGCAATGGATGCTCAGCACGATGTCGCCTCGGCGCACGCCGAAAGCCGCGGCAATGTCGGCGTCGAAAACTTTTGCAACCTGTTGCACTTCCAGATAGTGATTGCCCGAACCGAGCGTGCCCATCTCGTCGCGCTGGCGCTTTTTGGCACGGTCGGAAACTTGGTCGGGCTCGGCCCCGGGGATGCAACCGGCTTCTTCAACGCGCAACAGGTCGTTTTTAGTACCGTAGCCCATCGCTACGGCCCATTGTGCACCGCCGCTCAGCATCGCGTCCATTTCTTTTTGACTCAGGCTTAACTGTCCGGTGCTGCCGACGCCCGCGGGAATCCTCTGAAACAGCAAATCCGCCAGCCGTTCCTTGACCGGTTCGATCTCTTCCAGGGTGAGCCCGGTCAAAAGCGTGCGCACGCCGCAGGAGATATCGAAGCCGACCCCGCCGGCCGAAATCACCCCGCCTTTTTCCGGGTCGAAGGCGGCTACGCCGCCGATTGGAAAACCGTATCCCCAGTGGGCGTCGGGCATCGCGTAGGACGCTTTGACGATGCCGGGCAGTTTGGCCACGTTGGTGACTTGCTCATAGACCTTGTCGTCCATGTCGCGGATCAGAATCTCGCTCGCGTAGATCACCGCCGGCACGCGCATCTTGCCGTAAGGGGCGATCCACCATTCGTGGTCCGTCTTTCGCTCTAGTCGTGATAAGTCCATGACGGCATCCTTAAACGTCGACGATGCATTGGGCTCGCCACCAGCCTTTAGCGTCTTCCACGACCTTCAAGCTGGTGCAAGTGGCGCCCTTGACCTCAATCGCGGCCTCATGCTTGTCCAGGTCAATGGCTTCGCCCCAAGCCTTTCCGGTTAGCTTATTGCCGTCGATGCGGACTGCGAAGCCGGCAAAAAGCATTTTCCGTGTCGCCATCTCGTAAATAATTGCGTTGAGCCACTCGACCAAGAGCAACTCGTCGTCGGCAGCGGCGCATTCAACTTCAACTGGAACCGTCCCGCTGATCGATTGCGGGTCGGTTATAACCGCCGTCAAGGCGATGGCCGCTTGCTCAAAGGCTTCCGCTTTAGACCTGCCGAAACCGCAGACTCCGATGTCGGCGCCGTGCGGCAGATGTTCCCAATGGGGTTCGCTCATCCGGCGCACCTTTCTCCTGATACCTTAACAGGGCAAAGCCTGTGCCAAAAGTGCGTCTGATTAAATCGGAACATTCAGGTTCTTTTAATAGTTCAGGCAGCAGCGCGCTTCGCATGGCTGCGAATACCTTTCATGCCTATCTTCATAACTGCGATTCCGGCCGAATAAAAGCCCGCGGTTGCGTCGGCTCCCAGGTCTGGGAAGCGCCGGCATGTATTATTCCATCTTGGGCACCTCGTCGATCGTAGGGCAAATCCTCCGGAGCGATGTGATGCACCGGTTCAAAGTTCAAGGTTCAAGGGCAACGGTTTCGCCGACTTAGTGACCGCTCCAGCATCGTTTGAACATGGAATCTTGAATCTGGAACGTTATACCAAAGTGCATCGCCCTCACTCCGGAGGATTTGCCCCAAAAATTTTTGTTTTACGATGCATAATCCGGGCTAGC
>CAZILB010000222.1:0-1395 GCA_964539925.1 uncultured Syntrophobacter sp. | reverse complement strand
CCTCATCATGATCCCTACTTGGCGACGGCGACGACGGCTATTTTAAACGATGACGGAGCCACGGCGCGCGTCAAGTCGATCATCTTCCGCCTGCCCGGGCTACCCGGCAGAAATGGGCTGATCACTCTCGAAGGGCGCGGCCATGTCAGCCTTGCTCTCTATCGCCACAAGCGTCCGGCGCCGTTGCTTTTCATTCTCGCCGGCCTCGGATCCAACCCCTACTTTGGGGTCGCCCCGTACTTGGCGAGCCTGTTCTATCGAGAAGGATTTCATGTGGTCGTTTTGCCCTCGCCGATGAGCTGGAACTTTGCCTTGTCGGCGAGCCGCAGCGGGGCGCCGGGCCACGCGCCCGAGGACGCCCGGGATCTATATGTAGTCATGCAAAAAACTCTGGCGACTTTGATAGATCGCTACCGCCTCAGGCCCACGTCGACCAACTTCATGGGGGTCAGTCTGGGCGCGCTTCAAGGCGCCTATCTGAGCCTGATCGATGCCGAGGAGGGAAAGATCGGCATCGCCAAGTATCTGCTCGTCAACCCTCCCGTAGATCTCGCTTACGCCATCGGAAAAATCGACGAATGGAACACATTGGCCCGTAAATTCGGCCGCGAGAAATCTCGCGACATCGTTTCCAGAGCCCTTGCCGTCGTCGATTCCTTTGCCGATGAAAGGAGCGACGATCCCGAGGTCTTCGACCGATTGGCAAAGAAGCTCGCGGGCTTTACGACCGAAGAACTCCAATTCCTCATCGCCGAAACTCTGCAGAGCCAGCTTCCCGAGCTCGTCTATGTGACCCAGGTGATTCACGATCAAAACCTGCTGACGGCAGCGAAAGACAATATGCGAAAACGCCTGCAGGAGGCTAGAAGTTTTACCTTTACCGATTACAATCAGAGAATCGCTGTGCCCGTATGGCAGAAACAAATTGGCGATTCCCGGGCCGATCTGGAACGCTTTATCCGACGAGGGTCGTTGACGGCGATCATGGACCGGCTGCGCGGCAATCCCAAAGTGCATATTCTGCACAATGCCGATGATTTCCTGGCCGAGAGGCGAGCCATCGAAGCTCTCAAAGAAGCCCTGGCGGAGCAGGTCAAGCTTTTTCCGCGGGGCGGCCATCTCGGCAACCTCTGGTTTCCAGAAAACAAGCAATATGCTCTCGAATTTTTCCGGCCGCGGCCTTGATCGAGGCGCGGTCACGATGGCACGGATCGCACCGCGCTGGGTCATACGCCAAAAGCGTTGCGCTCCCCGAAAAAAATACTCCTAACCCGGCACGAGGCTGGAAACAGCGGGTACAGGCAAGAGGCGATCCAACAAGTGACGCGCCTTTTTTCCACTCTGCCGAATATCTCCTTTCTACCCGGATTGATATTGGTTCGCTTGCCGTTTTCT
>CAZILB010000221.1:0-5070 GCA_964539925.1 uncultured Syntrophobacter sp. | reverse complement strand
GCGATTGTGAAGAAACGGTTAATCCGAGGCGGGTCGCCGTACGGGCGCAAAGGGCTGGCCTTAACCGATATTTAACAATGTGGCTCGCTGATTCGCTGGCTTTGGATCGGATGTTTTTGGTAGATTTCTTTTCGTACCAGGCTGATCGAGGACTAAATCATGGCAGGCGGCATGAAAATGTACGGCAGGCACCGGCTTCCCGGACGGTTGTTCATCGTCGAGGGGATTGACGGTTCGGGCAAGAGCACCCAGCTCTCGCTGTTGTATAAATGGTTGGAATCCGAGGGCTACGTGGTTTATTTCAGCGAGTGGAATTCCTCCCCCCTGGTCCAGGACGTCACCAAGCGCGGCAAAAAGAAGAAAATGCTCACGCCGATGACCTTCAGCCTGATTCACGCCACCGATTTTGCCGACCGTACCGAACACCACATTATCCCGCCGCTAAAGGCCGGCGCTGTGGTTCTGGCCGACCGTTACGTCTACACCGCTTTTGCCCGCGACGTGGTCCGCGGCGTCAGCCCCAAATGGGTGCGCGATCTCTACGCCTTCGCAGTGAAGCCCACTGTGGCCTTTTATTTTCGCACACCTCTGGACGTCGCCATGAAGCGAATTTTGGGCGGCCGGGATGCGATCAAATATTACGAAGCGGGTATGGACCTGGCTCTAAGCGACGATATCGAGGAGAGCTTTCGGTTGTTCCAGGGGCGAATCATCGAAGAATATGAAAAGATGGTGGATGAATTTGGTCTGGTTCCCATCGACGCGACCAAGTCCATCGAAGAGCAACAGGCGGAAGTGCGCGGCATCGTCTCGGCGGCGTTGACCGGCACGAAAAAAACCAGGGTGAGAAGATGGCTCGATTTGGCTTCTTTGGCGAAGGGCTCCCAGGAATAGATCTTACCGAACTCAAGGGCAAGCTGATCGTTCTCGAGGGAACGGACGGCGTCGGCCGCTCGACGCATATCGGGTTGTTGAAACTATGGCTCGAGAACCACGGCCATGCCGTGCTCGACACCGGCATGACCCGGTCGGCGTTGGCGGGCAAAAGGCTCAAGCACGCCAAAGAAGGCCATACCCTCGGCGGCGTCACCATGAGCTTGTTTTATGCGACGGATTTCGCCGACCGTTTGGAGAATGAGATTATTCCCGCCCTGCGCGCCGGCTTCATAGTGCTCACGGACCGCTATATCTATTCGCTGATGGCGCGCGCCATCGTGCGCGGCGCCGATCCCGAGTGGCTGCGGGAGGTCTACGGCTTCGCGCTCAAGCCGGACGCGATCTTCTATTTGCGCCTCAAAATCGACGACCTCGTGACCCGGGTCTTGCAGAGCACGGGATTCGACTACTGGGAGTCGGGCATGGACCTGCATATGGGTGAGGATATGTACGAGAGTTTCGTGCGCTATCAGAAATGGCTGCTCGCGGAGTTCGACAAAATGGTGGAAACCCATGGTTTTGAGATCATTGATGCTTCCGGCTCCGTGGAGGAGGTTTTCGAGAGCCTGCGTGAGCGCGTCGAGAGGGTGGTGGAGGACAACGGTTATTGACCCTTGGCGGCTTGTTGAGTTAGCGGCTCGCTCGAAGTTGTCTGCGACTCGCGCGCGGCGAATTCCGCCGCTTTTGCGATCATTTCGCCGACAGCGGCTTGGTCGCGCTCTTTTTCCCTTTCCATTTCCAAGAGGAGGGCCCGGCACATGCCGGGTTCTTCCGCCAGAAAGCCGGCCCGACCGATGAATTCAGCGACGTACTGGCGCAACACGAAGCGATCATGCCAATCCCCAAGCTCGTCTTGGAGGGTTTTGAGATCTTGGATTATCCGATGAACGGAGCTGTCGCCTAGTGCCGCCACCGACTCGGCACGATAGCGCAGCCGCTTACCGGCAATGCGCAAACCGTGAAGGGTCTTGACATCGGGATCGGCTTGAGCCGATGTCAGCGAGTCATTCCAGGCGGCGAATGCGGCGCGCAAGCGCTCCTTAAGTTCCTCGCCGCTTGTCGGTTCTTGATGCCTCTCGGCCAGGCGAGTCTGTAGCCGCACGATGAACCCGATTAAATCGCGGCGTGCCACTTGCTTCCGCGCTTGCGCCATTTCGGTCCTGCGTTTTTCTTCAAGCCAGGCCTTGACCGCGTCCCACGATCGGCGCATTGATGCGCTGGAGGGAGCGTTCAGTTGTTTTTCAACCAGGGCGAGGCTGACATCGAGATTGCGGCAGACGCCGAATGCGCGGCGCACTTTTCGCGGCATGCGTGCGAGTTTCCGTGCGCTCCGGGATGCTGAATTTGGCAGGAGAATTCGCAATACTTGTTGCAAGCGCCGGCTTGCGACGCGCAAGTCATGAACGGTTTCCGGGGCGTCGCTGACCAGCGCCTTGGGAAAGAGGGTCGCGAACCGCTCCAGCCGTTTGCGCGCCAATTTTGACAGCTTGGCCGGAGCGACAACCTCGATTGGCGATTTTCTGGGATGCGCGCCCATGCAAGATCGTCCTCCATCGAAACTCAGCCGAGCAAGCGCAAATGCTTGGGCGTCAGCAGCCAGTGGAGCGAGGCCGCTTTCGCCGTGGGCAGATCTTCGATTTCAATACAGCAGAGGGAACCCTTTTTTAACTCAATAGTGAATTTTACCGGTTGTTGCCCGCCCAGCAGGTAAACCGCCGTATGGCTCAAGAGCGGCTCATGGCCGACGAGCAAAAGATGGCGCCGATCCTGGTAACGCGTCAGCCCGCGCAACAGTTGCTCGACGCTGCTTTCCGGAGCAAGACCGGCGATCTCTTCGACACGCGCTTCCTTGCCCAACGCGCTCGCGACCAATTCCGCGGTTTGACGGGCGCGCAACAGGGGGCTCGTCAAGATACCGTCGAACGGGATCTTTAGCCGGCGCAGACCTTGGGCCGCGCGGCGCATGCGCTTGGTGCCTTTGGCGGTAAGCGGGCGATCGCCGTCCTGTTTGATCGACGGATCATCCGCCGCCACGGCGATGCCGTGGCGCATCAAATAAGTGTGCATGATCCTCGCTCGATGACTCAATTCACTTTCGGGGCGTTGCGCCAGTGGTCCAGAAACAGGGCGAAGACCCGCCTTTCGATCTCATCCCGCAAACTGCGGAGAGAGCCCGGCGAAACCGCGAAGTCTCTCGGGCCGGCGCTCTGCTCAAGGCGGCCGATCAGCCAGCGGGTGACCCTGGCGCGTCGCGGCAAATCGCCGCACCGCTCGTCCGCATTTTCGAAGCTCACAATCCAATCTATCTCATCCAATGGGATCTCCGAAAGACCCTTGCTCTTTTGTTCCGCCATGCTGATCCCCAGCTCTTGCATGACTTGCACCGCCTGAGCCGAAAGGGCGCTGGGTTTCACCCCTGCGCTAAAAACTTTGGTTTTGGGCGGGCTCAGGTGTCTTGCCGCGGCTTCAGCCATCTGGCTCAAGCAGGCGTTGTCCTCGCATAAAAACAGTATGTTTCGCTCAAGCAGCTCGCGCATCATCGCATCCTCCCCCTATGGTTATCGGGACCGACGGGCTTTATTTATCGTTAGTTCCACGTTGAAAACTTCCTCAATCAGCTTGCCCTTTTTGTTTGCCCAGGCGATTTCGTCATTGATGTTGGCGTTCGACGCGGCCGTGAGAGTCAAGGTTCTGCCGTTGTGTAGAGAGCAGGTGACGGACTCTATGCGTCCTTCCCGGCGAAAATCGAGGGCGTCGGCGACGCGCAGAATTGAACTCAGCTTGCGCACAACGTCCTGGTTGGCCGGAGTGAGCTGGCTAAAGCTCAAATGTTTCTGGCTCGGGTGGGCTTTGCGGTGGTAGCGCGCGATGTTGGCGACGAGCTCGAGATCGAGCTTGTTGAATGACTTCATGCCCGAACTTTTGATCAAGTAATAAGAATGTTTGTGGTGCTTCGGACCGGCGATAAAGAGACCGATATCGTGCAACATGGCCGCAGCGTTCAGAATCCCGGCATAATTCTCCGGCAGTTTGTGGAGTCGTTGGAGTTGGTAGAAGAGGTTCAACGCCAGCTGGCTCACCTGTTGTGTATGTCGTGCGTCATAGGAATATTTTTGACAAACCTGCTCCAAAGATTCGGCGCGCTCCGCGTCCGGATACCAATCGCCGGAGCCATCGTAGTGTCGCTGTAAAAGATCGACCATCAAACCGTCGCGCAGTCCCCGCCGCGACACGAACAAATAATCGAGTCCGACCTCGGACATGATTTCGTATAGCACCAAGCCGCCGGCGACGATGATGTCGGCCCGATTAGGGTCGCCGCTGATCATCGCGGCGCGCTCGCGGGTGGAACGGCTCATCAGCAAATCCAACAATGCCTTCAAGCGCTGGCGGCGCAGGACAATGAGCGATGCCCCTTTGCCGTCACCGGCGCTGCGGGTATCGGTCTCGGCGAGCGCGGTGACGGTGCCGCCGCTGCCGAAGGCCATGGTATATTTTTCCTTTCCAACCCGGCGCGCAACAGCCTCAATTTGTGCTCTAGCATGCTGGCGTAAACTCTTGATTTCTTTTGATAAAGGGGGGTCGGAAGTGATGAATTGTTCGCTCAGCCGAACCGCTCCAAGGGGAACGCTGAACACGCAAAAAATGTTGGCTGGATCCGCCAGTGTTATCTCGACGCTGCCGCCGCCGATGTCGAGAAACAGGCCGAGAGGAAGGTGGAAGCGCAGTCCGCTCATGATGCCCAGGCTGATCAACCGGGCTTCGTCCTTTTCGGACAGCACCTCGAGGGGCACGCCCAGGGCGTGCGCGCGCTTTAAAAATTTTCGGCTATCCGCGGCTTCGCGCAGCGCGCTGGTGCCGACGGCGCGCACCGCCTTGACGCGATAACGATCGGCCGCGCTCTTGAACTGCTTGAAGACATTGACCGCGGCCTCCGCCGACTGGGGATTGAGTTTGCCGGTGCGAAAAACATCCCGTCCCAGACGCACCGGCTGGCGATCCTGGGCGAGCACACGGTAGTGTTTCGGCTGTTCGACAGCCGCGATCTGCCAACGCAGGGCATTGCTGCCGACGTCGATGACCGCAAAATTCTCCGACATAAGTCGATTTCTTACCACAATTCGCGATCGGAGT
>CAZILB010000220.1:0-5085 GCA_964539925.1 uncultured Syntrophobacter sp. | reverse complement strand
CTGCCGGGCGCGCGTTCTGATCGTATAAGACCATGCGATGATTTTCATTGAGACCGTCCACTATTGGACAGCAATAATTGGCGATTCGACACACAATAAAGATTAAATGGCAGTGACCTAGGCATGAGGAATTTTGGAATAAGCGAGAGAAAACAGAAGACTCTCGATTAGCGGGAGCCATAGCAAATGAGTCGAGCCACTGCACAAATGCGCAATCTCGCCAAGCGCCTGATGGCCGATGAGGCGAGGGGAAACTATCATGGCGCAACAAAAACCCCGGCGGACTTTAACGCCTGGGAGCCGTTGCGCTTGAATCTGGCGACATTCATGGGAAACGCCGGCTATCGCGCGCTGCTTTCGCGCGCGCTGGCGCTGGCCAAAGCGGAAGTTCCCTGGCTGGGTGCGCTTCATGTGAACGCGGCCGGGGCTCTGGAAGGGGTTGAGGAGCATCTTGCGCAACTCGATCCGGAGGAGTGGTTCGAGGGGAGAGTTGTTCTGCTCGCCCAGGTGCTCGGCTTGCTGGTGGCCTTCATCGGCGAAAATTTAACCTTCCGCCTGGTGCGCGAAGCCTGGCCGAAAGCTCGGTTTAGCGACGCCGAGTTCGGCAACGGGGGGGGGAGTAAAAAATGAAGAGAGATAACAAGCCGCCGCATGCCCCATTGGCGAAAAAAGCCGCGAGCAAACCGGCTAAAGTCACGATCCAGCAACTTCCGTCGGGCGTGCCCGGACTCGATAATATCCTCGGCGGCGGCATCCCGGAATGGTCTTTCAACATCATCGCCGGCATGCCCGGTACCGGCAAAACCACGATGGCGCATCAAATCGCTTTCGCCAATGCGACGCCGCACAAGCCGGCGCTTTATTTCACCGTTATCGGCGAACCCGCGATAAAAATGCTGCGCTATCAGCAACAGTATCCTTTCTTCGACGAATCCCGGTTGGGCAAGGACATCCGTTTTATCAACCTGTCCGAGGTGCTGTTGGAGAAGGATTTGAACGCGGTGCTGGAGGAAATTATCAAGCAGGTCACGGCGGCCAATCCGGGCATCGTCATGGTGGATTCCTTCCGCACCATGGTGCGCAAAGCGGTCAACAGTTTGGGTGAAGCGGAGATGCAATCGTTCATCCACCGGCTCGCCCAGTTTCTGACCAGTTGGGAAGCCACGACGTTTCTGGTCGGCGAATATGCCGAGGACGAGATGCGGAACAATCCGCTGTTCACCATGGTGGACGGCATCTTGTGGCTCTCGCAGGTGACGGAGCGGAATTCGGTGCTGCGGAAGATACACATCATGAAACTTCGCGGGCAGGCATCGGTGCCGGGGTTGCACACCATCCGCATCAGCGACGGCGGCATAGAAACCTTCTCGCGGGCGCTGAGATTGGCCGGCAATAAATGGAATCCGGCGTCGCGCCGGCGTCTTTCCTGCGGCGTTGCCGAACTGGACAAGATGCTCGGCGGTGGCATTTTCGAAGGGGACAGCGTCCTGGTGGCCGGGCCGTCGGGGACGGGGAAATCGGCTTTGGCCACCCAATTTATCGCCGAAGGGCTGCGCCGCGGGGAGGCGGGAATCATGGCGATCTTCGAAGAACGCCCGGACGGATACATGCAGCGGGCGGGCACTTTCGGCCTGAATCTAAAAACGGCGCAACATAAGAGAAAACTCGAAACCCTTTACCTTCGTCCGCTCGACCTTTCGGTCGATGAAACGATGCATCGGATTCGCGAAGCCATCGATAGAATCGGCGCAAAGCGGCTGGTGATCGACTCGCTGGTCGGATTTGAGATGGCGCTGGCGCCCGGTTTTCGCCCCGACTTTCGCGAGTCGCTCTACCGAATGATCGGCGCATTGACCGAAAACGGAATCACGATTCTAAGCACGGTCGAAGTGGAGGATAAATTTACCGAGCTGTCGTTCAGTCACTATGCGATTTCGTTTCTCACCGATGACATCATCCGGATGCGTTATGTGGAGGTCGGCGGCCAGCTTCGCAAAGTGATGACCATCATCAAAATGCGCGGCGGCAATCACAGCAAAGACATCCGCGAATATATCATCACGAACAAGGGCGTGATGATCATCCAGCCGCGGCGCACAGACTACCACGGGTTGATCACAGGAATTCCCACGCAGACCGGCCCGCTCCCGGCGCAGGAGATAGAGAGCGCGCCGGAACCGAGGTCGGTGAAGTAGAGGGAAATCATGGCGGCGAAACCAACACCGGGTACAGGAAACCCGCCGCCCGACCTGTCGAGTCTCGGCCATTCCCTTATCGAGCACGCGCCGTTGTCGATGGCCACGGTCGAGGGAGCATGCCATATCGTGCGCTACGTCAATCCCGCCTTCTGCCGCCTGATCGATAGATCCCGGGAGCAAATGGTGGGAAAACTGTTCGGCGAAATGCTGCCCGGGGAAAACGAATGTGTGACCGTGCTCGACCGCGTTTTTCGCAGCGGAAAGCCTGAAAGCCACACGGAAGCGGAACATTCCGAGCCGCCTCCGGTCTTGCGGTCTTATACGGCGTGGCCGGTGATTGAAAATGAACGCCCCGTGGGGGTCATTGTTCAAGTGACCGAGAGCGCGGAGTTCCATGAAAAGATAGTTGCCATAAACGAGGCGTTGGTCATCGGATCGGTGCGCCAGCATGAACGCACCGAAGCCGCCGAGGCTTTGGAGCAGCGGCGCCAAGACCAGTTGCAATTCAAAGATGAATTTTTGTCGCATGTCTCGCACGAGCTGCGCTCGCCGCTCACCGCCATCAAGCAGTTTTCATCGATCCTGCTGGACGGATTGGCGGGCGAGCTGAATAAGGAGCAACACGAGTACCAGGAGATCGTGCTGAAGAATATCGGGCAGCTGCAATCGATGATCGATGACTTGCTCGAGGTGACCCGTCTTGAGGGCGGCAAACTGACCATAGAAGCGGAAGTTTTGTCGGTTGCGGACGGTGTGACGGACATCGTCGAAAGCCTCGAAGGAACCGCCCGCGCCAAAGGGATCACGCTGTCGTGCGACCTGGCG
Source organism: uncultured Syntrophobacter sp. (assembly GCA_964539925.1). Classification (GTDB taxonomy): domain Bacteria; phylum Desulfobacterota; class Binatia; order UBA9968; family UBA9968; genus DP-20. Next base: position 2,062 of record CAZILB010000220.1, on the reverse strand, counting down.
GCGGAGCTGCCCAGCGTCCACGCCGACCGAACCCGTCTCAAGCAGATACTGATCATCCTGCTCGATAACGCCATAAAGTTCACCGCCGCCGGCGGCGCGGTAACGATTCGAGCCCGGCGGCTGGAGCAAGATCCCCGCTTCCTGGTTCTCGAAGTGTCCGATACCGGATGCGGCATCAGCCCGCAAGTAGTCGAGAGGATCTTTGACCGCCTCTACCAGGCGGCGGGCGGCCAACCTGCCAGCCGCAAGGGCCTGGGCCTGGGTTTATATATCTGCAAAGAATTGGTGACGCGACAAGGCGGCCAAATCTGGGTCAAGAGCGAGCTGGAGAAGGGCAGCACCTTCTCGTTTACGCTGCCGGTGTTTTCGCTCGACAGCTTGATAGCTCCGCTCCTTAAGAACAACCAGTGGCCGGCGCAGTCGGTGGCGCTGGTGAAGGTGGAGACTCGCCTGCGAGGCGCCTGGCCTTCCAAGGAATCTCAAGAGGGGTGGTCGCGCGAAGCCCGCGCCCTCCTCCAAAGTTGTTTGCTGCCCGATGTCGATGTGCTCCTGCCGACCATGAACTCCGGCGCGGAGGCGGAGCGCTTTTTTGCCGCCGCTTTTACCGACGAAAAAGGCGCATCCCTGCTCGCCGACAAGATTCGGCAACAATTCGCCCAGCTCCCCCACCTGGAGCAAACCGGCCTGACCCTGTCGGTTTCCTACGCCATGCTGGCGCCGGTGCCTCGAGTTGTCGGCGCATCCAGGGAAAATGTCCTGGCCGATATGGCCACAGGTCTCGAAGCATCGATCAAATCTCACCTGATCTCGGAGGTCGATCATGGGTAACAAAAAGATTCTTATCGTTGACGACGACGCCGACACGCTTCTCGGCTATCACGTCCTGCTCAAGGCGCACCACTACGATACCGTGCGCGCCGCCGATGGAGTGTCTGCGATACGCGAAGCGCTTGAGCATCGGCCGGATCTCGTGATTCTGGATTTGGGTCTGCCTGCCGCCGATGGCTTCGACGTGTTGGAGTGGTTCCGAGGGGACAAGCGCCTCTCCGTGATCCCTGTCATCGTCGTCTCCGGCCGTTCCGCTCACATCAACATGGGACTTGCTCTGCAAGGGGGCGCGAAGGCTTATATGCAGAAGCCGTGGAATGACGAAGAGCTGCTGACGATGATCAGCCAGCTACTCGGCGAAACCGGCGCGTCATTAGCTCAACCCAGGTGAGACCAGGGGAATTGCCAAGCGAAGATCGCCGCTGGCGGCTGGGGGTTCCCTCAGCGGCTGTGCGGCAACGGGAAAAATTCCGTAGGGGTCAATAGTTTTCGGAAGCCAGGCGACCGTTTGGTCGAAAAATTCGACGCTTTTAGCCAGCGGTTTCTTCGTTTCCCCGGGAGAGCTTCAAGAAGTTGGCGGAAACATGGCCTTTTCGCCCACGACAGGGTCTGGCGCGGATCGTGCTCTTACAGAGTTGCGAAGAATATAGACAAGCCAAATAAAGGAGAGAGCATGGATACTTTATTGATTGTTCTTCTAGTGGTGATTTTGCTTGGTGGCGGGGGCTGGGGATATTCTCGCTGGCGCCGGTAGTAGCCTCGGGCCAGTGACCTGCCCGCGGAAGCGCCCACGTGGAACAAAGCACCGCGCTGAAAGAGCCCCACGGGAGGCTCAGAAAAGCTTGGTGAACTTTGTATCGGCGGGCGCTCGTTGCCGGCAGCGGAGTATGCGATACCCCGCCGGTGGCGGCGGGGGTAGATCGTCGATCCGGCTCTCAGGGCGGCCGTCCCGTGGTCACGCAAGTCGCTTGCGCACAACTCACGTCATGACAAATTGCGACGAAAGCTCGGGAGAATTTATGATGAAGCAAATAGAAATCCATGGCCAGCGCGTCCAACTCTACAGTCTGGACGGAGGCAGTACCTGGTCGAGCAACCCGCAGTCGATCGCGGCCTTTGGGCAAAGGAAGACCATGCTGCGCTTGGAATTACAAAAGCGGTTTGAACGCATGGATCGACTGCAGGACCCCGATCCCAATTATATCGCCGAGCTTGAAATCCCAAGGGGCTTCAT
>CAZILB010000219.1:3954-5149 GCA_964539925.1 uncultured Syntrophobacter sp. | reverse complement strand
GCGTGAGGCCGCGTCTTCGTCCTGGACCCGGTGAGAGAGCATTGGAAATTCGGAGCGGATTTTAGTACTCGTGGTTTCGGATCGTTGACCCGGGAGAAAACTTATGAGGAAGGGAAAAACCATGCAGAAATTAAGGCGCGGCGTGCGCCTGTCCCTGGCCGGGCTCTGCGTAGCGGTTTTCGCCGGCTTCGGATTGGCTCTGGCACCTGCGGCGGCCCAGGAGTCTTTTTATCAAGGGAAGACGGTACGCGTGATTGTCACCACCACGCCGGGCGGCGGATTCGATTTTTACGCCAGGCTTTTCGCAAGGCATCTGCCGCGATATATCCCCGGCCGCCCGAAGATGATTGTACAGAATATGCCGGGCGGCGGCGGGACGGTCGGGACGAACTATGTTTTCAACATCGCGAAACCCGATGGCTTGACCATTTCCCATTTGCAATGGGACGCCCCCCAAAAGGAATTTTTGGGCGCTTCCGGGGTAAAATATCGTGCCATGGAGTTCGAGTGGTTAGGACTTGCGAACTCAAGCGTGATCACCATTGCCGTTCGTCCGGACGCGCCGGTCCAAACGCTCAAAGAGTGGATCGATCCAAAAACCCCCAAGTTGATCTTTGGCTGTACCTCCGTCGGTAGTCTGCCCTGCGACATGGTCCTGGCTGTAAACGACATCTTCGGCCCGATCTCCGATATTACCACCGGCTATCTCTCCTTAACGCTTGTGCGCACCGCCGTCTTTCGCAAAGAGGTAGACGCGTTGACCGGATGGACCTGGGATTCGGTCAAGGCTGTCGGCCTGGAGCTGATCGATAAGGGCGACCTCAAGCTTCTGGCATACGTGGGCCAGAGCCGCCATCCCGAGCTCGACGCGCGCAAAATCCCGTATCTTAACGACCACGTCAAGAGAGAAGAGGACCGGGCGCTTCTTGATATTCTCGCCATGCCGGCGACCATGGTGAGGCCGTGGGCTGCGCCTCCCAGGACACCGAAGGATCGCGTGGAGATTCTCCGCAAGGCTTTTCTCGACGTCACCAAAGACCCGGAGTTTCTCCGGGAAGCGGAGAAGCTCCGGGCGGAAATCTCCCCCCAAAGCGGCCAGTGGCTTGAGGAATTTCTCCGCAAGTCGAAGGAATCGCTTAGCCCGGAAGTCAGAAACCGAGCGAGAAAGCTCTTGGGCATGGAATAGAATTCCGAG
>CAZILB010000219.1:0-3854 GCA_964539925.1 uncultured Syntrophobacter sp. | reverse complement strand
GGCGTCCTTTGCGCTCTTCGCGCGAGACGCACTCTTATCCGAACTTCCTTCATGGCATATTGCAAAAAATATTTGGTTGGGGTTTCCATCGACATCATTCACCGCCACTCGTGCTTCGGATATCGTCTCTGCAGTTGCTGCTTCAACTTGGGATAAGTGTCCCGCCAGAAGTCGCCCAGGTTTTCGGTGATCTGCACCGGGCGGTTGCTGGGGGCAAGGACTTGGATGCGCACGCGGACACGGCGGTTGGCGATCCACAGGGCGTCTTTGATGCCGTACAGGTCTTGGATGCGCGCGGCGATGGTCGGCGCGGCGTCGGCGGAATAGGCGACTTTTACCGTGCGGCCCTTGGGCAATTGAATCCGCTCCGGCGTGTGCTCCTCGACCCACGCTTGCTGCCGGCGCGACAGCCACGCCTTGACCCCCGGCAGCACGGGGCGGTTTTTTATTTCGTTGTAGCTGAACGCACCGTGGCAAAGGTGTTCGATCATCGCCGTCCGGTCGTCTTCGGCGATGGCGGGCAGCTCCAACTCCGGCATCCATTCGCGTAGAAGATTGACGCGCAAGATCCATTGCTCGACGGACTCGTCCCAATTTTCCAGGACCAAGCGGGCGGCAGCGATTTCGCGGGCGAGAATCGCGGCGGCTTCGTCGGCCGGCGGATTCTCGGCAATCCTTTCTTCCAGAACCAAGTCGCGAAACTTTTTCTCCGTTCGAGCGACCACCCGCTTGAGCACCGGATCGTAAACCACCGCTGTGGCCTGGTTAAATGCCCGTGGGAAAAGTTCGCGCAGCCACTCTTCCTTGACCGCCGTGGCGAGGTTCATGACGACGTTCAAGTTGCGCTCCCTGCCGCCGCCGCTTTCCACCTCGCGCACTTCGGCGACCACGAGGAGCGGCGATTGCACCACGCTCTCGCGCGCCAGCGTGCCGCGCCGGCCGTGAATCAGCTCGCAACGCTGCGAACCAGGGGCGAGACGCTTGGCGAGATGATCGGGAAATGCGACCAGCAGACAACGCTGCACGGCGGCCCGGTCCATCGGCTTCTCGCCGAGGTCCAAGCCCTCGTCCGCCGCGATTCGCAAAAACTGCTCGAACAGCGGCCCGACCTGGCGCGCCGCTTGGGTGTTTATCCCCAACCGCCGGCAGCGGTCTATTTGAAAACCGTTTTGCTCGGCATAACGCCAGGCGCGCATCAGCACGAAGAAATCCGACTCGCGCTCATCTTGAACCAGGTCGTCGCGTCCGTCTCCTGCCGCGCTTCCCTGCCGGCGTGCGAGCAAATCTCTTCCTTGCGTCAGCGCAGCAATCAAGGCCGCCTCGCGCACGCAGGCGAAATCCTGCGCCGCGAGCAACATGCGCGCGTAGCGCGGGTGGACCGGAAACGCCAGCATGCGCCGCCCCAGCGGCGTGATCGCGCTGCCGGCGTTGTCGATGGCGCCCAAGTCCGCGAGCAATGTCTCGGCGCGCTCCAGCGCGTGCGCCTCGGGCGCCTCCAGCCAGCGAAATTTTTTCGCGTCGTTCACACCGCTCGCCTTGAGCGTGAGGACGACCTCGGCGAGATCGAGCCGTTTCACCTCGGGAAGCTCTTGATGAGGACGGGCGTCGTGCTCATGGGCCGTCCACAGACGCAGGCAACGGCCGGGCGCGGTGCGCCCGGCGCGGCCGGCGCGCTGATCGGCCGCGGCGCGGCTGATTTTTTCAATAAGCAACGTGTTGATGCCGCGGTAAGGATCGTAGCGCGGTATGCGTGCCAGGCCGCTGTCGATCACCAGCCTGACGCCGTCGATGGTGAGCGAGGTTTCCGCCACGTTGGTGGCCACGACGACCTTGCGCCGCTGGTAGCGCGCCACGGCCGCGTCCTGATCCCCGGGCGGCAATTCGCCGTGCAAAGGGAAAACGACAAACTCCGGGCCGAGCGCTTCGCGCGCCGCCTGAACCGTGCGTGTGATTTCGTACGTCCCGGGCATAAAAATCAGCGTGTCCCCCTCAGGATGTTCGCGCACCAGACGCTTGAGTTCCCGGACCGCCAATTCCCACACCGCCGCGGCGCCTGCCGGCGTGGGGAAATATTCGATGGCCACGGGATGCGCACGGCCTTCAGATGACAATACCGCGCAAGGTTCGAGATACTTCTCAACTGCGGCGACATCCAAAGTTGCCGACATGACGATGATGATGAGATCCGGCCGCGCCGTTTCTTGGATTTCAAGCGCGCGCGCCAGGGTGATATCGCCGTAGAGATGCCGCTCGTGAAACTCGTCGAAGATGACGGCGTCGATGCCCTTCAAGCCCGGGTCCGCGAGCATCTGGCGCAAAAGCACGCCCTCGGTGACGTAGCGGAGCCGCGTGGCCGACGATGTGACGTTGTCGAGCCGCATCTGATAGCCGACTTCGGCTCCGAGTTTTCCACCCCGCGCTTGCGCAACCCAGGCTGCAAGCATGCGCGTCGCCAACCGGCGCGGCTGCAAGATCGTCACGCGGCCCTCGCCCAGCAATCCGCTGTCGAGGAGCATCTGCGGCACCTGGGTGGATTTCCCTGAGCCGGTGGGTGCGGTCAAGACCAAACGCTTGTGCTTGGCGACGGTTTCGAGCAACGCTCGCTCAATTTCAAAGATCGGCAAATCAAGTTTTTTCATCGCTTTAAGAGATCAGGACTGATCGCTTCCCATTTTCAATCCGGAATCCGCTCAAGCCATTTGGCGGCGTCGTCATCGTCGGTAAAACGGTACGCCTTCCACGGCTCCGTCGCGCCGGCGCGGCAGGCGCCGTAGCGAAACGGCATGGTGCGGCCGCGAACCCGGAAGCGCAGATCCTGAAACCAGACGCATATTTGCGCGGAATTGCGATCCACGCGGTAAAGCGCGGGGAACAGCGCGAAGTCGCGATAGCGCGCGAGCGCATCGGCGCTCCACGCCGCCCGGACTAATTCGACGTCGCGATCCTCAGTGCCGTAACGCGCCACCGTTTGCCACTCGGCGTCTTTGACCGGCCGGTAATTCGCGCTCAAGCGCCGGAGCCAGGAGGTATCCGACATCTCGGTCAACGGTTCGCGGCGCAGCAAATTGATATAGGCGACGCGATAGCCTTCCGGCTGCTCCACCACGACCATCCAATTGAACGGCGACAGCGGCTGTGGAATCGCATGCGCCCGCGCCCCATGAAGACCCTGTTCGGTGATATCGGCGTTTCCCACCGCGACGGCGCGTCCGAGCAAAACTGCCTGCAAGCCGACGTAACCCGCCAGAACAGCGAGGCCGGCCAGCGCCGTTGCTCGTGAATTTTTCCAGGTCGCCGAGGCCGCGAGCCCCGCGACGATAATCGCTGTCAAATAAGGATCGAGAATGAAAGTCGTGGAAACTGCCGCACGCCACATGGAAACCGGCGCCAGAATCATGGTGCCGAATGCGGTGATCAGATCGCCGGCGATGTGGATACCGATGGCGAGCATGCAGACGCCGACAAACGCCCGCCAGGAATAACGCCGGCGCGTAATGAGCGAGAACAGATACCCGAGCCCCACGGACCACAGCGGTAGCAGGATGATCGAATGGGTGATGCCGCGGTGCAACGCAAGATAGGCGAGCGGATCGAGAAAACTGAAAATGACGTCTGAATCGGGAAACGCCGCTGCCCAGAAGCCGACCCACATGCGCAGTCGGCGAGGAAGCTGACCCGGCCGCGGCGCCTTCGGCGCCGTTGCCCGCGCCAGCAGCGCGCCGGAAAGAGCGTGAGTGAAAGTGTCCATGCGAAAGGTTGCGGGCTTTCACGCTAGCAGCCGGCTTGGAGCCGATCAAGTTCGGTCCGACCCGCAACCGCGAAAAACCCGGCGCGGCACAGCCGCAACCGAAGGA
>CAZILB010000218.1:2874-5195 GCA_964539925.1 uncultured Syntrophobacter sp. | reverse complement strand
TTACGAGGCATGAACCGGGATGGGTTCACGGCAGACGCAGGGAAGCGTGATCGTGAACGTCGAGCCTTGCCCGGGCGCGCTCAGGACCGTCACTTCGCCGCCCAGCAGTTGGGTAAACGATTTGACGATGTGCAACCCCAATCCGACGCCGCCGAAGCCGCGGGTTCTTGAACCGTCCAGTTGACGGAAGCGGTCGAATATCTGCGGTATTTGATCGGCGGCGATGCCGACGCCGACATCCGCAACGGTCAGTTCCACTCGGGAGCCGTCGGCAAACTGGCGCGCGCCGACCGTTACCCGCCCCCGATCGGTGAATTTCACCGCGTTGTTGATCAGGTTTTGCAAAATATGTTTGAGCTTATCGCGGTCGGTAAACATGACGGGCAGATCGACGGGGTAATCCCAATCCAGGACGATGTCTTTTCCCAGGGGATAGTCGTAGAGGAGCCGAATTTCATCCAGGAGATGCGCCAGGAGAAATTCTTCGCGTTCGACGGTGAGGGCCCCGGCCTCGATCTTGGTCGCGTTCATAATGCTGTTGACCATGAACAGCAGCTCATTGGAATGGTGTATGACCTTGTGCAGGGCGTTGTATTGCTCCGGGTTGACGGCGCCCATGACACCCTCCTGGACGAGCTTGGTGTAGCCGGAGATCACGTTGAGCGGCGTTCTGAGCTCATGGGACATGACGCTGAGAAAATCGTCTTTGACCTGATTAGCTTGCTCCAGGGCAATCGCCTGGCGGCGCGTTTGTTCATAAAGCTGGGAATTGTGGATCGCCACCGCCGCTTGTCGCGCCAGCCCGCGCAAGAAGTTGACTTCCTCATCGTCGTAGCGGCGGTTTTCTTTAAGGTAGAAGGACAGAATGCCGACCGCCTGATTCTTGGCGATGAGCGGAAAGCCGAGATAGGAGCGAAAACCGTGGCGCAGGAAATATTCGGCTTCGACGCCGCGGCTTTCGGCGCCGAGTTCGCGAACCTGAACGGTGTCCCGGCTTTCCAGCGCCGCGGGGGGAAGATCCTTGGCGCCGTAGGCCTTGCGCTTCCAACTCTCCTCGTCGACGCCGCAGCAGGCGACTTTGCGCATTTGCCCGTCCTCGCCGAGCAGCGCGATCGTACTTGCCGTACCCGGCGCCAGGTCGGCCAGCCGCTCCAATAGCACGTTGAGAACCGAGCTCAGCTCGAGAGTCGAAGTCGCGGCGACGTTCAGTTCATGGAGCGCCGATTGGCGCTCGCTGTGGCGTTGGATTTGCTCGCGGGCCTGTTTCTGCTCGGTGATATCGCGGATCATGCAGACGGTGGCCAGCGGATGGTTCGCCCGGTCGGGCATGACAAAAGAGGATAGGTTGAGCACGGTCTTGCCGTCTCTCGTCGAGCATTCGGAGTCGCGCAAAGAGCCGTCGAGGATCTTGCGGCCGAGTTCGTTGCTGTCCGACCCAAGAGTATCCGCCACCACCGACACCGGCGAACCTTCGAGCTGCGTTTCGGAACGGGAAAGCAGGCGGCAGGCGCTGCGATTCGCAACCCGAACGACTCCTTCGTCGTCCAGGATAAAAAGAGCGTCGTCCATGGCGTTGATAATTTCCCTTGCGGCAAATGCCGGAGTGATATTCAACAGGTGGTAACGGCGGATCGTACGATCGACCAGCAGGATGAATCCGAGAATGGCCAGACAGCCGAGCGGGTATATGCCGGCGCCGAAGGCCGGCAGGAAGTCCACCGAGCCGAAGTAAGCGACGCAGAATGCGGTAAAAAGGCCGCGGTTTCTCGCCCTGCCGATAGCCGTCGCTGCCGCCTGGTAGCTCTTCCAGTAATGGCCCAAGCTCAGAGCCATCTGGGTAAAGAAAAAGGCGATGAAGACCAGGCCGATCCAATCAAATTTCGGATAGTAGCCCCAGGGATGGAGATAAACTCCGTCGCGCAACCCTTTGCCCCCGGCCAGAACGACCAGAAAAAGCGCCGAGATAAGCCACATGAGCCAGATGCGGCGGCGATACTGACGGTAGATTTGCAGCGATGCCGCGGTGAAATGGTAAACGGAGGGCGGGATCAAGATGACTCCGATCAGACCGACAGAAGACCAGGCGGCGGCAACCGTCTCGCTGCGCGCGGAGTAAATCAACGAGTAGCCATAGAGCCAGATCGCGGCAATGGCCGTCATGACGAAAAAGGACAGGCTGACGCGCGAATGACGCTCGCGAATTAACACGACCAGGCCGAGTCCGATCATTAACGTCGCCGTGAGCGCCGCGGGGATCGCGAGCCAGTTGTAATGATAGTTTGCAGGGTTGAGGAGCTCGGCAATCATGGCGCGCTGATGAT
>CAZILB010000218.1:0-2774 GCA_964539925.1 uncultured Syntrophobacter sp. | reverse complement strand
ACTTCGGGATGCCACTGCACGCCGATTACGAAAGAGTGCCGGGTGCTCTCGATGCCCTCGATGACGCCGTCTTCGGCCACCGCGTTGACCACTAATCCGCGGCCGAGCCGTTTCACCGCCTGGTGATGGCTGGTGTTTACGTTCAGGCTTGGCCGGCGCACGATGGCGCTGAGCCTCGTGCCCTGTTTGACGTCGATGCGGTGCCCGCCGCAAGGGGTTTCCTCCCCTTGCCGATGCTTGCCGGCGCCGGGGCATTGCGCGCCAATGTCTTGATATAGAGAGCCGCCCAGGACGACGTTGATCGCCTGAGCGCCGCCGCAGATGCCCAGAACCGGCAAGTCGCGAGCGAGGGCGAGCTCAAGCAACTTCAGTTCGAAGTCGGTTCTTTCTGGAATCAAATTGCCGAGTTGCTTGATCGCGGGCTCGCCGTAGAAACGCGGGTGAATGTCAAAGTTGCCGCCGCTGATCAACAGGCCCTCGACGGCGTCGAGATAGCGCCCGAGCGCGCCCTTTGCGGCGACGAAGGGCAAAATCAGCGGAGCGCCGCCGGCCGCTTCGACGGCCGCGAGGTAGCGCTTGAGGAGAAAGAGCGTGGGTTCTGCCGCTTGTGCCGGATAATGGCCGAGGCCGCCGGCCGAGTCGGCGGTAATCCCGATCAACGGGGTCAAGCCTCGCGTCATTTTTGCAGTTCGTAGAGCCTTTTGTAGATAAGGTGGTTGCGCATGACGAGTTTAACATAACCGCGGGTTTCGACGTAAGGAATTCGCTCGACGAACTCTTCGATGTCGTCGGTGGCGATTTCTTTTTCCCACCGGTCCACCGCCGCCTCGCCGGCGTTATAAGCGGCGATGGCCTTGAACCAGTTGTTCGAATAGCGCTGCAGCAGGTCTTTCAAATACTCGGTGCCGAGGGTGACGTTGAGCTCCGGATCGAAGAGATTCTCCGGCGCCGGAGCCGAAACGCCGAGCTGTAGGGCGACGCGCCTCGCCGTCGGCGGGATCAGCTGCATCAAGCCGTACGCGGCCGCGGGCGAGCGGGCTCGGGTGTCGAACAAGCTCTCCTGGCGAATCAAAGCGAGAACCAGGTGTGGGTCGAGGCCTCGCTCCCGAGATTTTTCCTGGACCAATTCCCAAAACGCCAGCGGGTAACGATGTCGCTCGCGCTCGGGATGGCCGCCGGGCAATTGCCCGGCGAGGCGAAGGCTCTGGCCATAGGCCCGGTTCAGGTGGTACTCGCGCATCAATAGAGAGCGCAGGCGCTGCGGCGCTCGGGAGCGGCGTTGCATCTCGTCGAGCTCCGCCACCGCCAGCCGGTGGAGCGACAGGGCGGCAAGCTCCCGCGCGCGCGCCAGGTGAAATATCGCCTCGTCGTCCAGCGGCGGGTCGAGATCGTTTACCGCCGCCGGCCGATTCCAATCGGTCTCCTGCACCGCAGTTCCCAGGCGCTCCAGGGCGCGCAGCGACAATCCATAATAGTAGGACTCAGCGCCGCTGCCGACGATCTGGCGATATAATTTTTCGGCGGTCTCGAAGTCTTCCGTCCTCTCGGCGATGCGCGCGCGCCAATAGAGGGACGGAAGCACAAAGGCGCCGCTGCTGGACTGTGTCCCGAGTTCGAGAAAAGCGGCCGCCGCTTGCCGCAGCTCGCCGCTGCGGTAATAAAGCCAGGCCAGCCGCCAGCCGGCGTCGTCGCGCACCGCGCTGGCGGCGAACTGTTTTCGGATGTTGGTGTAATACCGGATCGCCCGGTCTTTTCTGCCGAAGAACTCATGGATATCCGCGGCGGCAAATTGCGCGCGATCGGCGTAGGGGCTGGACGGATATTTGTCGAGCAGCGATTGAAAATAATCGAGGGCGCGGGCGTTGTCATGGCGGTTCCAGTAGATCTGGCCGATCTGGTAGAGCGCTTTCGAAGCCTCGCCGCTTTTGGGAAATTCGCGCGCGATCTCCTCGAGCAGCGGCAGCGCGGCGTTTCGGTTGCGGATGGCGAGGTAAAGCTCCGCAAGTCGGCTCAAGTAGCGCAACCGCAATTGGGGTTCGGTCGCGCTGTTGAGAAGTTTCTTGTAAATCGCTTCGGCATCGCGGCTCTGGCGCTCCCGGACCAGCCGTTCGGCTTCCTCGGCGAGGGATTGGGCGGTATGGAACCCGAAGAGTTCGGGATATTCTTCGCGCAGGCGCGACTGCTCCTTGCGGGCTCGCGCAGCCCAGGTGGAAGTGGGTGAGGCATGGCGCAGTTCCATGTAAAGGGTATGGGCCGCGCGCAATTGGCCAAGGGCTTCCTCGGCCCGGGCGCGCAAATAGCGCGCTTCATCGACGATCTCGCGTTGGCCTGGTTTGTCGGCTAGCAGGCGGCGCAGATTGTCGACGGCTTGAGAAAAGTTTGCCTCTGCCATGTCAATTTTTGCCTGTTGAAGCTCGGCCGAATGGCGCCAAACGCTCCTCGGGTAGCGTTCCCGGAGGAGGGACAGATATTCGCGCGATTGATCCCAGTTCGAGTCGTTGAAGGCGATCATCGCCAGGTAATAAAGACTATAGTCCGCCAGGGGAAAGCCGGGGTCTGTGGTCTGTTGAAAAAGCGCCCCGGCCTGGGCTGGGTCGCCGCCGGAATAGAGGGCGTAGGCTTGGGCAAATTTTTCACGCAGCTCGCTGGCTGCGGCGCTGGGCGGCCGCGGAAAAACCGCCAGGGCGAGAGTCAGTATAATCAGGGAAGCCCGAGGCATCATCGTCACTAAAGTTTAGCGAAGCCGGCACGGGGATTCAATCAAAACCATCGCC
>CAZILB010000217.1:2199-5296 GCA_964539925.1 uncultured Syntrophobacter sp. | reverse complement strand
GAATGCCCTACTCCACCCCGTACAGCCGGGCGCAGTTGTCCCACAGGATCTTCTTTCGCGCCGCGCTCGGCATTTCCATCGCCATGAAATGATTGACCGCGTCGGGCCAATGGGAGTCCGCGTGGGGATAATCCGTTGAGATCACCACGTTGTCGTCGCCGAGCCGCTTGATGACATCGCCGACCAGATCCTCTTCCACGTCCACGGAAATGAAACACTGGCGCAGGAAATAGTCGCTGGGTTTCATGCTTAACGGCTCATTGGCGTAGTCTTTGCGCAGCTCCCAGCGTTCATCGAGGCGGTAGAGCGCCCAGGGAAGCCAGCTGCAGTTGCCTTCGAGAAACGCGACTTTCAGTTTCGGAAATCGTTCCAGAACGCCGCCGGCGCAAAAACTTCCCACCGCGAGGATGAGCTCGACGGGATTGCGAAACGCATTGATCAGCACCGCCTCATTGGCGTGGCCTTTGAAGCGATGGACCGCCTGATCCGTATTGGGATTGGCGGCGGGATGAAAACAGACCGGCACGCCGAGCTTTTCCGCTTCGCGCCACACCGGGTCGTAATAACGGTCATGGATATGACGGCCGTTGGCCGGCTCCGGCACCAGACAAAGCCCGATGGCTCCCAACTCCGTAATCGCGCGGCGCGTCTCGTCGACGGCGAGATCCACGTCGTGCAAGGTAATCAGCGCGGACGGCCTCAGCCGCCTGGGGTCGGCCTTGCAGAAATCCGCCATCCAGTCGTTCCAGGCGCGGCAGAGATCGTTGGCGTACTGCGCCTCAAGGCGGTCGTCGCAGTGGAGCGGAAAAGTGCGAAACAGGACGGCCACGTCCAAACCCTCCGCATCCATCGCCTCGAGCTGCGACACGGCATCGTAGTTTTGTTTAAACGGTTTTTCATAGCGGTGGGCCACGGTGTCCTCTCCGGGAGCGGCCTCGCCCGCAACCGGTTTCGGTGTCGTCGCCGAGAGCGCTTGCACCCCTGAGGACCGAACCGGGGTCCCGTCGCCAAAAGTGAACCTGATCTGCCCGTGCTTTTTGCGCGGTTCGCCGCGCGGAATGCGTTCGCCCCACTTCGGATTCATATAGCGCAAGTACAAATCATACGGCTCAAAGACGTGCATGTCGCTGTCAAGAATCCTGTAACCGTTCTTTGCCATGATTCCCTCCTAGCCGACAATCGATGGACCGTCGGCACCCGCGGCGATCTACAAGCGCGCCCCCGGCGGGGCCTGAGTAACGCTTAGTACCGGAGGTTTCCCGCTGTCAAGCATAACCGTTCCTGGCACATTAGAGCCGCAATCAAATTCCGGAATATCTCGCGCAAAGCTCGCAAAGAACGCCAAGTAAAGAGATCAACTTTCCTTGGGGCCGGAGGTTGGGCGGCCTTTGCGCACTTGGCGTACTTGGCGCGAGAAATGTTCCCGTTTCTGAGAGCTACGGTCGCCGGGAAATTTGCGCGAGCTGCGAAAACTTCGATTATATCAGTACAGCAAACCGCCTCTTCCTTTTCGCCTTGACAATCGACATCGCTGCTGTAAATGATCCCGTATCGCTTGGTGCGTGCAATCGAAGTCTAGGGAGGATCCCATGCAAACAAAAGCCATAAGATCTATCGCGTTGCTTGTTTCGACGCTTGCTTTGGTTCTAGGCGCCCCATTGAAAGCCAGTGCCCAGACGCGCGTCTCGGTCGGCGTCACCGAAACCATCGAAACCCACAACCCTTACGGCGATAGCGTTTCGCTGCTTTACGGCATCTGGAGTGAAGTCACCGGTCCCTTCTGTACCTACAATTATGCGAAGGGCGACTTCGAAGGCCGGCTGGCGGAGCGCTGGACAGTGGAAAACCCGACCACCTGGTTGTTCCATCTCAACAAAAATTACAAATTCAACGACGGCTCGCCGGTCACCGCCCACGACGTCGTCCATTCGCTGATGAACCGCGTCATCGGCGACCCGCAATCGAAGCAGAAGGCATCCGTCGCCCCTTCGGTGACCAAGGCCGAAGCCGTTGACCAGTTTACCGTCAGGATCATCACCGACAAACCGACGGCGCCGCTGTTGTCCTTTTTCTGCGACCGTTTGATCGTGACCAGCAAAGCGATGTTCGATAAACATGGCCGCGACGCGGCCGATCGGCAGCATATGATGGGCGGCGGCCCTTATCAACTAAAGGAGCTTATCCCGGGCCAACGGCTGGTACTGCAAAAGCGGGCGGATCATATCTATGCCAAGAAAAACCCCCGAGCGCCCGACGAGATCGTTTACCGCGTCATGCGCGAGACCGAGCAGCGGGTGACGGCTTTGCTCAACAACGAAATTCAAATCGCCCAGTTCATACCGCCTCATTTGCGCCACCGCATTGAAAAAAATCCCAATCTGAAAATTACGCCGGTGGACTCGGTGGAGATCATGTTCCTCGCCATGCAGCCGAAGCCCCCCTTCGACAAAAAAGAAGTTCGCCAGGCCGTCTGCCACGCAATCAATCGCGATCAGATCATCAAGACCCTGCTCGAAGGCTTCGCCAGCCGCCTGGACGGCCCGATCGGTCCCGGCCAGTACGGCTACGACCCCGACCTCAAGCCCAAATTGAATTACGATCCCGAGAGAGCGAAGAAACTCTTGGCCCAGGCCGGCTATCCCAACGGCGTCGACGTCGAACTGCAAACGCCGGTGGGCCGCTATACGCTGGATAAGCAGCTCACCGAGGCGATGATCCCGATGCTGAAAGCGGCCGGCTTCCGCGCCAGACTGCTCACGCCGGAATGGGCGACGCTCTGGTCCAACGTGCAGAAAGGAACGGTCCCCTTCTATTATATGGGAAGGGGTTCGGTCCAGGATCCCAGCGCGGCGCTGCATCAATACTTTCGCACCGGCCAGACGCCGCGCATCGGCTTCTCCAACGCCAATCTCGACGAACTACTGGACAAAGAACAGCAGGAGCTCGATCCGAAACGTCGCCGCCAGTATCTCTCTCAGGCGATGAGCATTTTGACGGAAGAGGCGCCGGCGTGCTTTATGTGGCGGCACAAGCTGCTCTGGGGCTTGAGCAACCGCGTGGAATACCAGCCGCTGCCCGACGCGCGCATCTACGGCGT
>CAZILB010000217.1:0-2099 GCA_964539925.1 uncultured Syntrophobacter sp. | reverse complement strand
TGCGGCGCTGCCGAAATATCAGGAAGCGGTAAGAAAAATGGAAGAGGTCGGACTGCGCACCACGCTCTTCTTGCCCCACCTGGCACGCCAGAAAGATGAAACCCTCGGTTGGATTCGAGATCGCGGCTTTGCCGCGCCGACGCTGCTCGCCTGGGCGTACAACGACCCCACCGCGACTATCGACCAGGGTCACGCGTTGTTCGATCTGATCGCCCGCGGCACACCCGACTCACGCATGTACATCGTGAATCGCGCCGGCCACTTTTCGTATCGGGAACATCCCGCAGAATTCAACGATCTGCTGCGCGGTTTTATTCAGCGTATCGCTTGACAAGCGCGCGGAAGGAAGTGTCCAACGCCAGCGATGGTTCGGAACTGACTCTCCAATGACCGGCTATTTTCTCCAACGGCTCGCCGGAACTGTTCCGGTTTTACTGCTCATCAGCCTGTTGGTGTTTTTGCTGATCCACGCCGCGCCCGGCGATCCGACGCTGCTTTTGCTCGGCGAGGAAACCAACGCCGAGGAAGTCGCCAGGGCCAAGGAACGCTGGGGGCTCGATCAGCCCGTTTACATTCAATATTTGAAGTTTCTTCGGTCCGCGGCCACGGGGGATTTCGGCAATTCCTTTAAATACGCCGAACCCGTAACCCGCGTGATCATATCGCGCCTGCCGGCGACCATCGAGCTGGCGGTTTTTGCCATCATCATCGCCACCCTCTTGGCGATCCCGCTGGGCGTCTGGGCGGGTTCCCGGCCCAACTCGTGGATCGACAATCTTGGCACCACCGTAGGCCTTTTCGGCATAAGCATGCCGAGTTTCTGGCTGGCGATCATGCTGATTCTCTTGCTCGCCGGGGTTTTGAACATATTGCCGACTTCGGGCCGCAGCACCTACGGCATCGCCGGCCCGGAACAAACCGGCTTTTACATCGTCGACAGCATTCTGCAAAATAATTGGCCCGCGGTGGGCGACGCGCTCAAGCATATCTTCATGCCGGCGCTGGCACTGGGAGTCAACATGCTCGGCATCTTGATGCGCGTCACCCGTTCTTCGATTCTCGAAGTCATGAACGAAGACTACGTGCGCACAGCGCGCGCCAAGGGATTGAAGGAAAAAAGAGTGATCTGGCGCCATGTGTCGAACAACGCGCTCATTCCGGTGATCACCGTCGTCGGTCTGGAGCTGGGCACGCTGCTCAGCGGTTCGATCATCGTCGAAACCGTCTTTTCCTGGCCGGGGAGCGGCAGCCTGCTCATCACCGCGCTCAATGCGCGCGATTATCCGCTCGTCACCGGACTGGTCATGACTTATACCATGGCCTTCGTCTTGATGAATTTGATTATTGATGGACTTTATGCGCTCGTCGACCCTCGAATCCGCTATTGATAATCGCGCCGATGCGCCGGCGCGAAGGCTGCCAAGACTCCACCTCAAGGCCTTTAGCGGCGGCGTCGTCGTGGCGGCTTTCATTCTGATCGGCATTTTTGGACCGGGGTTCGCGCCCCACGATCCCAACCGGCAAGAACTTACCGCCATGCTCCAAACGCCCCAGGGCGTCGGTTCTACTCATGTCCTCGGCACCGACAACTTGGGGCGGGATATTTTTAGCCGGGTCATCCACGGCTCGCGGGTCTCGCTCATGATCGCCTTCGCGGTGGTCTTCGTGTCGGGATTCATCGGCATCTCACTGGGCGCGATCTCCGGCTACTTCGGCGGCAAGATCGACTTTCTTATTCAAAAACTCGTCGAAGTGATCTGGGCCTTCCCTCCGCTTCTGCTCGGTATCACGATCATGGCCTTTCTCGGCCAGGGCCTGTTCAATCTAATCCTGGCGTTGGTGGCCCAGCGCTGGATACCGTATTGCCGCGTCGTCCGCGGCCAGACGCTGTCCCTGCGCAGCCGCGAATTCGTCACCGCGGCGCAGTGTCTGGGCGCGGGCAACTGCCGGATTATCACGCGCCATATCATTCCCAACTTGATTCAAACTTCGCTGGTGATCGGCACTTTCGCCATGGCTTCATCGATCATCGCCGAAGCGAGTTTGAGCTTTCTCGGCGTCGGCGTGCCGCCGGAAATCCCCACCTGGGGCACCATGCT
>CAZILB010000216.1:0-5376 GCA_964539925.1 uncultured Syntrophobacter sp. | reverse complement strand
GATTCGCCAAGGAGGGGTTCATGTCACGAGATCTCAAAGAGGAATTTTTTCGACTGGACGGCGCATGGGCCTCCTTTGAGCTGATGTCGATTCGCAGGCGCGAGGATTATTTGCGGCCGTTTAAGATCTTGCGGTGCAAGATCAACGATCAAGTTGATTTTCAGGCGCCGGAGGCGTCGCGCTCGGCAACCGAGGCGACCGTGCGAATCGAGATATTCGGCGCAGAAGAATTGGTCGCGGCCGGCGGCCAGGGTCCCGTTCATGCCATGGATAATGCCATGCGCAAGATCCTCGAAAAACACTACCCTCAGCTCGCCGAGGTCCGGCTCGAAGAGTTCGACGTGCGCTTGTTGCACGGCGTGGCGCGCGACGATGACGAGTGCGGCGCCGGAGCGCTGGTCCGAGTACTGGCGATTTTTTCCGATGGCACCGAGAGATGGGGAACGGTCGGTGTGGCCGCGGACATTTTGCAGGCCAGTGTCGAGTGCTTGATCGACGGTCTCGAATGGAAACTGCGCGGCGAGCACAAACACTGATGTCGAGCGGCGTTGGCAAAGTCTGCGGCCGTCCTCAGGGAGCTTGATTTGTTCTCCGCCGTCGGAATTCCATGGGTTGCACGGGCCGCGGCCGAGATCAGCCGCGTCGGGCGGCGTTTTGCCGTTGTTGGGCTTTCGTCTTTGGCTTTGTCGGCTTGCCGCTTCGAAGACGCTTTCATTTTTTATCCCACGACGGTCATCGAGCGCACGCCGGCTGACGCTGGCCTCGATTTTAGCGACGTCTACTTCCACACGCGGGACGGCGTTCGCCTCAACGGATGGTTCGTGCCCCACGCGGAAGCCCGCTCAACTTTAATCTGGTTTCACGGTAACGCCGGCAATATCAGCCATCGGGTCGACAATCTGAAGCGCCTGCACGACCATGCAAAACTTAATATCTTCTTGTTTGATTACCGCGGCTACGGTCGCAGCCAGGGCCGTGCCTTTGAAGACGGCACCTACCTCGACGGCGAAGCGGCGCTGGCTTATGTCCGCGATCACCTCGCCATTGAAACCGGCAGAATGGTGCTCTTTGGAAGATCTCTCGGCGCGGCCGTCGCGGCGGAGACCGCAACCCGATTCGAGATCCAGGCGCTGATTTTGGAGAGCCCTTTTACCTCGATCCGCGAAATGGCGCGCGCCGCCTTCCCCCTGTTACCGCTCGGAGCATTGCTCCAGACGCGCTACGATATCCTGGAGAAAATTCCCCGGATCAATGCGCCGCTTTTAGTGCTGCACGGCGATCGCGACGAGATTGTTCCCTTCGCCCAGGGAAAAGCGGTCTTCGACGCCGCCCCGCAACCAAAAACATTCTATAGAATTGCCGGAGCGGGCCACAACGACACTTACCTCATCGGCGGCGAGGCTTACTTCCGAGAGCTAAAGAATTTTATCGAATCCACCGCCCCGCCGGCCCGCGAATAGGAACTCTGAACTTTGCGTTCTGTGCGCGGCCCTTCGACACCGCGCAGGACGTGCTTGGCGCGAGCTATTGCGACTTTTTGACGCGACTTCTCGGCGCCATGTCAGGCTGGATTTTGTGACCTCAGTCGAGCCCTGCACGAGCTGGCGAGGCGCCGTTCGCGTAGGCGTTTCTCAGATATTGCCAGATCATGCGTTGGGTGTTGAAGAACGAGCCGTTGAGGGTAATCGCCGAGCGCTGGACCTGCGCAAATTTGTCGGGTTCCTTGTAAAATAACGGCAAGATCACCGATTCGAGTTTGTCGTACAGCGACGCCGCCTCGGCGACGGAGTTGCTTTCTTCGCCAACCGCTTCGCCGATGGCCCAACCGGTGACCCCCTCGATATGCCCTTCGACCCACCAACCGTCCAAAATGCTGAAGCTGGGCACCCCGTTGAGAGCCGCTTTCATCCCGCTGGTGCCGGAAGCCTCCTGGGGTCGCAGCGGTGTGTTGAGCCAGACATCGACGCCGGAGCAAAGCAATTTACCCAGCGCCATATCGTAGTTTTCGAGGTAGACGATGCGGACATCGTTGGCCAGCGCGGCGGCCCCCTCGAAAATTCTTCGAATGACGGCTTTGCCGCTCTCATCACGCGGATGAGCTTTGCCCGCGTAGACGAGTTGCAGTGGACCGGCATCGGCGGCGATTCGTTTGAGCCGTTCGAGATCCGTAAACAACAGATCGCCGCGCTTGTAACCGGTAGCGCGCCGGGCAAAACCCAAGGTGAAAATTTTCTCGTTGAGTTGTATCCCGGTCAGCCAGCGAACTTGCTTTAGCAATTCCTTTTTCATCTCCGCATGGGCGTGTCGAATCTCCGTCAGGGGGATGCCGACCGCGTGGCGCAAATAACAATTATCGCGCCGCCACTCGGGAAAAAAGCGGTCATACAAGGCGGCAAAGGGCGCGCTCGTCCAGGTGACCGCGTGCACGCCGTTGGTAAGCGCATCGATTCGATGATTCGGAAACATGGCGCGCGAAACCTCGCCATGTCGCATCGACACCCCGTTGACATAGCCCGAGAAACGCAGCGCCAACTCGGTCATGTTCAAAAAACCGTTTAGCAGCTGCAGCCGCGACAACATGCCTGCCCGGGCAGTGCCAAGAACTTGATAAATTAAATCGGTATGAAATCGATCGTGCCCGGCGGGCACGGGGGTATGAGTCGTAAAAACACATCGGCGTCGAATGGCATCGACATCGATTTCGGAAAAGCCCCGCTCTGACTCTGAACCGACACGCTCTTCCATCAAGCCAAGAGTTGCCAAGGCCGAATGACCCTCATTCATGTGGAAGATTTGAATGGCGGCAAAGCCGAGCGCCCGCAGCATGGCGACGCCCGCGATTCCCAAAATCACTTCCTGGCACAAGCGATAGCGTTCGTCCCCGCCATAGAGGTAATCGGTAAGCCCTCGATCCGCCTGATCGTTCTCCGGCAGGTTCGTATCCAAAAAATATAACGGCACCTCATAACCATCGATGCCGCGGAAAGTGTATTGCCAGGCGGCCACCCGCACATCGCGGCCCTCGAGAGATACGGACACTTGCGCAGGCAGCTTGATCAAACGGTTCTCCGGCGCCCACTCCGCCGGGCTTTCCAACTGGTTGCCTTGAGCGTCAAGCCGCTGGTCGAAATAGCCTTTGCGGTGCAGCAACGAAACCGCGACCATCGGAATACCGAGATCGGCCGCGGACCGTAACATATCGCCGGCCAAGACACCCAGTCCGCCGCTATACGTCGGAATGTCTGAGTCAACCGCCACGTCCATCGAAAAATAGGCGATGGTCCCCGTTGTTGGCAAAGTGGTTTTCATAATTGTTTGACGAACTTAGGAATCAATGGTTTGGCGAGAAAGTGATGGGATTTGTCTGGCCAGTGGAAACCCCGAATATTGGCAGAATTTGATGTTTTCATAGCACAGTTGGTCTCGCCGAGCAATTCAATTCTTAACCATACAAATTACAAAGCAAGTTAAGTGCCAACGCGAATGCCCAAGATTAAGCTCGAACGGATAGGTTAACGCGAACTTCGTACCGGACGGAGACCGGCGGGCAATTTAGCGCAGTTCCAAGACGTTGTGCTCTTTAGGGCGGATTTGCAATCATCTATCGCAGGCCGTACGCCGTGCTGAGCACCGTCCACGTGCCATGAGCGGCCAGGATTCGCAGGACAGCCAAAGTCGGCGGCATCAGTGGAAAATCGCCTGTGGCGTGTCGGTCGAATGCTCCTTGCGGGGTAACCCATATGCTCTCCGACACTTCCTCAGAGGCGTGGAGCGGAGCCTGGTTGGCTGGCAAAGCGGCCAAATAAAACCGCGTATCGAAGCGTACTGAATAATGGTCGGGTGTAACACGATGAAAGAAATAGCTTAACCGGCGCAGATCACAAATGAGCCCTTCCGCTTCTAGCAAACCGGGGAAATCGATTCTGCCGTGCTGTAAGCTCGCGCGTTTTTCCGATAAGCGTTCGAAAAGCGTTTGTTGTGCAGACCCGTTTGACGCGCCGCCTTGGGGCTCGAAGAGCTGGATTCCCGCTTCTTCAAAGAGTTCGCGCACCGCGGCCACCCAATGCCCCAAGCAACGTTCCGGTTGCAGATCGCTCGCCAATATCTGCTGCGCCTCAACTGCCGAAAGCCCCTCAACAAGCTGAAGCATGGCCGCCGACCAGTCGCTATCTTCGACCCTGCCGCCGGGGAACACATACACCCCGGCGTAGGTATCCATCTTGTCCGGCCGCCGGTTCATAAATATTTCGAACCCGCCGTTTTGATCGGGCCGTGCCAGCACCACGGTCGAGGCGGGATAGGGGATTGCCGTTTGCGCCATTCTTATTCCAGGCTACTCCGTATCATTAAATGTTTTTGCCGCTCGTACTAATTTTCCAGTGGCGATATTTTGATGGTATCGGTCCAGAAAAACGCCCGGCGCGCAGTAAGCCGAGAAAAAAGATTTTAGTCAAGAAACCCTCCGAACTCTGCGGCCTCGGCGCCTCTGCGGTGAAGTAACGGCTGCTTTTCGCTAACGTCATCGTCTCAGAGTATGCAATTACCGGCTCAATAGCTCTGCGCGTGTTCAGCTCCGGGGCGACGGCCGGCCGATGTGGATATGAGCGCCGGTCGCAGTTCCGGGCAAGGCCCCCCTGAAGGCGATAAAAGAGATGCCTGCCCGACGCAAGTAGTTGAGCAGCGCCTGACCCTCCCTGCTATCGGGGTGAAGGGCCACATCTATGGCATCGCGATGGTCGAATCGCAAACGGTCATGAGTGGCCGTCTGCCCCCAGGCGCTCACCGGCAGGGCGCGCCCAAAGTTCTGCGAAAAGAACCTTTCGATCTTCGGCGCATCGGCCAGAGTCCACGCGGTGCCACCGTTAAAGCGCAGCAATGTCGGATTCTCACTATAGCCGCCCACAGCGAGAGCGGGTAAACGTAGCAGCTCATCGCGCATGGTCGCCTCGGTGATCGCAATATCGGTGTCGGTGAGTAAGCGCCGGTCTTGATCCACCCGCAGAATCGCTTTTGCCAAGGCATGCTCAGCCTGGATTAGCTCGCTGCGCGAAATGAGTCCCCGACTGAAAAACTCCAGGTGTTTGTCGTATTCGACGCCCAGACGCTTTTGCTCAAGCTCGTTGAGCACGAGCAGCTCCTCGGCCCTCGCCCGCGCTTCTATCATTTTTTCAATGACTTCTCCGCGCAGGCGCACGAGCTCGGCATCGACGGCATCGGCGCGGCGATTAACGGCGTGCACGCCGTCAGAGGTCCCAGGGCTTGGCTGCGCCATGGCAACATCGGCGCAAAACACCAACGCAGCCGCGCAGGCCAATGGCATCGACGGTCTTGTAAAGCGCATCCTGTCAGTCCATTTCAAGCGGGCAATACCGGCCA
>CAZILB010000215.1:0-5400 GCA_964539925.1 uncultured Syntrophobacter sp. | reverse complement strand
GATAGTCACTGCGGGCAAGCCGGCGATCTTCGGCGCCGGCTGAAATTTACTCGTAGGGGCGGGTTTCAAACCCGCCTCTACGCGATGCCAGTTGTTATTGCGATGGTGGGGAAAGATCCGGCTAATTTGAAGTGAACTGCCAGACCCGAAACTCGTACCTGGTTGGTTGAAGCTAGTTGGAGCGCGTCGCGTTGACCCCGCCCGGTTTTTTGAAGCGGCGCGAGTGCTTACCCCAGTCGCAGCCGCAGGATTTGCAGTACCATTCGGTCATCCCTTCCCATTCTTCTCGGTCGGCGAGAATGGCGCGGCCGGCGTCGATGGCGCGTTGGACTCCCGGAGTGATGGAGTCGTGGATGACTGGGATGACTTCACGGGACCCGCACTCGGGGCAGACCGGGGTGCGCGTCGGGCGTTTTTTGGTTTTTCGCTTCGCAGGCATGGCGATTACAACGATACGCCTTCTACATCAAAGAAGGTTATCCATTCCACAGGGGTGCAGAGCCTTCGCCGCCCTTTTGGCTCAATCAAAGCTTTTCTATTCACCACGAAGCGCCCAGCGCGGCTACGCCACAACCAAAGAAGAAGGAGAGATTTCACCACGAAGTGATTCATGAGCTAACGCTCGCCCACAGAGAATGAAAATTCGATCCTGACGAAGCACCTTAATGACATCCTGAGCGCTAGCGAAGGATCTGCTTTTCACCCAGGACCCGAAAAAGCAGATTCTTCGGCTCTGCCTCAGAATGACATCCTGAGAAGGCACTGCTGGCGATTTCAACCCATTTTCGAAGGAGGGGCGAAGGGTTTGAATATTTACTCTCTTACTTCGTGTTCTTCGTATTCTTCGTGGTGAGCGATTCTTTCGCATGTGATTACGGGTTTCTCCCAATAAAGCTACAGCGTCTTCCGCACTTCTCTCGCGACGTCGACAAGCAGCTTGGCCTTGGCGTTGGCCAGCTCTCGGCTGATCGTCATCAGGCCGCAGTCGGGAGCCAGCCAAAGATTTTGCGGCTCGATGTATTTCAACGCCTCGCGCACACGCTCGACGACCTTGGCGACGGGCGGTACCGGGGTGTCGCTCGGGTCGACGCAGCCGAACATGACAATCCTCCCCTTGGCGATTTGCAGCACCGCGGGGTCGTAACCGCTGCGCGCGAATTCGACGCCGAAGCCGCCGATCCTGGTTTTCATCAACTCTTGGAGCAGTTCGGGATACTCGTATTCGTGTTGCGGTCCGGCGCCGCCGGGATAGCCGTAGCAGAGATGAACCACCGTGGGAACATGGATGCCTTCGAGGCAGCGGTCGAGGGCTTTGGCGCCGTAGGCGAAAACTTTCTCGTGGTAGCGGGTCATGGCCGGCTCGTCGATTTCCAACACATCGCAGCCGGCGGCTTGCAAGTCGCGCAGCTCTTCGTTGAGCGCCGCCGCCACGTCCATCGCCAGGGCGGCTTCGTCTTTGTAGAATTCATCGAGGGTGCTATCGACCACGGTCATCGGTCCCGGCACGTCCATCTTGATCGGTTTCGAGGTGTGCGCTTTGGCGAATCGCAGGTCGTCGACGATGGCGGGACGGCGTCTCTTGATCTTGCCGACTACGCGCGGCACCGGACGCGGCTGCACGCGGCGGCGGTAAATCTCCTTCACCGCTTCATGCTCCAGGTCGATGCCGTCGAAACCGGCGAGGATATGATTGATAAAACCCGTGCGCCGTTGTTCGCCGTCGGAGAGCAGATCCAGGCCAATTTTATCTTGTGTGTGAATGCTCAGCGCCGTCGCATCATCCTGCGCTTCTTTGAGCGCCGCCCCCTCTAGGCGAAATACTGCGCGGCTGCGCTCGTTCTGCGCGAGCCAACTGGGACGCGGAAAACTGCCGATGGTCGTAGCGGCGACGGGCGGAAGATTCATCGGATTACCTCTGCGTGAATTTACTTTGGCTATATATCCGCGAGGCGGGAAAGACAAGGAAGAGTTAGGGAGAATTGAAAATGAATAATTGAGAATTGAGAATAGGGAAGGATCTACTCAACCTCGAATTCGCTGGAATATGCCAGAGTCCTGGCGCAACTGTCATGCTTTCTTTCCCAGCAGGCGGTAGAAAAGGGCGGTGGTGACGATCAACGAAACCGCGGCGGTGAGCGCGAGGCCGAGCGGAGCGCCGAAAACGGTTGCAGCTGCGCCCAGGACGATGGAACCGATGGAGCGCATGCCTTGATCGAGATTGAACACGCTCATCACCCGGCCCATGAGATTGCGCGGCGCCTCGATCTGGATGATCACCCGGCTGATGGTGCGAAAACTTACCTGGCCTGCGCCGACGAGGGCGAGGAGCAAGACCGACAGCCAAAAGATCGGCGATACGCAAAAGAGCATGAGAAAGATCGGCGTCGTCGTGCTCGTCACCCAGAGCAACATGGCGCGGTTCCAGCGTTCGCCCATTGAGGCGAGAAAGCTCAGCGAGACGATGCCGCCGAGTCCCGGCGCGGCCATCAGTATGCCGAGTCCCTCGGGACCTACTTGGAGCACTTCCTTGGCGAACACGGGGAGAAAACTCTGGTAGGTGACGATGAACACAGCAAAAGTGTAGGCGGCGACGATGCTGCTCAAAATCACTGGCGCTTGCCGAACATAGCGAAAGCCTTCTTTGAATTCGCGCACAAAATTGTCCTCGCGCTCGATCGGCGGCTCCTTCTTCGTGCGCAGGAACAGCATGCCCACGCCGGCGATGATTAGGGTTACCGCGAAGGTTGCGTAGCAGCCGCCGATGCCGATCCAAAGAATCATCACGCCGCCAAGCGACGGTCCCGCTATGCGGGCGATGTTGAAGCCGACCGTGTAAAGCGAGACCGCGTTCATGACATCTTCCCGCGGCACCAACTCCGCAAGGATCGATTGAGCAGCGGATGGATTGATCGCGCGGATCGAGCCGGAGAGGATTTCAAGCACAAGCAAATGCCAGAACGCGAGCGTGCCGAAACTATAGATTGCCAGAAAAATGGCTATCGGGACGGCGGAGACAAAATTCACCAGGATCAGCAAGAGCTTGCGATCATAACGGTCGACCAACACGCCGCTGAGGGCGCCAAGAATCAGTCGGGGCAACGCGCTGCACAGCCCCAAGACACCCAACGCCATCGCCGAGCCGGTGATCTCATAGGTGATCCAGAACAGCGCCACTTCCTGGATGAAGTGGCCGACGGAACCGAGCAAATCGGTGCACCAGAATAACGCGTAGTTCCGGTGGCGAAGAGAATGAAAAATACGAATGGTGCGGGCTCCTTAGTCTTGCAACGCGTGTGAGTTGTTGCGGCGTGCGCGAATACTTCGGGAATCGAAGCCTCGCGGATTCTGATATCCTCGCGCCAAGACGCAAAGACGCTAAGTTCGGAAAAAAAATAACAATTCTTCCATCCAACCTTTGCGCCGTCGCGCGTTTGCGGGAGATCCTTTCGTTTCTATGTGTGCTTCTGGGGCGAAAACAGGGAAGCAGGTTCCGGTTATAGCCTTTCCGCCGTGCTTAGGAAAGCAAGGGGTGGTCGTGGTCTTTGGTTGACAGGAAATCGGATTCAGAATAGTTCGTGGTCATCAACTTCGCTGAAGGAGAAATGTTTTGTGGCTTACGATGATAGCAGCGTGAAACCGATGAGCGCGAGCTTGATGCGCGCGCGGATCGCCACCAAGATTCTCGCCGGTCTTTACGAAGACGTGCCGACGATGCTCACCAGCGCGATTCGGCTGATGGTCGAATTGCCCGGCGGGAAGGGGCACGCGGGGCCGCCGTATCCGTTCACCATCGGCGTCAGCCCGGCCTGGTGCAGCGGCCTTAACGGGGCGAAGTTGGTGGCCAGCGGCAAGCTCGATCTCGTCTGGCTCAATCCGACGATCATTCCGTCCATGGCGGTGCGCGGCGTTGGGCCGTTTCGCAAGCCGCAGCCGCTGCGGGCGCTTGCCGTCTTTCCGTCCTGGGACCGCCTGGTGATCGCGGTGTCACCGCGCCTCGGCGTGCGCTCCATGGAAGAGCTGATCGCCAAAAAGCCGAAGATGAATGTGTCCATCGCGGTCAACGACTGCGTGGACTTCGCGATCAAGTATTTGCTCAAGTGCCACGGCATCTCGCAGAAAGATTTCGTCGAGTGGGGCGGCACGGTGGACGAAGTGGTGCGGCCGAGCAATCCGCATCGCCGGGAGGGCATCGTTTCCGGCACGCTCGATATGGTGATCGACGAGGGGATGGACTCCTGGGGCGACGTGGCCGTCGAGCACGGCATGATTTTTTTGTCCTATTCGGAAAAAGTTCTGCGCCGGCTGGAAAAGTACGGCTTCAAGCGCGCGCGCCTCGATCACGGCCGCATTGCGGGAATCGAGGAGCCCACCACGGTGGTAGACTTCAGCGGCTGGCCGATCGTCGTGCATGAGAAATTTCCCGAAGACCTGGCCTGTCATATCGCCGGCGTGCTCGACAAAATCCGCGAGGATATCCCCTACGACGCAGCCGAAACGCCGTCGATGCATCAGCTTTGCACCGACACCGAAGCCGGTCCGCTGGATTTTCCACTCCATCCGGGCGCCGAGCGTTACTACCGGGAGAAGGGGTATTTATAGGATCGAAGCGGTTTCCGTGGTCGTGCCGAAACTGCTTCGGTGTGGCGTACGTTTGCTTTTATAGTTCGTGTTCGTTTCCGGGTGAACGGACGCGTGTTAGATTTATGGATCACGTAAGAGGAGGTTGAATGAATTTCGTATTACTACGGTTAGGGATGGTCTGCGCAGCTGTCGTCGGTTTGTGCATCGGCTCCGCATCCGCGCAGATCTACACGGAAAGCGTCACCGTCGCGGGCGGTCACAAGGTCGCGTCGCAGTCCTACTATATGCCCGGAATGTTCAAGTCCGTGCAGGACGACGGGAACATCGTGATCATGAGGTTCGACCGTGATTATTGGATCGGCGCGGACAGCAACAAAAAGGAATATTGGCAGATGACCTTCGCCGAGCTTGAAGCCAAAATGAAAAATATGGGAGCCCAGATGGACGCGGCAATGCGCGAAATGCAGAAAAAACTTGAATCACTGCCCCCCGAGCAGCGCAGGCAGATCGAACAGTTGATGGGCACGAAATTCGCGGCCAAGAGCGCCGGCGGACGGTTGGAAGTCAAAAAAGGCGGGCCATCCCGAACCATCGCCGGACTTTCTTGCACGCGCTATTTGGTAACCGAAGACGGCAAGGAGGTTCTGGTTCTCTGGACGGCGCGGGATGTGCCGGAGTTTGCGGCCATGCGCAAGGACTATGAAAGATTCGCCAAAACAATGACCGCCATGCATCGGTCGAGCGGCGTAGATACCCAGACGCGAGCGTGGAGCGAAGCGATGAAGGCGGCGGACGGATTCCCCATGGAGAGCGAATCTG
>CAZILB010000214.1:3160-5402 GCA_964539925.1 uncultured Syntrophobacter sp. | reverse complement strand
TGCGGCGATTACGACCGCACGCATCCCCTGATCGACGGCTCGGTTAAGCCGGAAGGCATCGAGCTTAACTGGCTCGTGCTGCCGCATCTCGAAATCTGGACGCGCATGCTGAATTATTATGATTTCGACGCGTCTGAGATATCGCTGTCGTCGTACATCACCGCCAGGACGATGGGAAAACCGCTGACCGCGATTCCGGTATTTCCGGCGCGGGCTTTTCGCCATTCATATATTTTTATCAACACCAGAAGCGGCATTCGCGAACCAAAAGATCTGATGGGGAAGCGCGTGGGCCTGGGCGAGTTCCAGCAAACGGCGACGGTATGGATGCGCGGCATGTTGCAGCATGAATACGGCGTCAAGCTTGAGGACATCGAGTGGCATCTCTGGACGCCGCATCCGCGCATGGCGATGGAGCTGCCCGAGCGCTACAGGGTCAAGCGCATTGCGCCGGAGCGAAGGCCCGATCAGATGTTTTTCGACGGCGAATTGGACGCCATTATGGTTCCCAGCTTGTTCCCGTCGCTGTTCCATCCGCCGGCGCATATTCGCCGCTTGTTCGAGGACTCGCCGACAGTCGAAGCGGAGTATTTCAAAAGGACCGGCATCTTTCCGATCATGCACTCCGTGGCTTTGCGCCAGAATGTATGGGAAGCGCATCCCTGGGTTGCGCGCAGCCTTTTCAAAGCCTTCCAGCGCGCCAAGGAAGACGCCTATGCGAGGCTTAAGGATTTGTCGCCGTATAAGATCAGCCTGGCGTGGTTTCGCGGGCCGGTGGAAGAGCAGCAGCAGACCCTTGGCGACGATCCCTGGGCGTACGGCTTGGAGAAGAATCGTCACGTGGTCGAAACGCTGGCGACGTACCTCTACGAACAGGGACTGGCGGATCGGCCGGTGAAGGCGGAAGAGCTGTTTGCACGGAATACCTGGGATCTATAAGTCGTTCACAACGTCCAACTCAATGATGGCTGCGGGGTGATTCCGTGCAATTGCCCGCGATGGCCGCGTTGTTCCCGTTCACAGCCCGAAACCCGATTTGCCGGCGCCTTGTTCGCGGTAGAGACCGAAGGGCTTCAGGAGCGGCGCGTCGTTCATCGAAAATAAAATCGCATCGTCGTTTGACGTCGTATTGGCATGCTCATGCCAGTGCCACAGCGGCACGACGAAAGTGTCGCCTTTCTCCCAGTGAAACGGTTGGCCGTTGATCACCGTGGTGCCGCTGCCGCGAAAGGCATGGTAGAGCACGGTGCTGGTGTGGCGGTGCGACTCGGTGCGCTGTCCGGGCTTGAGCAGTTGAATCCAGCAGGAGAGAGTTGGCAGGGTGGGTCCGCCGGTCAAAGGATTGACATATTCCAACGCGTAACCTTCGCAGGGATGGGCCGGCGCGTCGGCGAGGCGCTGGAGGGCCGGCTCGATATCGCGCCAGCGGTAGTGCAGCGGCGCGGGCAGTTTGGCGCCGCCGGCGTTTACCGGCCGGGCCAGACCGTAGACGCCGGAATCGCAAAAACGCTCTTCAACCGGGAGCCGTTTTTCCGGATAGGATTCGAAAGAGATCACTTGCAGCGATTGCACGAACGGGACGTCGAGACCGTCGATCCAGATCATCGGCTCGGCGCCCTCGTGGGCGTGCTCATGCCAGGCCCACTGCGGCGTGAGAATCAAGTCGCCGTCTTCCATGATCATCTTTTCGCCATCGACGTTGGTGTAGCCGCCCTTGCCATGAAGGATAAAGCGGATCGCCGCCATGGTGTGGCGATGGGGCGGCGCGACCTCGCCGGGCTGGATCATTTGAAAGGCGAACAGCATGGTGTGGCTGGTCATCTCGCTCTCCTGGGCGCCGGGATTGACCAGGCGCAGGGTGCGGCGCTCGGCCTGGCCGCGCTCGAGGTGAATTTGATCGCGAGCCTGGACCAGGCCGTCGTAAATGTCGGCCCATTTCCACAGATAGGGCTGAATCTTGGTCTTGGGATCGCCCGGGCGAGCGCCGGCAGGGATGCGCCAGATACCTGAAATCTGTTTTTGGGCCAGCCGGCGATCAAGCTCTTCGATATTGGCGATTTCAGCGCTCATAAAATGGCCTCCAAAGTTTTTCCGGTATCGCTGCCCGCAAACGGTTGCCCATGCGCCGGGTGATCTGCTATTGCTCGTTTACCTCGCAATACTCAGCCGTTAGTTAACCGATGGTCGGGTGCTTGTCAAATTTATCATCATTGCGGGTGGAACCATCCCGCTGGGGATTTGC
>CAZILB010000214.1:1950-3060 GCA_964539925.1 uncultured Syntrophobacter sp. | reverse complement strand
TGCCATGAAGAACGGTTATCGCGCTTTCGACAGCGACATGCATGTCTACGATGCCGCCGATCTGTACGAAAAATACATGTATCCCGAATGGGGCGAGCGAATTCCGCGCGGGCAGAGAAACGGCAAGCATGGCCGGGTGGAGTTCAAGCTCGGCGGCGGCACGACGCTGCGGGCGATCACGGATGTGATCGACCATGGGCAGAAGCAGGTCGCCGACCGCTACGATTTTGCCGTGGCGCGGGACTACGATCCGGTTTCGCAATTGGAGGCAATGGACCGTGAAGGCTTGGATGTGGCCGTCCTCTTTCGGACCTCGCCGCTGCACTGCGACGAGACCCTGGAAGCGGAGTACGCCAACGATCTGTGCAAAGCGTGGAACGACTGGATCGCGGATTTTTGCAAAGAGAATCCCGAACGGCTAAAAGCTTCGGCGCTGATTACGCTCCACGACGTCGATCTCGCCGTCGCCGAAGTCCGCCGTGTCGTTAGTAAGCTCGGTATTCGGGCGCTGTCTCTTTGCCCGGAGCCGATTAACGGCAGGCGCATTCACGATCGCTATTTCGATCCGCTCTGGGCCGAGATCGAAAAACTCGAGATCGCGCTCTGCTTCCATCCGCCGGCACGCCCCAAGCAGGATCAGGTGGCGAATAAATTTTTCGGCCATCCCAACGCCAACATCGTAGCGCTGGCCTTGCGCAATCCGGTGGAGCTCATTCAAGCAGTTTCGAGCTTTTGTGCCGGCGGTGTCCTGGAAAAATTTCCCAAGCTGCGCGTGGCTTTTCTCGAAGGCAACTGTGCCTGGCTGCCATGGCTGCTCTATCGCCTCGACGAGCGCGCCAAGCTGCATGGTCCGCTCGCCGACGTGCCGCTGTCGCGCCGGCCGAGCGAGTATTTTCTCGAGCAGTGTTTCATTTCGGTGGATCCCGACGAATATCTCGTGACCGACGTGGTCAAACGGCTGGGAGACGATAATCTGGTAGTGTCCACCGATTATCCCCACATCGACGCGCACTTTCCCCATGCCATCGATGAATTTCTCGGGATCGAAGGCTTGAGCGACGCCGGCCGGAGAAAGATTCTCTGGGACAATTGCGCGCGGCTGTACCAGAT
>CAZILB010000214.1:0-1850 GCA_964539925.1 uncultured Syntrophobacter sp. | reverse complement strand
GCGGCGGGCGGCGATATGGTCATGATCATGGGCAATCAAAACCGGGTGAGATATCAACTGATCGCCCATCCAAGCATCAAGCGGCCGGAAGATCTCAAGGGTAAGACTTTCGGTATCGGCGCCAGCATGGCCGGATTGGCCACGCTCGCGGCGTTCATAGCGCTGGATCATCTGGGTCTGAATCCGCGCCGGGACAATATCACGCTTCTGCCGACGGGCTCGGAGCCGTCGCGCCTGGCGGCGTTGAAAGGCGGCACCACCCAGGCGACGGTGATCGCACCGGAAATATCCAAGGCCGCCATCGCCGAAGGGTTTCTTGTGCTGGTAGACATGGCCAAGTTGAATATTCCCTTTCAAGCCACCGGTTTGACGGTGATGCGCAAGACCTTGCGCAGCCAGCCGGTGGTGGTCGATCGCATGGGACGGGCGTTGACGGACTCGGTTCGTTTCATCACCAATCCGGCCAACAAAAACACGGTGGTTCCGTCGATTATGAAAAATCTGAGAATTTCCGATCGGCCGCGCGCGGAGGAAGTCTACGCTGATTTGTTGGAAGACCTGCCGCGCAGCATCTGCCCGACGCTGCCGGGAGTGCGATCGATCGCCAAACTGATGGCGGAGATGGGGATCAATCCGAAGGCGGCGCAGGTCGATGTGGACAATGTCGTCGATCTGACCTATTGCAAAAAGTGGGGTGGTGAAGCCGGCTAAAAGGCGCACGAACAACCGCGGCAGAACGGGGAGACTGCGATGCTCTTGACCGAGGAGGACGTGGAGCGCATGCACAAGCGCTTTCCCTATCCGCGCTTTTCCAGGGCGGAGTACAAGCGGCGCTATAACAATATCCGCCGCATGATGGGCGAGCGCAGACTCGATGGCCTGCTGATCATCGGCGGTTCGGCTGCCTACGGGCGGCTCTGGTTCAATGTCCGCTACGTCACCAACATGATGGGCAAGGCGGAAATGGCCAATTACTGCTTTTTCCCTAAAGAGGGCGAGCCGGCGGTGGTGACGCGTCCGGGGCATTCGTTGGCGGGGGGCATGTTGGCGCGCACGGCCGTGCGCAACGTCATTGTCGGCAGGCCGAGCGTGCTCGATGCCATCGTCAACGAAATTAAAGAGCGCGGTTATGACAAAGGCCGCATCGGCATCGTCGAGTATGATCCCTACACTTCGATCCCCAAAAATCACTGGGATTTTTTCACGGCGCATCTGCCGCAGGCGGAGTTTGTTTTGGTCACCAAAGAGTTTATTGCGTTGCGCCTGTTGAAAAGCGCCGAAGAGATCCAGTTCCTGGAACGCTCGGCGGAATTCGGCGATATCGGCATCGCGGCCATGCGCGACCGGGTCAAGCCGGGCATGACCGAAGGCGAGGTTTTCGGCATCGTGCATGAAGCCGTCATGAAAGCCGGCGGCGAGATGGGCATGATTCAACTCGGCTCCTGCTCCATGCTCGATCCGGATATCAACGACCAGCGGCCTCGGCCCGTGGAACGGGTCATCGGCGAACGCGACATCATCAACAACGAGCTGGGAGTTTTTTACAACGGCTACGAAGCCCAGTGCGGCCGGCCGGTGGTCACCGGGGAGCCAACAGCGGAATACCGGGAAATGTTCGACATCGCGGTGGAAGGCTATCGCCGTCTGGCGCCGACGCTTGAGGCCGGCAAGAGCAGCGACGACTCGATTCAGGCCATGCAGTTCATCCGCGACACGGACTACGAATTCTACGGCGGGTTTCTACAGGGCATGCTCGGCGCCAACCCGCGGCACGAGCCGCAGATCGGTTTCGACCGGGTGCAGAGCGCCGAGGATCGCTTTCTCTTCGACGCCGACGGCCGGCTGGTTTA
>CAZILB010000213.1:0-5404 GCA_964539925.1 uncultured Syntrophobacter sp. | reverse complement strand
AGAAATCGTAGGGGTCATCGATGCCAACCCTCATTATGGCGGCCTCGCTTCCGGCGATGCCGGATAAGTTGTTCGACATGTATCTCGACGCCGAGTTGCACGCGGCGTTCACCGGATTGCCGGCGACCATCGAGCCGCATGCCGGCGGTGCGTTTCGGGCTTTTGACGGTATGCTTTCGGGGACCATTTTGCACATCGAACCGAAGACAGTGATCGTGCAAACCTGGCGATCGGCGAACTGGCCGCTCACGGTAATGGATTCGGTGCTGACGCTTTCCTTCTGGCCGGCGGAGGAGGGCACCCGGATCGAGCTTGTTCATGCCCTCGTGCCGGAGGAAGACTTCGCGGGCGTCAGCCAGGGGTGGGAGAAATACTACTGGACGCCGTGGAAGTCATATCTGATCGGCAAAACACCGGCTGATTGACGGGCTTCGCTTTCCCGCGCGCATACTTTTTCATCCACACGAAACTCCGTGAGTGCCGCACCTGAATCTTCTATAATCCCATCACGCTCACCGTTGCGCCTATTCGCCGGTTGACACCAGAGGAGGTTCAGGGATGAGACTCGTCGTTCTGGCGATATCGGTTTTTATGGTTGCGATGGGTGTATTTGGCGTGGTCGCGCCGGCTGGCCTTGGAAACTTTGTTGACCGCTGGAAATCTAGAGCGGGGCTATGGGTGGCTGCGATTGTGCGCATTTTCTTTGGAGTTGCACTCTGGGTTATCGCGCCTTCGTCGCGCATGCCGCTTGCGCTCCGTGTGTTGGCCGTCGTCGTGATAGCGGCGGGTATTTCGCTGCCGTTGCTGGGCTACTCGCGGTATGAGGCGCTGTTGATTTGGTGGCAGCGGCAGCCGCCGACGTTCGTTAGGATTTGGTGTTTTGTTGCAGTCGGGTTCGGGTTGTTTGCTCTGTGGGCGGTGTTGGATTGAAACGGGTTGCGATCCTGGGTAACGCGGGCTCGGGCAAAAGCACGCTGGCGCGATCGCTCGCGCGCGCGCGAGTTGCGGTGCTCGACCTCGACAGAATCGTGTGGGAGCCGAACTTGGGCCCGCTTTTCAGGCCACAGGAGGCGGTGGTCGGCGATCTCAAACGGTTTTGCATCAGTCATGCGGAGTGGATAGTCGAGGGTTGCTACGGCGACCTGGTCGAAACTGTCCTGCCGTGGACGCCGGAACTAATCTTTCTAAATCCCGGCGAGGAAGTCTGCCTGCGCAATTGCCGCAACCGGCCGTGGGAGCCGCACAAGTATTCATCGAAGGCCGAGCAGGATGCCAGCCTTCAAACTCTCCTTTCGTGGGTTTCGGCGTACTACACCTGCGGCGGTCCAATGTCGCTGGCCGGCCATCGGACGATCTTTGACGCCTACGACGGTCCAAAGCGTGAAGTCCGGAAAATAAGAAACCCGTGAAGATCGTGTTCATGGAACGCGTTCGCGTCGGTAACTGCACGATCACGTGTCACGAACACGAGCACGCCCGCTCCAGTGGCGATTTGCCGCCGGCTGTGTCACTTTACGGATCGCATAGTTTTGATCGCCGGTCGCCGATAACGCATCCGTGAATTATCTCTTCGAGATCCTGATCCAGGGTACCAGTCTTTCCGTTGCGGGCTTCGTCACTCTTTGTGGGGTGTCATTTCTGGGGAGTCTGATCGCCGGGGCGCTGGGTCTCGGCGGCGGAGTCCTGGTGCTGGCGACGATGGCGAACCTTATGCCGCCGACGGCGCTGATACCGATCCATGGAGTCGTGCAGCTCGGCTCCAATTTGAGCCGCGCGCTTTTGAGCTGGCGGCAAACCGCGATGCCGATCGTGACGCCGTTTCTCGTCGGCTCGATCATCGGCGCGGCGCTGGGCGCGCAGTTTATCGTCGTGCTGCCGAAATATCTGCTGCAGATTATTATCGCCGTTTTCATACTGGCCTCGACCTGGGCCCCTAACCTGCAGAGCACATCGACCGGCAAAGTCAAATTTTTCTTGGTCGGCGTGCTCACCACGATCGTGACCATGTTCGTGGGCGGGACCGGCGTGCTGGTGGGCGCGTTTATTGCCCCGGCCTGCCCGCGGCGCCACCAATTCGTCAGCACCCACGCCGTGGTGATGTCGATCCAGCATGGCCTCAAGATCGGCGCTTTCGCCGTGCTCGGGTTCGCCTTCGGCCCCTACATCCCGTTGTTGATCGGGCTGGTGCTGTTTAGCTTTCTCGGCAGTTATGCCGGCAAGCTGGCGCTCAACCGCTTGCCGGAGCGGATCTTTCGCGTCGCCCTGAAGCTGACGCTGACCGTGCTCGGCCTGCAACTGCTCTACACGGCTCTTGGCCAACTCATCGGTTAGGACGCTGGCCGCACGGGCGGCAGATTTTTTTGGCGGCTTTCGCAGCCCGCTGCCTACGACCTCATGGCCGAATAACTATTGACCGTGGCGTGCAGGTTGCGCGCTAAATCGGTGGCACCTTGGGGGCTCATGCCGAAGGCGGCGCCGGCGTACTCTTTAAGCGCGAGCACGGCGGCGAGCGGCATTTCGTTCAGATGATCGACGAGAGCCGCCACGGCGCTATCGAGCTGCTTGGTTGGCACGACATTGCTCACGAGGCCGAACATGAGGGCTTTGTGCGCGTCGATTTCTTGCGCCGAGTACATCATGAAGGTTGCAGCCTTGCGTGGCACGCGATCCACCAGGGCGGAAAAAGCAATGGTCGGCATGATCCGGTGCGCGGTTTCGGGAAATGAAAAGAGCGCCTTATCGCCGGCGATGGTGATGTCGCACAGCGCAGCGAGGGCGCAGCCCAGGCCCACGGCGTGTCCCTGGACGACGCCGATGATTGGCGCCTTTGAATTGCGAAAAGCCCCGTAGAGGTTGAATATCGTCTCGCTCCGCTCGCGCACCGCGTAAGCTTCGAGGGGCGTGGTGGGTTGCTGGCCCATGGCCTCGCGGCCCATGCAAAAATCTTTGCCCGCGCCTTTGAACAGGATTAGCCGCGAGCTCTTGGCGGCATCGTCGAGCATGCCGGCAACCTGCGCCCAGGTTGCGTCGGTCTGGCGGTTGCCGGCCTCCGGCCGGTTCAGTGTGATCGTCGTAATCTCGCCGTCCTTTTGCATGAGTACCGGGTCTGCCATGGGGTTCTCCTTTGGCTAACGTGTTTCGACTGTAAAAGAGCCGCGCGAGCTTTGTCAACGGCGCATCGCTCTCGACGCCGCTTAGCCCTGCTGCGGTTGGGGCGCGGACAGGATTCGATTCAATTCCGGGACGGCGTCCTTGTTGAGCAGAATCAGCAGCACGTCTCCCGGTTCGAGGACGGTGGTGCCGGTCGGCACGATATACTTGTCGTTTCGCGAAACCAGCGCGATTACGCTGCCATGGGGCAGCCCGATTTCCAGCAGCGGTTTGCCGACGACGTTGGAGTTATAAGGCACGATGAAGTCCATCAGAGTGGCGTCCATTCCCCCAAGTCCTTCCTCAAATTCGAGCGGGTGGCGGGTTCTGGTAAATTGGCGCTCCGCCAAACCGAGCCAGCGCACGACGACGGGGATGGAAGTGCCCTGAAGAAGAACGGACGTGAGCACGATGAAAAACACCAGATTGAAAATATGGCCGGCGTTGGTAATAGCGGCCAACAAGGGAAAGGTCGCCAGAATGATCGGCACCGCGCCGCGCAGCCCGACCCACGCGATCAGCAGCTTTTCTTTCAGGGTGAATGGGCTCAGCAGCAAACAGGCAAACACCGCGACCGGCCGGGCGACGAACATCAAGATGCCGGAAAGAAGCAGTCCCGTTCCAACCACGGGCACGAGCTGCGAAGGAAAAACCTGCAAACCGAGAATGAGAAACATCACGATCTGCATCAGCCAGGCGACTCCGTCGTGAAAGCGGAGCAGACTATTTTTGTGCACGAAGTTTTTATTGCCCAACATCAAGCCGGCGATATAAATGCCCAAAAAGCCGTTACCGCCGACAAACGCGATGACGCCGTAAATCAACAGCACCGAGGAGAGGGTGAGAACCGGATAAAGACCTTCAGTCTCCAGTCCGATGTGATTGACGACCCAGACCAATCCCCATCCCAGAGCGAAACCGAGGATGGCGCCCAGGGCCATCTGCATGACAAATATCCGACCGATCAGCGTCGCCGGGTTCGCCTCCTGGGTCAGCAGGCTGATGAAGGCGATCGTTAGAAAGACGGCCATGGGGTCGTTGCTGCCGGACTCGAATTCCAAAAGATTCTTGACCCGATCGGGCAGGCCGATGTTGCGCGATCGCAGCACGGAGAACACGGCCGCAGCGTCCGTCGACGAGATGATCGAGCCCAGGAGGAGGCCTTCCAGCAGAGAAAACCCGAGCACATAAGTCGCGGTCACGCCAATGACCGCGGAGGTCATCGCCACCCCCAAGGTCGAAAGCGCAAAGGCGCGGCCGGCCACACTGCGCACGTCGGTCCATCTTGTGTCCATGCCGCCGGCGAACAAGATGAACGCCAGTGCGGCGACTCCGAGGGCTTGGGCGAGCCAAGGGTCGTCGAAGTCCACCCCTCCAGGCCCCTCTGAACCTGCGAGCATGCCGAGAAACAGAAACAACAACAGCGCCGGGATGCCGTATTTTTCCGATGCCTTGCTGGCAAAAACGCTCAGAACAAGGATGGCCGCCACGCCGACGAAGATTTGCTCGATGGTAGGCATGCAATGAACTCAGTTATCCCGACAGTGCCATAGACGGCCCAGAAAAACTAAATGGAATGATGCTTGTTAAACGGGCGAAAGACGCTACGCAAACAGCGGGTTCCGAATCTTGCTGGAAGACGCCGAATTGTCGCATCGCGAATAATAACCCAAACTGTCGCATAATCAACATTCGCGCGCAAAAAGCGGCGCACAAGCTTTGCGGCGGGGACGAGGGCGGACCATGGCTAACGCTCTCGGCGCCGCGCTCGACCGTGACCCTCGCGCGCGGCTTGTTGCCAACTGCTGCCGATCCAAATAGTATCGGCCAGCAATTCGGCAAAGGAATCTTGTCGTCATTCGCATCATGGGAGGGTTCGATGGCTGAGCAAACGCTTCGCGGCAGTTGCCTATGCAAGTCGGTGCGCTACGAAGTAAGCACGCCGTTTATGAGATTTGGCCACTGTTATTGTTCGCGCTGCCGCAAGGCGACCGGCGGGGTGCGCTCGACCAACATCGCCGTGCCCATTGCCCAATTTCGCTGGACCCAGGGCGAGAATTTGGTCAAACGCTATGACCTGCCGGAGGCAAAAAGCTTTGCGCGGCAAATCTGCGGCAACTGCAACTGCCCGGTGCCGCACGCCTCGCGCGA
Source organism: uncultured Syntrophobacter sp. (assembly GCA_964539925.1). Lineage (GTDB taxonomy): Bacteria > Desulfobacterota > Binatia > UBA9968 > UBA9968 > DP-20. Next base: position 103 of record CAZILB010000213.1, on the reverse strand, counting down.
CGGCACGCGCGCCATCGTGCCGGCGGGGACCCTCGACGATGTGCCGCCGGGAAAACCGTCGGCGCACGGCCACTGGAGCAGCCGCGTCCCGTGGGTGGAGATC
>CAZILB010000212.1:0-5494 GCA_964539925.1 uncultured Syntrophobacter sp. | reverse complement strand
AGCGTCGTACCTTCCAGCATCACCGTTCCGGGGTAGCAGCGCGCCATCCAAAGACTGGGCGCGTTCGGGCTCGGATTCACCCAGGTTAGTTCGCCGAGCGGCCAACCGAAGCCCGGTGCGCTCGCCGGCTTCCAGCCTTTCATGGCCACAACTTCAAATTCCACGTCGAGCCGAAGTGTGCGGACGAACCATGCGCATAGCTCGCCAAGCGTCAAACCATGGCGCATCGGCAGCGGCCCCGCACCGACAAAGCTCTCCCAGTCCGGCCGAAGTCGAAGTCCCTCCACAGGGCGCCCAATCGGGTTGGGCCGATCGAGGACCCAAAGAGCTTTTTTGTGCTGCGTCGCGGCTTCGAGAACGTAGCGCAGCGTCGTGATGAACGTGTAGACTCGGCAGCCCAGATCCTGCAAATCCACGAGGAGAACGTCGAAGCAGTCCATCATTGCGGCCGTAGGCCGGCGCACCTGGCCATAAAGACTGAAAACCGGGATGCGGTGGACGGGATCGTGAAAGTCCGGCGACTCGACCATGTTGTCCTGTTTGTCGCCGCGCAGCCCATGTTGAGGACCGAAGGCGGCGGTAAGCTTGATTTCCTTGACGGCCGCCAGAGCGTCGAGGGAATGCGCCAGCTCGCGCGTCACCGATGCCGAATGCGCGAGCACTGCCACCCGCTTTCCGGCCAGCGGCTTTCTGAGCTTGGCGTCCTCGAGGAGCCGATCGATACCGCACTTCATAATTCGCAATTTTAGGCGCTTTAAAGGCGATTAACCAGGCACCACGATTTCGAGCGCAAAGCTATCGGCATGATGAAAATCAGGTTTGCCGGCTGGATGTTTGAGCGCCCAATAGGAGAACGACCCCTTGAGGTCTTCGATCACCGCGCCAAGCCCTAGCGACAGGCGGATCTTGGGCGCGATTCCCGGCAAACGATCCGCGCATAGCACTGCGCTGAGCTCCAACGTCTCGACACCTTGCCGCACGGCAATCTTTGGCTCAAGTTCGTCAGTATCGATCGAAGCCGCGGCGCGATAATCGCGAAAGCCGTAGGCTGCCCATTCGCCGGAGGGCGAGAAATTGAATTCGTAGTATTCGGCGTCGTTCTGCGCCCTGACGAACATCTCAACGCATGTGTGGTGCCACAATCCATTGACATTGCGGCACGGCCGCGGCGGTGGAATCCGCAATCGATCGACTGTCCCCGTGAGCGTATAAACAACCCTAAGATGTCGGTGAGGGCCCCAGCTTATCGCGGCTTTGAGGTCCGCGACGACCGGACACGGCGTGTCGGGATGACAGCAAAGCACAGCCTCGGTTTGCGTGCTTGACCCCATCGGTATCGGCGTTGGCGAAACCGACATCAGTTCTTTCCGAACATTTTTTTGAAAAATCCCTCTCTATCCAGCTCGTCCAACAAGCGCTCATCGACGTATCTGCCGACGTTGGTATCGAACTTGGTTTCCGGCGAGCGTTGCTGCAGCATTTCGATGGCGGCACGCATGCCTTCGTGGGACATGCGCGGCGGCGACGAGAAAGATGTGGCGAAGTACCGGTAGGTTTCCTCGACGACGGCGGGGTTTTTCTGCTTCATGCGCTGGGTCAGCAGCGCCAGGCCTCTGTCTTTCTGGGTCATAAACTGATGGATGCCTTCGGCGTATGCTTGGAGAAAGCGTTTCACCGATTCACGGTTCTTCTCCAAAAAAGAACGGCGCGTGGCAATAGCGTTCATGGGAAAGTATGCGGCTTTAAGCTCGGTCATGTGCGCGAGTCTCCGTGGATACCTATTATCGCTTGTTCCACCGCCGCACCATTATCCTCAATCGCGACTGCAAGCCGAGTCTTACATCAGTTCGGCGCCACCCAGGCTGTTAGAATCGACGGAGTGTCGGTCATGACCGGCTGCCAGGATTCGCCGCGGTCGCGGCTTGAGAAAAACGCGCCTTTGCCCTTGATGCGCGCGTCGAAGCCATAGCCGCGAGCGCCGTCGCCCATGCCGCAGAATAGCGCTTTGGGATCGATCGGATGGTGTAAAAGCACCCAGGGCATCCAGGGATTTTCCTTTTCCAAACCCTGCGTAACGATACGCCAGTTTTCACCGGCGTCGTCGCTGAGCAGGATGCAGCCGTGCGGATGAATCCTTTCCCGACCCCATACTCCCGGAGAGCCCTTGCCGCCGCAGAGCACCATGCGCGGCTTCTCTCCCGGCAGAAAATGCCATTCGTGCGAGTAGCTGTAAAGCTCCGTGTAGCCCCAGGGCATGCCGTTCTCGACCCTGCGCCACTCTTTGCCGGCATTGTCGCTGCGGTAAAAGCCCCGCGCCGAGGAGACGTAGTAGCGCTCTTTGCTGCCCGGATAGTTTTCGATGTAGTGCATGTCGACGTAGTCGATGCCCGCGCTCCGATCCTCCCAGGTTTTGCCGCGGTCGCGGCTGAGCAGGTTGCCGCCATGTTCGAGCAGCACCCAGATGAGGTTCGGATCCTCCGGATGGATGTAGATATGGCGCACGTGGGGGAATTCGATACCCACCAGGCGTGGCGGCACGCCCCATTTCCTTTTCACGTCGTCGCCCAAGTCGATCATGCCGTCGAGCGGCTCCCAGCTCCTGCCGCTATCCTCGCTTCGAAAGAGACGAATGGGGCCGATGCCCATGTAAACGACGCGCTCGTCATGCGGGTCGACGGTGAACGTGCGCACGTCGCCGTCCATGATCTTCGTCCAGTTTTTGCCGGCGTCTTCGCTGCGATAGCCGCCATCGAAGGCTACAGCGGCAAACACGACTTCGGGTTTCTTGCTACAGCCGATCAAGTGCTCCAGCGTCTTCCCCTGGAAGAACTCGCCGACGGTCGTCAGCGAGCCGGAACGGTTCTCCATCACGTTCAGACCGCCGTTGTGGGCGATGTAGTAACGCAGCGAATCAGCCATAACTACCTCCGCAGTAAAGAAAGGATGAAGGATAAAGGTGGAAGGATGAAATTTCGGATTTTAACCCGGCGCTCCATCATTCCAACACTCCATCTCCCCGAATCTCCCTTCATCCTTCATCCCTCCGCCTTCATCCTTTCCCTAAGCGCCCGATACACCTTCTCGGACGTGACCGGCAAATCGGTGATGCGCACGCCGCAGGCGTCCGCCACGGCGTTGGCCACCGCCGCCGCGGTGGGTACGTTGGCCACCTCGCCGATGGCCAGACTGTTATAGGGCCCCGGCCCCGAAGGGACATTTTCCTTCACATCGGTCTTGAGCGGCGGGATGTCCATGATGTTGGGGATCTTGAACTCGCCGAAATTCGACGTGATGATCTTGCCGCCGTCGAACAGCACCTCCTCGGTCAACGCGTAGCCGAGACCGAAGACCACGCCGCCGTCGATCTGTCCCTGGTGCATCAATGGATTGATAACTTTGCCCGTCGTGTGCGCCGAGACCATGTTACGGAGCGTGACCTTGCCGGTTTCGGGATCGACGTGAACTTCGGCGATCTGCGCCGAGACCGAGGCGTCATGGGACTTTTCCGAGCTTTTGTAGTAACCGCGCACGTAAATCGGCGCGCCCTTGAATTTGACCACTTCGGCGAAGCTCATTTTGCGCTTGGACTTTCGGTGCAGAATCATGCCCTTGTCGAGCTCCAGTTCCTTGGGATCGATTTCTAGAGCCTGGGCCGCAAAGCCGAACAGTTCCTCGCGCGCTTTTACGCCGGCTTCGTAGGACGCGTTGCCGTAGACCCGGGTGGCGCGGCTGCCGCCGACGCCCCCGTCGCTCGGAACGACGGTGCTGTCGACCTGTTTCAGTTCGATTTCGGCAGCGGGAGTCTGTAATTCCTCGCCGACCACTACGACGATCACCGTCAGCACCCCCGCGCCCTGATCGACCACCGGGGATAGTACTTTCACCCGGCCGTCCTCCTCAATGGTGACAAAAACATTTCCTTCCCCCCCGCTCGGGCTCCACTCGGAAAACGATAGGCCGCGGCCGACGTTTTTCGCTTTGGCCTTGTTATATCCGGCGAGCTGGATCGCCTTTTCCAGCGCTTCCTGCCCGCGGATATGCGAGATATGGCCGCCGATGGGCGTCTCGTCGCCGTCGCGCAGCATGTTCTTGCGCTTGAACTCGGCCGGGTCCATGCCGAGCTTGCGCGCGACGATGTCCAACTGGCTTTCGTTGGCAAAGAATCCCTGCGGATCGCCAGGCGCGCGCATATGGCCGCAAGGGACTTTGTTCGTATAGACGATCCGTTCCTCAATTAAACAGTTAGAGATTCGGTACGGCCCGGCGCAGGTTTGAGCGCCGATCAGATAGCCCGCCGGCTTCATCGAGGCGTAGGCGCCGCTGTCGAATAGAAACTCGATGTGATGGGCGACGATGGTGCCGTTTTTCTTGACGCCGGTTTTGATCTTGATGATCGATGCATGGCGGGGATTGCCGGCGGTCAACTCTTCGGTGTAGTCCATCAGCATTTTGACCGGCTGGCCGCTCTTTTTGGATAAGAAGTAGGCGACCGGCACGTCCATAAAACCGCCCTTGCCGCCGAAGTCGCCGCCGATATGCGTCGGATGAAAAATCAGTTTTTCTTTGGGCATGCCGATGCAGTTCGACAACTGGGTGCGCACCGCGAACGGCGTTTTGCTGCACGACCACACTTCCGCTTCGCCCGTCGCCTCGGCCTTGACCACGCAGGCGTGGGGCTCCAGGTACGACTGATGCGTCACTTGCGTCGTGAAGCTGTTTTCCACGATCAGGTCGGCTTGTTGGAAACCTTGTTCGAGGTTTCCCTTGCCCCACTTGAGGTAGGCAAACACGTTGCTGACTTTTTCCAGCGGCACCGGCAGACCTTTATACGACAGCAGATCGGGATGGAGCACCGGCGCATCCGGTTTCACCGCCTCCGCCGGATCGAGCAGCGGCTCCAATTCCTCATATTCGACCTCGATCAACTCCAACGCCTGTTCCGCCGCCGCTTTTGTCTCCGCCGCCACCGCGGCGACTTTTTCGCCGATAAAACGCACCACCCCGTCGGCCAGCACCGGCGTGTCGTAGATGCACCGGCCGATCCTCATCCCGGTCACCTCCTGGCCGGTGACAACGGCTTTCACGCCCGGCACCTGCCAAACTTTGCTGCTGTCGATCCGTTTGATGCGCCCGTATGATATCGGACTACGCAAACACTTCCCCCAGAGCGCATTCGGCAATTTCAAATCCGCGCTATACAGCGCCTTTCCCGTTACCTTGAGCTCGCCCTCCACTCGGGGTGTCGGCCTGCCAACCACCTGCGTCATCTTTTGTCCTCCCAAGGAAATAACCTCGCGGGCCGTACCCGCGTTGACTGCTCATTTTTAAACCGGAACCAGGCAAATTGTCCAGCGACAAACGCGCGATGGCCAGTCTGCAGCGATTTGAACGGCGCGATATGCAGGGGCAGAGCTGCGTGTCTGCCCAACGGGACGGGCGACCACACAGAGTCGCCGCTACAAAACAATTTGAAGGAATTGAACGCTTTGAACTA
>CAZILB010000211.1:1216-5528 GCA_964539925.1 uncultured Syntrophobacter sp. | reverse complement strand
TGGAGCGCGCCGTCGCCGTCCCAGAAGGTCATGTGCTTGACGTTAGGAACGAGGACGAGCTCGGAGCCGGGGACCAGCTCCGCCAGACGGCGGGCCGTGCCCGCCGGCGTGCTGCCGCCGCGGTTCACGTTGTCCTCGGCGCCGCAAAGAATGAGCGTCGGCACTTTCACCTTGGGCGCATTGCCCAGCGTATCCCAGGTGCGTCGCGCCTCGTAGTGATGCCTGTGCTGCTCGGGGCTCGTCTGCCTCGCCCAGAGCGCATCCGAAAGCGCGCGGACAACTTCCGGATGGGCCTGATAAAAATCCGCGTTGAACGCCATATGCGTATTCTCGATATGCCCGCGGATGAAGCGCTCGAAGCCGTGGGCGCGGATTTCCTCTTCGTCGGTATTTCTCACCACGCGCGGCCCGCCGTCCGTCGCTCTCACTCCCGCGCCGGCCGCGGCGATGGTCAGCGTCGCGACCAGATCGGGGCGGTCGATGGCGAGCGCCTGAACGATCTGCCCGCCAAGGGCGAAGCCCACCGCGTGGCAGCGGGAAATCTCCAGGTGCGCCAGCAGTCCGGCAGAGTCTTTGGCGAACTGTTCGATCGTGTAGCCGCGATCCGGCTTGCCGCTGTAGCCGGTGCCGCGGCAATCGAAAATGATCGTCCGATATCGCTTCGATAAAAACGGCACCACAGCGACCTTCCAGGTATCGCTCGGCCACCACGAAGGCGGGGCTAAGAGGACGGGCTCGCCCTGCCCCTGCGTTTCATAAAAAATATCGATGTCGCCTATTCTCGCCGTCGGCATTTCAAACCTCGCTTGGGTGTTTGCGGCTTCGCTCGATTAGGGCGCCGGGCGCCAGCCCTTTGCTTTGAGCGCGGCATGGGCTTTTTTGACAAATGAAAAATCGTAGAGCCGATCCGCCGGCGGGGTTTCCTTGGCGCCGGCGATCTTGACGACCATGGCGGTCATCTTTTTTTCGGCTTCGCCCGTCACCGTGCCGTCGAGAGTCATCGTCGGCCGGGAGGAATCGTAAAGCTTGGCTGCCGTGGCGTCATCGAGGCGCAGCATCTTGGCCATCACCTTGAGCGTCCCCGGGCGATTGTCGCGCATGTAAAGAAATCCCATGATCGTGGCGCGGACGAAGCGCTCGCTCAGGAGCGCTTCGTTTTTCAAGGTTTCTTCGCGCGCCACGATGCCGCCGCTCGGCAAAACGAATCCTAAATCCTGAAACGCCGCCAATTCGCGGAAGCCGTGGTCCTTGGCATAGAACGACACCGGCGCGATCAGCACCGAACCGTCGATGGCACCGCTGACCAGCGCGTTGAATCGGGTGTCAGCCGCGCCCATCGCGATAATCGTCAGATCCTTGGCGGGATCGAGGCCGCTCCCCACGAGCGTTTCGCGCAGCAAAATATCGTCGATGGTGCCAATACCCGAAACCCCGAGTCTTTTAGCGCGCAGCGCTTTGATGTTCGGGAATTCCGCCCGCGAATAAAGCGAGTGCTGCGGCTTGTCGAACTGGCAAAAGATCAGTTTCAACGGCGCGCCGCGCAGCGCCGTCGTCAGCCCGGCCAAAGGCACGGCGGAAAACTCGACGCTGCCGCTTAAGACCGCCAGATTCGCCGTCGGCGCGCGCATCGCGATCAGCTCCACGTCCAGACCCTCGGCGGCGTAGTACCCGTTCATCTTGGCAACGAGAAACGACAGCACGGCGATGGTATAGCCCGGCACAGCGACGCGGACTTTTCTCGTTTGCGCTTCGCCGGGGACGGTCGACGCCGCGACGACCAAACAACAAACCAGCCAGACTATGGCGCAAACGCCAAGGCGGGTCGACCGATGAGCAGGCGATTTTCGACGCGCGGTTGAGGTCGTCATTGAGCTTCTCCAATCTGCGGGCGAGCGCTGACGCAATGCCCTTAACTAAACGCTCCTAGAAAGATCCTTTATCCATCAAATGATCTGCTTTTCTTGAAAACTCAGAATATCCGCGTCCGCATATCCCAATGCCCGCAAGGTCTCGTAGGTATGTTCGCCGAGCTTGGGCGGGCGGCGGGTGAGCGACGCCGGCGTTTCGCTCAGGTTGATGCCGTTTTTGACCAGCTGAAAGGTGCCGAACTCGGGATCGTTCACTTGCATCAGCCGGTCGAGATACTTCACCTGCGGGTCCTCGAAAACCTCGGCAAGGTTATTGATCGGCGCACACGGCACGTCTTTTTCCTCCAGCGCCTTGAGCCAGTGTTCGCGCGGCGCCGTTTGCGCGACCTTCGAAAGAATCTCGTGAATCATCTCGAAGTGCTTGATGCGCGCGTGGCGGTCCTTGGTGCGCGGATCGGTCTGCAAGTCGGGCCGGCCCATGACCTCGGTCACCCCGATCCAGAACTTCGGCGGATGGGACAGATGAATCACAAACGGCTTGCCGTCGCCCGCCACCAGGGCATAGACGCCGGCGGTTTTGAGCCGGCTGCTCTTCTTCGGCACCTCGCCGCTGAAAAGATATTGGGTGATGCTGAAGCCGATAAAGCTGATGGTCGCTTCCAATAGCGAGGTCTCGACCTTCTGCCCTTGGCCCGTTCGTTCCCTGGCCGCAATGGCGGCAAGAATGCCGTAGCAGCCGTAGAAACCGGCGAGATGATCGGAAAAAGAGGCCCCCGGCCCCTCGGGTTTATCGAGATCGGTCAGAATGCTCAAAAGTCCGCTCAACGACTGGCCGAGCGTATCGTAGCCGGGTTTATGCCGATACGGTCCGTTCTGGCCGAAGGCGGAGATCGAGCAGTAGATAATTCGCGGATTGAGCTTCTTGATCTCTTCATAACCGATGCCCAGTCGGTCCACCACACCGGGCCGGAGGTTCTCGACGATCACGTCGGCGTCTTTGGCTAAAGATAAAAAGATCTCCTTGCCTTCGGCAGTTTTCATATCGAGCGTCACGCTCTTTTTATTGCGATTCATCGCGCAAAAGCTCGGGCTGTAGTTTCTGGGCTCTTTGTCCCAGGTCCGAAACGGGTCCCCCGCTCCCGGCGTTTCGATCTTGTAAACTTCCGCTCCCAGGTCGGCGAGCAGCATGGCCGCAAACGGCCCGGCGATGTAATTGGTGATGTCGAGTATTTTGATTCCGTCGAGCGCTCCTGGCATTCGTCTGGCTCCTTTGCATTAGTTCGACGAATATAGGTAGCGGCGCGTGCATCTGTCAACCAACGAAAGGATAGCGGCGCGTCTTTGCCGACGGCGCTGATAGCGAGTCATGCTCTTGGGCGGGAGCCATTTCTCACCGAAGGCAAGGGCAAGAGAGATTCTTCGCTGCGCTCAGAATGACGCCCGGTGGGATGGGTCATCCTGAGTGAAATGAAGGATCTGCTTTTGATTCGCTTCGCCAACCAATTTCCCCTTGACTCTCAGCTTCCGGTTTGCCAGTGTTCGGCTGCCGGGATTCCATCGGCCAAGAGGTCATACGCTATGCAGAACCAAGAGTTTATCGATTCGCTGATGCGCGAAATCATCCAACCGGGCGTGGACCGGCTGATGGACAGCCGCTACTTCACCGAGCTGCGCCAGGGCAAGCTCTCGAAAAAACGCCTCACGGGCTTCGCCATGCAACACTATCTTTCCAATCACGCCATCAACAAGGGCCTCGCCTTTTGCATGGTCAAAAACGCCAGCAACCCGCCGGCTTACAATCAGTTCGTCGAATTATTCGTCGAAGAATCATCCCACCCTGCGCTGATGAAGCGTTTCGGCGTCGCGCTGGGTTTGAGCGACGAGGATTTTGAAAAAGAAATCATGATCTACGAGTGTGTCGCCCACACCGCGGCGATCATCCGCGGAATGTTTCTGGGCACCGCTGCCGAAAGCCGCGCCGGCGCCCTGGTGAACGAGACCATGGTTTGCCGCTATTCCGACGAGTTCAACGAAGCGCTGGAAAAACACTACGGCCTCGACAGCCGGGCGCGGACTTTTTTCATCGTGCACGGCAAGGTGGATCAAGAGCATACGGCGATGGCCGCCGAAACCATCGCGCGCAACGTCCCCACCGACCGCGACAAGGAGCTGGTGCGCGCGGCGGCACGCAACATGGTACGCTTCAAGCTGGCCAAGTTCGACGGCGTCTACGATGCCTACGCCTAGAAGACGGTTTCTCGTTTCGGGTTTCGAGTTTCGTGTTCTCCGTACCACGTTCGAAGCAGAGGTAGAAACATGAACCATAAGACCCGCCTTACGCTTTTCTTCTTGATCCTGCTGGCGACGATGGCACCGCACCACGAGACGCTCAAATAAAAAATGAAGGCGAAAGGATGAGGTTGGAAGCGGAACTGCACCGCATT
>CAZILB010000211.1:0-1116 GCA_964539925.1 uncultured Syntrophobacter sp. | reverse complement strand
AAGCCGCCTTCGCCAAACGCGTGCGCGAAGCGGTCGCCGAAATCGTGAAAAAGCAGATCGCCTGCGGGCTCGACGTTATCAACGACGGCGAAGTGGGCAAATTCAACTTTTCCCGCTACGCGCGCGACCGTCTGAGCGGCTTTACCGAACGCGAAGTCAAACCCGACGACCGGGCTTCGACGATCTACGCCCGCGACATGGTCGAGTTCGGCGACTATTTTCGCAATCGGACTACCCACCGCGGCGATAATCTGAAGCGGGTTTTCTGCAATGCCCCGCTCAAATACGTCGGCCATGCCTCGCTCAAAGCCGAGATTGAGGACTTCAAAGCCGGGCTCCAGGGTCAAAAGTACGAGGAGGCTTTTCTTCCCGCCATCGCGCCGGGCACCATCGAGCACTGGATGAAGAACGACTACTACGGCGACGATGAGAGCTACCTGGTCGCCATCGCCGACGCCATGCGCGAAGAATACCAGGCGATCGTCGATGCCGGCTTTCTCTTGCAGATCGACGATCCCGACCTTCCCGACGGCTGGCAGTTCATGTCGCAATTGAGCGTGCCGGAGTATCGCAAGTATGCCGAGCTGCGCGTCGATGCCCTCAATCACGGCCTCCGCGATATCCCTCCCGATCGGGTGCGCTTTCACACCTGCTGGGGCAGCTACCACGGCCCGCATAAGTACGACATCCCGCTTCGCGATATCATCGATTTAATTTTGAAAGTGAAGGCCGACACGATTTCCATCGAGGCGGCCAACCCGCGCCACGAACACGAGTGGCGGGTCTGGGAAGAAGTGAAACTCCCGGCCGGCAAAGTTCTCGTACCCGGCGTGGTCGGCCATGCCACGGACATCGTCGAACATCCACAAGCCATAGCCGATCGCCTGGTGCGCTACGCCAAGATTGTCGGCCGCGAGAACGTCATGGCGGGAACCGACTGCGGCCTCGGCCCGCGCGTGGGCGACCCGCAGATCGCCTGGGCCAAGTTCGAAGCGATGTCTGAAGGCGCCCGGCTGGCCACGAAAACATTGTGGGGGAAGTAGGCCGAGTGTTGCGAAAGGACTCATCCCATGCTCGCCCAACATCCCGACCCGACCGTCGATCATGTTCTGAAAA
>CAZILB010000210.1:0-5528 GCA_964539925.1 uncultured Syntrophobacter sp. | reverse complement strand
GGGACCTCAAGGTTATGAGCCTTGCGAGCTACCAGACTGCTCCACCCCGCGACAAGTGTGTGAAAGAATCTTGTACCTTGCGCTCAGCGGAGAGTCAAGTTAGGGATGAACCATGAGCGAAAAATTCCGTAATCCATTGCCGACCGTCGATATCATCATCGAGATCGGCGGGCGCGTCGTTCTTATCGAACGGAAAAATCCGCCCCATGGCTGGGCCCTGCCGGGCGGTTTCGTCGATTATGGCGAGAGCCTGGAAAGCGCCGCGGTCCGAGAAGCGAGAGAAGAAACCTCCTTGGAGGTTGAACTGATCGAACAATTCCACAGCTATTCCGATCCCCGCCGCGACCTGCGGCATCATACCGTATCGACGGTGTTTATCGCCGCCGCGCAGGGCGAGCCGCGGGGCGCCGATGATGCCAAAACGGCGCGGTTGTTTCACGAAAACGATTTGCCCGATGCCATCGTATTTGACCATCGCCGGATCTTGCGCGATTACTTTATTTTTAAAAAAACCGGTGGGCGGCCAAGACCATAAAACGCGCCCTAGCGGAGCTTGCCCAGCGCTTCTCGGATGCGGGCGCAACCTGTTTCGATATCCTCAAGCGAGGTGGCATAGGAAAATCTTATATGCTCCTGTGAACCGAAATCTTCGCCCGGGACCGCCGCAACTTTCGCGGCGTCGAGCAGATAGTCGGCGACCTCGCAGGGGGTATTGAGACGCTTGTCGCCGGCGCTTTTGCCCAGAAGCCCGGAGATGTTTGGAAAGACGTAGAAGGCGCCTTGCGGTTTGAGGCAGCGAATGTTCTCGATGGCGTTGAGCCTCTCGACGATCACGTTGCGCCGTCTGGCAAATTCACGAACCATCATCGCGACGGTGTCTTGCGGGCCGCGTATCGCCTCTAAAGCCGCGGCCTGGGCTATCGTGGTGGGATTGGAGGTGCTCTGGCTCTGGATTTTGGCGGCGGCGGCGATGATTTCCGCTGGGCCCAGGGCATAACCGATGCGCCAGCCGGTCATGGCGTAAGTCTTTGAGACGCCGTTAACGATCAGGCAGCGCTCCTTGAGCCCGGGGCAGAGGGCCACCAGGTTGTGGACTTCAAAGCCGTCGTAAACAATCTTCTCGTAAATATCATCGACAACGACCAGGCACTGGCTTTCTTCCAGGATCGCGCCGATGGCCAGCAAGTGATCGCGGTTGTAGCTGGCGCCGGTCGGGTTGCACGGGCTGTTGAAAAGAAACACTTTGGTTTTTGGCGTCAGCGCGGCACGGAGTTGTTCCGGTCGGATGCGAAAGCCGGCGGCTTCGGTGGTCGGAATGAGCCTCGGCAGCCCCCCTGCCAGCAGGGCCATATCCGAATAACTCACCCAATAGGGCGCGGGAATGACGACCTCGTCGCCGGGATTGACCACCGCTTGGAGAATATTATAAAGCGAGTGCTTCGCGCCGCAGCTCACCAGGACGTCTTCCTTGCGATAGCTGAGGCCGTGCTCGCGCTGATATTTTTGCGCGATGGCTTCGCGCAAAGGTTCAATCCCTTTGACGTCGGTGTACTTGGTCATCCCTTGACGCAGCGCTTCCACCGCGGCAGCTTTGATATGTTCCGGCGTATCAAAATCCGGTTCGCCGGCGGAAAAATTCACGACATCGACGCCTGCGGCTCGCAGCTTGCCGGCCTTGGCGGCGATGGCGAGGGTCACGGAAGGCTTGATCAGTCTGGTTCTATCGGCGAGCGGGTTCATGCGCATCTTTTCTCAACGTTGCAACTTCTCCTTCAGTTTGCTCAGCACGTTATCGGGCACCAGCCCGGAAACGTCGCCCCCCAGGCTCACCACCTCTTTGACCAGCCGGGAGCTGGTGTAGAACTCGGATTCCCCGGTCATCATGAACAGGGTTTCCAACTGGGGTTTCAAACGACGATTCATCATCGCCATTTGAAACTCGTATTCGAAGTCGGAGATGGCGCGCAAACCGCGGATGATGACTTTGGAGCCTTTTTTCTCGGCATATTCGACCAGCAGGCCATGAAACGAGTCCGCCTGCACCCGCCCGCCGAGATCGGCGAACACTTCATTGATCATTTGGAGCCGCTCCTGAACGCTGAACAGGCATCGGTCTTTCTCCGGATTGGTCGCGATGGCGACGATGAGCTTCTCGAAGATCCGCAGCGTCCGTTTGACCAAATCCACGTGGCCATTGGTGATCGGATCAAAGGATCCGGGGTAGATCGCGATGTTGCCGTTTGCCATGAAAATTGTCCTCAAATCGAAGGTTTGGTCCGTGCTTCGCGTTTGAAAAAAGAAAGCCGAGTATCACCATAAAGCCTCTGGTCGTTCAAGAGCAGCGCGCCATAGCGCGCTTGCAATTCTTCCCGGGCGCTGTGTTCGGCCACCAAGATCCCCGACTCTTGGAGCAAATGCCCCGAGTCGATGAGCCTGAGCGATGCGGCCACCAATCCCTGATCGTAAGGGGGATCGAGAAATATAAAATCGAACCTCGCGCCACGCCTGGCCAGAGAGCGCAGTGCTCGCGCCGCCGGAACGGCCCAGAGTTGCGCGCGCTCGCCAAGACCGAGCCGATGTAAATTTTCCCTGATGGCCGCAACGGAGCGGGCCGAGGCTTCGACCAGCACGGCCGATGTGGCACCGCGGCTCAGCGCTTCGATGCTCACATTGCCGGTTCCGGCGAAAAGATCGAGTATCGTCATCTCCGAAAAATCATGGGGCAGGATGTTGAACAAGGCTTCCTTTACCCGGGCCGCCGTGGGCCTTACGGCGTGTCCCTTCGGCACGGTCAGCCGGCGGCCTTTGGCGCGTCCGCCAATAATTCGCATCGCCATTCCGTTATCCATCACCGCGTCGCCGTCGCGGCAGCGCATGCCATCGACTTTCCGCCGCCATCATCCATCCACGCGCAAAACAATTTTTCCGAACTGCCGACCTTCAGCCAAGCGCTCCTGGGCCCGGGCGGCATCCTCGAGGAAAAAAACCCGATCGATGATCGGTTTGATTTGTGAAACCGCCAGGAAATTTAACACCTGATGAAATTCGGAACGAGTTCCCGTCCTCGAGCCGAGGATTCTCAGGTGGTTCCAGAAGATCCTTCGCAAATCCGTAGCGGGATGGATGCCGCCCATGGCTCCGCTGCTGACCAGTCGGCCGCCTTTCGCCAACGATGCGAGAGTCTTTGCCCAACCGTCGCCGCCGACGCAATCCAGCGCCACATCGACGCCCCGTTTGTTCGTGAGGCTTCTTACCGCCGCAGCAACTTCCGTCGTTCTGTGATTGATGCCTTGCGCTGCACCGTGGCTCAGCGCCAGAGCCAGTTTCTCATCGCTGGCCGAAGTGACGATGACATGGGCGCCCAGCCGGGTTGCCAGCTGGAGCGCCGCCGCGGCGACACCGCCGCCGACCCCGGTGATTAACAGGGTCTCGCCCGGTTTCATTCCGGCGTCGCTGACCAGCAGGCGCCAGGCATGGAGAAATACCGAAGGACACGCGGCGGCTTCTTCGAAGGAAAGATGCGGCGGCATGGGAAAACAATTGCGCGCCGGCACGCGCACGTACTCCGCATACGTGCCATTTGCCGCTTCGCCCAAAAGGCGCGGCTCCATACACAAGGTTTCCCGGTCCGTGGCGCAAGCTTCGCAGCGACCGCAGCCCCACCAAGGATAGAGGCAAACGGCATCTCCCGCGCGCAAGCTCTTCACGTTCTCGCCCACCGCGACGACGATGCCCGCGCCGTCGCTGCCGGGAATTACCGGCCAGCGGATATTCGCCTTGGTCTCGCCCCGGCGAATCATCAGGTCGCGGCGGTTGAGCGCGGCGGCGTTAAGCTTTACGATCGCCTCCCCGGACTCCGTCAGAAGGGGGGCTTGCGTGTCGCCATAACGCAGCTGGTCGACGCCGCCCTGGCCGTGCAGTTGTACCGCCTTCAAAGATCGGTCCTTGAGATCATCGATTTGACGTCGGCCAGTCGAGCCCGGAAGGGCGCCGCGACGGAATCGGGGCCCGTCGAAACATTTCCCCGCCCCGGCCGTTTAAGAACGTGAACTATACGGAAAAAGACGTGCCACAGCCGCAAGTCCCGGTGGCGTTGGGATTGATAAACTTGAAGCCGCCGCCGTAAAGGCCGGGGACGAAATCGATGACCGTGCCATTGAGGTAAGACGCGCTCTCGCGATCGACGAAAACCCTGACGCCGTTCGATTCCAACACGGCGTCGTCGGTTTTTTGTTCTCGATCGAAATCCAGCTTGTAGGAATAGCCTGAGCAGCCACCGTCGCTTACCGACACCCTGAGTCCGTGCCCCTGGCGTCGGTCGCGGGCCAACAGATGCTTTATCTGCTCGACGGCCTTCTCGGTAAGGACCAGGTCTGGTTTAACCGCGGTTTTGATTTCGCCATCCATGACACTTCCCACTGGTTTGTTCGCCGAATCGCCCGATACTCAATAGCGTAATGCGCCGGCGGCGGCAAGTCAAGGTTCGCCTGGCGCGTTTCGGCATCATCGATCAAAAAGCGCCTCTACGAATCGCGCCGGATCGAAGGGTTGCAAATCTTCAATGTCTTCGCCGACCCCGATGTATTTTACCGGCACGCCCAGCTCTTCCTGAATGCTCACGATAACGCCGCCCTTGGCCGTGCCGTCGAGTTTGGTCAATACGATGCCGCTGATGTCGGCAGCTTCCTTAAACACTCTAGCTTGCTGCAGCCCGTTTTGCCCCGTGGTTGCATCGAGCACAAGCATTGTTTCGTGCGGGGCTCCGGGCTGCTCGCGGGCGATAACGCGGCAGATTTTCTTGAGCTCCTCGATCAGGTGAACCTTGGTGTGCACCCGGCCCGCGGTGTCGATCAACAGCACATCGATGCCGCGGCTCTTTGCCGCCCGCATGCCGTCGAATACGACAGCGGACGGGTCGGCGCCGGTGCGATGCTTGACGACCTCGGCGCCGACCCGTTGCCCCCATATATCGAGTTGTTCGATGGCCGCGGCGCGAAACGTGTCTCCGGCGACGAGCAAGACTTTTTTCCCGCCATCGCGATAACGAGCGGCCAGCTTGCCGATGCTGGTCGTCTTGCCGACGCCGTTGACCCCGAGGAAAAGGACCACCCAGGGACGCGCCGCCGGCAATTGTTGGGGCAGCGCCGGTTGAGATCCCCGGAGGATTTCCACCAGGACGGTTTGCAGGCGCTCGGTCATGGCCCGCGCCATATCCTCATTGCCGCCGGGCGATTGGCGCCGCAGCTCGTCCATTACCTTTTGCGCCGCTTTGACGCCGACATCGGCGGCGATCAGGCTCTCTTCCATGTCGTCGAGGGCCGCTTCATCCCAGCGGCGGTTTTGAAAAATCGTGCCGAGCTTATCCACCCAGGTTTCGCGGCTCTTGGTCAGGCCGCGCTTCAGACGTTGAAATAAGGAACTGCCTTCCATGGGCTGATACTCTGTGAACCACAAGCGGGTGTCAACCCGCGGCGACGAACTCCGCAAGTGCGAAGGGGAAATCTAGCCGAAAGTATTTGAAATTCCGA
>CAZILB010000209.1:0-5548 GCA_964539925.1 uncultured Syntrophobacter sp. | reverse complement strand
CTAAGGCCTTTGCCTTATCCTCTTCCCCTTTTTGCGGGCTTTGCGCTCTCTGCGGCTAAATATTTTCTTTAAGTCGTGGCTCGCGCCGCACCCGCTATTCGCGCATGCCGACCTTGCCGCCGACGGCGCGCGCCAGCAACGCCGCGACCACCACCAGCCCGACGATGATCACCGCCACCACCGTGGCCTTTTCGAATTCAGCCCCGGCGGCGAAGTCGAGCATCAGCAGCGACAGCGTGCGCGACCTGCCCGAGCCGAGCAAAACCACCGTGCTGATATCCCGAGCCGCGGAAATAAAACCCACCAGCCCCACGGTGATCAGCGCCGGCATGATCAGCGGCAAGATCACCCGGCGGAAGGTATCGAACCAGGTGGCGCCGCAGACCTTGGATGCTTCTTCGAGATCGCCGCCCAATTGGATCAAGACGCTTTTAATCATCTGCGTGCCGAACGGCATGCTCTTGATCAACATGGCGATCATCAAAATGTAGATCGTGCCGTAGATCGGCAGGAAAATTTTCGTCTGCAAGAAGGTCCAGAGGAGAGCGACGCCGAGCAAGATCCCCGGGACCGACCACGGTAGCCAGGAGAGAAAATCGAGCAGCCAGCGGCCGTGCTGGCGCGTCTTGACCACGGCGTAGGCGATCAACGAGTAGAATAACACCCCGACGAAGCCGGCGCCGAGCCCGATGGCGACAGTGTTCCACAGCGAGCGCATCAGCACCGGATCGCTCAGCGTGGCGCGCCAATTCTCCAGGGTCCAGGGATCGGCGATATGAAAGAACCCGAAAAGCTTCATGAATGTCCCGGTGACCAGCAATACCGTCGGCACCACGGTGATGAACAGAGCAAAGGTCAGCACCAGAGCGAAGGCCGGATAGCGCCAGCGGCCAAGCGGCGTGGATCGCATGCTGAAACCGCGGCCGGTCACCGTCTCGTAGTTGCGCTTGCCGATGTAGCGGCGCTGCAAGGCCACCATCAAGAGCAGCACGCCGAGAAACATCGTGCTGAGTGCCATCGCCGGCGCGAACTGCGGCGGCTCCCAGGTGACCAGCTCATGGATTTTGGTCGAATAAACTTGCAGTCCGATGGGCGTGCCGAGCAAAAGCTCGATCTCGAAGGCTTCGAGGGAGCGGATCATCCCCAGAATCGTTGTAACCAGGATCGCCGGCATCATCACCGGCAAGACGATGCGAAAAAACGTCCGCGTCCCGCCGGCGCCGGAGATGCGCGAGGCCTCTTCGAGCACCGCGTCGAGATTGCGAAAAGCCGGCGCCAGCAGCATGACTTTCACGCTGACGCTGCCGCCCATGTGCGCCCAGATGATGCCCCAGAACGAATAGATGTTGAAAATCGGCTGGCTCATGACGCCGATGTCGATCAGCGCCTGGTTCATCAGTCCGTATTTAGGATCGAAGAGCAGGATCCAGCCCATGGTCTCCGGCAGCGCCGGCAAAAAGAACGACAGCCAGAAAAAAAACTCCAGTGTGCCTTTCATCGGCAGGTCGGTGCGGGCGATCAGCCATGCGAAAAACGCCCCGATCAAGAGCGCGATCGCCTGGCGGGTAATCGCCAGCGAGAAAGTGTTGGTCATGGCGCTGACGATGCCCGGCGAAGTGAAAGCCGTGACCCATCCCTCCAAGCCCCAGACGATCGGCTGGCCGGGACGGGCGATCTGAAAGCTGTTGAGAATCATCAACGCGAGCGGGGTCAGAACCAGAAACGCGACGACGCCGATCAACGCCATCATGCCCGGCGACGGCAGGTGCCAATGGAACGCGGGGCGCGGGGCCGGCCGCTCGAAGATCACCGGCTCCAACGCTTGGGACTCATCTTTCATTCGTTTGATTCTGCGTGGGTGAGATGACCGCGCGCCGACGAATCAAAAATCCTCGTTGACCGCAGCGACGTAGTTCATGTCCGGCGCGATGCCTCGGCTCACAAGTTCGGCTTCATAGCTGCGGCGAATCGCCGGATCTTCGTCCTCATACTCGATCAAAGTGCCGCCTTGCTTTATCGAGGTGTAAACCCCCGCGCGGATCGCGGCGACGCGGATGCCGAGGGGAAATTTCTGGCTGCCGCAGCGCAGCGCCAGCTGGAGCGCCGGTTCGGCCCCGGTATTGAAATGCTGGTGGTACCAGTTGGTCGGCGGGCTGAAAACGCTGCCCGGTATCCAATCCACGCGCACGACGCGATCTCCATGTCCGTTTTCGTAGGGACGCGTGCCGAGGTCATTGGGCCACATGAGCGAATACCCTTGCGAGCGGAGAATGACGAGAACGGCACCGCCGCCGTGATAATGGGCCTTGTGATAGCGTCCCACCGGCCATTCGGCTAGATGGCCGATCAAAATATTGTTGGAGATCTCGAACTGGGTGATGTTGACCCCCGCGCCTTTTTGCTCCTGGGCATCGATATCGGCTTTGCGTAGGTCGGGAATAAAGTTGGTCTCCCATATCCATTGACGATTGTTCGCCGCCAGGTACCGGTCGTTGCCCGGCTCGAAATAATTCGTTTCGCCGTCATAGCGGTCGTTGAAGGAAAAATCGGAGTTAAAGATAAATCGCTCGTTATGATAATGGTCCAGCGCCATGGGCGCCGTGGTGATTGCCAAAAACAGCGCGGGCTCGTTGGTGTGGTTGATCAATCGGTGCAGAGTATTGAGCGGCGGCGAAAATAAACTGCCGGGCTGCCAGGCGATCGCTTGCGGCACGCGGTCGCGCTGCTGGACTTCGGCGACACCGCGGCCTTGCAGAATATAAATGACCTTTTCATACAGGTGGCGCTCGGGCTCGAGCGCGGTGCCGGGCGCAATCTTGCCGATGTAGACACCGGTAATCCCTTCCAGGCCGCGCAAATGCAGGTAGGCTCCTTCGCAGCCCAGACGCGGCCATGGGCCCAGAGCGATCTTGCGCACGTCGGTGACGCCGAAGCCCTCGACGACGGGCACGCCCTCTTTCTCCATCCAGCGCTCGTAGTAGGTCTTCGCCCGCGGCCGCGCGACACCGATATTACGAACCTTAGAATCCATATTCCTTCCACCTCCGTTTCAGGGTGGCGCTCATCTTTGCCGAGATCGCCGTGCCAATCGGCGGATAACGATGGCCGCCGTATTGTTCCTGCGGTTCCAACTCCCAGTTGATCGTGGCGTCGAGCAGCACGCGCGTCCACTTGCCATGGCCGTATTTGACCGAGTCGCGCTCTTCGAGGGGAACGCTCGGGTCGAGCATGGAACCGGAAGTGCCGGGGAGCATGGTAATGTCGCCCATCCCGGCATTGAGCCGATAGCACAGCGCCCACTCGATCGCTTCCCAATCGTGAATATCGATGTCGTCGTCGACCACGATCAGGTGCTTGCCGGCGTAGTTGCCGAGATGGCAGCCCCAGAGAGCCGCCGCCACCTGCTGGGCATGACCGCGATGCGACTTCTGAATCTGCACGCGCAAAAGCTCGGGCCACTTGCCGCGCCACACGCCGGTGACGTTGGGCACGCCGGCCTGTTCGAGATAGTGCCAGGCCATCGCCGAAAAAGTCGCCGGCGTCCAGGTGGTGGCTTCGTTGGTCCGGCCCGGACTTGCGCCGGTCAGACAGCCGTGAAAGATCGGATCGTTTCGATGGGTGATGCATTCGACCCGTATGGCGTGCTTCGGCGTCTTACGCCCGGCGTAGTAGCCGGGATATTCGCTGAACGGTCCTTCGGGCTCGTAGGTTTTCGCATCGGGCGAGATGAACCCTTCGAGCACGATCTCCGCACTGGCCGGAACCAGCAAATCGCTGGTCTCGCACTGGACCAGCTCCACCGGCGCACCGCGCAGCGAACCGGCGATTTCGTATTCGGGATGGTTGACCGGCGTCGAGGCGGCGACAAAAAGTGTCTGGTCCCAGCCGATCACGACGGCCACGGGCATTTCTTTGCCGCGGTTTTTGTATTTGCTAAAGTGCTTGCCCCAGCCCTGAGTCATTGCCAGCAGCACGCCAATGGTATTCTTTTTGGCGATCATGCCGCGGTAGGTGCCGGCGTTAAGCGCGCCGCTCTCGGGATCGCGCGTCACAATGCTCGCCGAGGTGCAGATGTAGCGCCCGCCGTCGTGCGGATTCCACTTGGGCACCGGCAATTGATTCAGATCGATCTCGTTGCCGCCAATGATATTTTCTTTGACCGGGCCGCTCTTGACCGTCACCGGTTTGATCGGCTTGGCGAAGCGATCTTTGAAAACCAGCACCAGTTCGCGATACGTAGTCGTCTCGGGCACGCCCAAAAAGCGGCAAACTCTTTCCCTGGTGCCGGAGCCATTGGTGAAAAGGCGGCGGCAAAAACTTTCGCGGTGATCTTTGATGTTATCGAACAGCAGCGCCGGGCCGAACCGGCTCGACACTTCCCGCGTGATCGCGCCGATCTCCTCGTCCCAGTCGACCTCCGCCCCCACGCGCGCGAGATCGCTGCGCTCGTCGAGGTCGGCGATCCATTCGCGCAGATCATTAAACGCCACGGCCGGTCATCCTCCTCGGCAACGCTCGTGTGTCAAATTGCCCCTCACGACCCCAACAGCTTTCGTGCCATCGCTGCGCCGGGCTCGCGAATTTTGTAAACTTTTTCTTCGGACTGATTTTCCATCTTATAAAACTGCTCAAGTGTGAGGGCGTCTTTCGCCGCGAGCACGCCGTAATCCTTGAGCCACCTGGTGTCAACGTCCAATCGCCGCGTGCCCACACCCATGGCGCGAGCAAAGATTTCCTGGCCGTCGCGGCTCAAAAGCCAGTTGACAAAGACCCGCGTCGCATGGGGATGGGGTTGATTCTTGAGGATCACCAGGTGGCCGTAGCCGCCGCTGGCATAGAGCCCTTCCTGCGGCATCGGCAAGGGCGTTACGGGAAGCTTGGCATTGATAAATGGACTGAATTCCGAATAGCCGATTCCTGAAGTCACCGCGATCTTGCCTCTGGCGAGATTCTCGGCAAGCAGGCGCAGGTCGCGGGTGATGAAAAGCTTTTGCGCGACCAAGCGTCGCAAATATTCTTCGCCCTTGATGTAGAGCATATGAGACCACATGGAAGAGCCGGAGCCCGGCGTGCGCGGATCGCTGATGCCGATGCGGCCCTGCAGCTTGGGGTTCAAAAGATCGTCGAAGGATTTAAATTCCGCGGGCTGGTATTCGTTGGGATTGCTCCACAGGCTCACGGTTTGATAGGCGCAGAAGTTATAGATGAAGCGCTTGGCGTTATCGACCCAGATATGGCCGCCCCACCACTGCTTGGGGTCTCGCACTTCCGGCAAGCTAAAGAACGGCTGCACCGGCTCGAGGATGTTTTCCGGAAGCATGGCGCTGATCACCGACTCGGTTCCGCCGATATGAAGGTCGAAATAGCGGGTGCCGCTTCTGGCTTCGATCACCATCCGCTGCACGATGGCGCCGCCGCGCGCAGGCACGAACTCCACGCCGATGCCGTAGCGCCGGGTAAAGGCGAGCTCCATGCCCCGGCGCAACTCCGGGCTCGGCGGAATCGAGGCGACCACCTTGCCTTCTTTTTTTGCCGCCTCGACGATCTT
>CAZILB010000208.1:0-5566 GCA_964539925.1 uncultured Syntrophobacter sp. | reverse complement strand
GCTCGGGACAGCGCCAGCGGTCACCAGTAGCGCACGCGCCCGACATCGACGTGGACGAAGCCTGACTTGGGATAGTAGCCGACGCCGCCGCTTTGAAGGGCCATCGCCACATTGCGCAGATCGCTTATCGCTTTTCCCGGGATGCTGATGTCGATGGCTTTGCCGATGAGATGGAGGCTGTTTTTCGCGACGCCGCCGCTGCGGCTGCGCAGCATCGCGTTAGTGTCGGCGGAGCGGTAGGCGGAAATGATGTGAAGAGGTTGGCGCGCGTTAAGCTTCTTGCCGATGAGAAAAAGAAGATCCAACAGCCTGGGGTCGATGTCGTACACCGCGTTATTGCGTCGGTCGCGCAAGAGGTAGTTGATCTGGCGCAGAGCGTCCTCCACGTAATCGCCCTCGATCCAGTAGATGGTTTTAAGCTCTTCCCCGGTGTGCGTGTTGTAGAGCGCCAGAGATTTTTCTCGGATCCCGGCATGCGTGCCGGAGCCGAGCGCGGCGCCCGGCAGGAGCGTGCCCACGGCGGCCCAGGCGCCGAGTTTGACGAAAGTTCGCCGGCTCAGCGGCAAGTCATTTTCCCCGGCGGACAGAGGATTCCCTTTCGGAGAGTTTACGCGGCCCTTCATGGCGAATCTCGAACTCCAGTTCCTTGGTAATGTCTCGGGCGATGCCCTCTTGTTTGCGGATTATATCCCGTGCGAGGCGATGGTCAACCATAGAGTCGAGATTTGAAGACCGTAGCCAGGTACCAAGTTCTTCCTCGACATCCGGTTGTTTTTTGTAGACATCTCCATGGGCTTCCAAAAACACCTGGGGGCCGACTTTCGCGATCATGAGCCGGCGATAGACCAGCGTGACGGGAGTCCCGCGCGAGACCTCGCCGAAGAGCGCGGCCACGTCTTCGGGATGTGCGCGGATGCAGCCATGGGTTTGAAACTGATAAATGCTCGCCGGCGCGATCGTGCCATGAATACCATAGCCGCTGATGCTGAGCCCCAACCAGTGGCGTCCCAGGGGATTGTCGGGGCCGGGCGGCACACAAGTCTTTACGGGGCTGCCCGCGCGGCGCATCTCTTCCTGGATCGAAGGCGGGACATGCCAAGTGGGATCTGCCCTTTTTTCGACAATTTTGAATTCACCCGTTGGCGTGCGCCAGTCAGGGCGGCCCAGTCCCACCGGAAAGTGACGGATTAGGCGGCCTTCTTTAAAGTGAAAAAGCATGCGCTGGGGGATATTGATCACGATGCCGTCGCCGAGGAAATTCGGTGCGATGTGGCGGTTATCGATGCGCAGCTGCTGTCCGACTTGCAAGAGCGAGCGTGACGAGAGGCTATTATCGCTCGCGAGCAAACCGGCCTCGACGCCGAACCTGGCGCCGATGCCGGTGAGTGAATCGCCTTTCTGAACCGTGTAGGAAAATTCTCCGCCGGCGATTTGCTCCGACAATGGCTCGATGGCTTGACCTACTGCGTGGCGAGCCGAACAGAGGGACATTAAGATCAAAAAAACAAACCAATAGGCGGATTGGACCCGCCGCTTGATATTCGATCCAATAATGCGGGTTCGAGAGATGGTCATGGTGGGTCGTCTCGATTCATTCGGCTAGCCGAGGAACTCCAACTTGTAGCCCTTTCGGCGGTAGTATTTCTTCACTTCTTCAAAGGCAATCAGGAGAACTGTGCCGTGACAGGCGAACAGGTATACATGCCAGGGCACGGGCGCGAAAAAGTAAACCGTCGAAAGCGGCGTGTAAAAGAAAACGTAACAGAGCGACAACTCGAAGAGAATACCCAGGTTGATCAGCGGATTGGAAAACAGATTGAAGAGCACGTAGTGGCGTTCGAGGAAGCGAGCCGACCAGACCGCCAGCGGCGCGATCAGCGGGCGCTCAAAGCGCACCGCCAAACGGCACAGAGAGACCCACGCCACTCTGAACGGCAGCAGGAGCAAGCCGGCGATGAGGGCGCCGTACGAGCGTGCGACTATGACCGTGGCCCCGCCTTGCAACCGGCCGTCGAGGGGGAGCGGCGCCGCGGCCCGCGGTGGGCGCCATTCGGCGATCGCCTGGAGCATCTGAGCGCGCCGCGGCGCGCTGACAAAGCCGCGGGAAAAGAGCGAGCTTTTCCAGGAGCGTTTGCACATGACGTTGGCGATCTGTGTCGTCACCGTCGGGAAAAAATAAGCGGTGAGGGTTTGCAGGTATTCTTGCGAAGCTTGATCGAGCTTGAGGCCGGGCGGTGACGGCGGCATGGAAGTTAAATGGTCGCCCGGCCGCCAAGCGCCGAGCACCCAGCCCATATAATAGTAGGTGGCATAGCAGCTTGCCGCCAACAAACTTCCCTGCACGAAGTAGGAGCGTAGGATGAGATCGAGGGATAGCAATTTCTCGTCGCGGCGCCGCGGCGGCCGTTCCATGATGCCTTCTTCCGGCGGCTCGATGCCAAGGCCCATGGCCGGTATCAGATCGGTGCCCACGTCCACCGCCAGGACGCCCATGACGGTCATGGTGAGCGGCATGCCTGGAAACAAGACCCAGAAAATATAGGGGTACATTTCCTGCGGATTGCTGTTGAAGACATAGGCGGCGAAGCGTTTGATGTTGTCGAAGATCGCGCGGCCTTCCTCGATGGCGGCGACGATGGAGCTGAAATTGTCGTCGGTCAGGATCATGTGCGCGGCTTCTTTGGCGACGTCGTTGCCGCGCAGGCCCATGGCGATGCCGATATCGGCTTTTTTTAAGGCCGGCGCGTCGTTCACGCCGTCGCCGGTGACGGCGACGATTTCGCCCATGCCTTTGAGTAGCGCGACAACGCGCAATTTGTGCTCCGGGGCGACTCGGGCGAAGATGGTTTCCCCCTGGACGAGAATCGCGCGCAGCCGGGTGTCATCCATCTCGGAAATTTCCGCACCGGTAAAAGTCTTGAGCGGCGCGCCTTGGCCAAGGCCGATATTTCCCCCGATGCTGGCGGCGGTGAGCGCGTAGTCGCCGGTAATCATGATCACGCGGATCCCCGCGGTGTGGCAGGCATGGATCGCCGTGGGAACTTCAGTCCGCACCGGATCGGAAAGGGCGACTAATCCAAGGTAAACCAAACGGGTTTCGACGTCTGTGGTCGTGTACGGCGCGCCGGATAGCTCTGCGCCGTCGCGATAGGCAAACGCCAGCACGCGCAAGCCGCGTTTCGCCATGGCATCGTTCTCAGCGAGAATGCGCCGGCGCTCTGCCGCCGTGAGCGGGCGCACCTCGCCGTCCGAGCAAAAACGATCGCATTGCTCTAAGGTCTCCACCGGCGCGCCTTTGACAAAGATGGTCGGCTCCCGCTGGTGCTGCGGTTTGACCACCACGCTCATCCGTTTGCGAATCGATTCGAAGGGATTCAGGTGCAGGCGTTGATGGACGCCGCGCAGGCCGGCTTTTTCGGCGAGGCAAACCAGCGCGCCTTCGGTGGGATCGCCGATGATACGGTAGTCAACGCCGCTCTTGTCGAGGCGTGCGTTGTTGCAGATGTACGCGCACTCGAGCAAGCGGCGCAGAGTCGCCCAATGGGAGATCGCTTCCAAGGAGAGATTTTTCCCCTCGACGCTGAACTCGCCCTGAGGCCGATAGCCGACACCGGAGACTTCAATCCTTTTGCCGTCGACGGCGATCTCGCTCGCCATCATCAAATTTTGCGTGAGCGTGCCGGTCTTGTCGCAGCAGATCACGGTGGTGCAGCCGAGGGTCTCCACCGACGGCAGGTTTTTGACCAGGGCGTGACGCTTGGCCATGCGCTGGACACCCATGGCCAGCGATAACGTCACGGTGGGGAGCAGCCCCTCGGGGACGTTGGCGACAAAGAGGCCGATGCAGAAGACGAAGGCTTCGAGAAACGTGAGCCCGCCCGCCAACCAGCCGAGAAGGAGAAAGACCAATCCCAGGCTGCCTGCCAGAGCGGCGATGGCATAAACCGTGCCGCGCAACTGTTTCTGCAGCGGGCTCTGCTCAGGTTGAATCTCCTGGGTCAAGTTGGCGATCTTGCCGATCTCCGAATTCATGCCGGTGCCGAAGACCACGGCGCGGGCCCGGCCGCGCACGAGCGAGGTGCCGGCGAAGATAACGTTGGGCAACTCGAGCCAAAGAAACTTGCCTTGGATCAGAATCGGCTGGTCCGACTTGTAGCGGCGCGCCGGGTTGGATTCGCCGGTGAGCGAGGAGTTGTCCACTTCCACTTCAAAGGCTTCTACCAGGCGGGCGTCCGCCGGGACGAGATCTCCTTCCTCGACGACGATGACATCTCCGGGGACGATCTGGCCGGCGTCGATTTCTTGCGCTTGGCCGTCGCGGATCAGCTGACAGCGCTGGCTGATGAGTTGCTGAAGCATTTCCAGGGCGCGATCGGATTTGTATTCCTGTAAAAACGCGAACAGACCGTTGATCACGACCACGGTCGATATCGCGATACCCAACTGCGGCAGATCGACGCCGGGTACAAAGCACAGCAGCGCGGCGATCCAGAGCAGGATCGCGAAAAAACTGAACAGGTTGCGCAGCAGCTTGAGATGCCACGGGTCGCGGCGCGCGCGTTGCAACGAATTATGCCCATAGCGGGCCAAGCGGGCTTGCGCCTCGGCCGACGTCAAGCCGTCGGCGATATCCGTCTGAAGCTCGAAGGCGATTTGCTCCTGGGTCAGATTCAAGTAAGTCGGCAGTGCCGACTGCTGCTCGGCGCGGGCGATGACCTGAAGCACCCGCCGAGCGTCGCGCTGAGCCAACAGCTCATCTCGGATCGCCGGCAGCAGCGTGCCGACGCGCTGCAAGAGCTGCAGGTGTTGCGCCGGGTGTGCCGCCGGGGTGGCGAGGAGCAGGACGACATGAACCTTGTGATCGTCGAAAGAAAGACCTTCCGGTGAAAGCCCCAGGATCAGTTCCGGGGCGGCGAGGTTGTCGAGGCGCAGGTGAGGCACGGCGAAGCCCTCGCCGAGATAGCTGTAGCGGTCGACGCCATGATTGGGTTTTTGGGCATGAAACTGTTCGGCCAGCTCGGGGAGCGCGGAGCGGGCGCAGAGCCGGTCGATGACCCCGGGAAAATCTCCTTTGAGCCCGAAAAGAATTTTTTCCGGCTCGAGGCGCTCGGCGATCATGGCTGCTGCATCGGCACTCGCCCTGGCAACGGCGCTCGACGTTTCATGCTCTGTCCGATGGAATAGGCAACCGCCGCGGCGGCGACGAGACAGAAAATAGCCAGTTGGCTGATCACCACTCGGCCGGTGACGCTGCCGGCGATCGTCAAGCCGGCAATCAGAGCCAGATGTTTGGCGAGCTTGGTCCAGAAGGCGGCGATCACAGACATCGAGGGATGACGCGTTTCGGCGGCGAGGTTCCTATGGCGAGGCCCGACCTTTGGTTTGGGAATGGACATGGGCTGTCTCGATTTTGCTCCCCCCGACATGAGGCAATGTGCTCAATCTTCCTGAAGTCGATTCAAGAAGCAGCGCAGCAGATCGATATAGGTCACGATGCCGACCAGCCCCGCGTTTTGGTCGACCACCGGGAAGCCGCCAAACTTATCGTCGATCAGAGCGCTAACCG
>CAZILB010000207.1:0-5582 GCA_964539925.1 uncultured Syntrophobacter sp. | reverse complement strand
GAGACCGGGTCGAGGGCGTAGTCTTCGACGACGAAGCGCTCCTCGTGCAACAGGGTATCGCATTTCAGGCAGTACCAGTGAAACTTGTCGATTTCGCCGGGGCGGCGTTTGCGCTCGGAGATCAGCGCGAAGGCGTCGGGCGGGAAGCGCGGCGAGTGGGGCGTGCCGGCGGGCGTGTAGATGATCGCGCCTTCGGCGATCACGGCGACTTCTTCTTTTCCTTCGGGCGTGCGGTAGTGCAGGCGCATCTCGCCCTTGATCATCTGCATGGTCTCGTCGCTCGGGTTGATATGAAACTCGCTGCGATACTCGCGCCCGCGGGCGAGAAAAACCAGCGTGTCGTCATGCTGCCAGAGCACGCTCACGCGCCGGCCGGTTTCGGACAGTTTGCGCCCTTCGGCGAGCAAATCGATGATCGGCATGGAAAACATGGGAAGCGTCCTCCGTATTACTAGAGTTCAACATTTGCGCGATCCACGCAAATCGAAATCAATCGGAGTCGGATATTGCTCCCGCCACGGCGCGAAGGCGCCAAGGTAATGGAAAAAGACACAATCTTGTTTACCTGAGGTTTCATTCAGTCCGGCAGCGCCCGGCCTGCGGTTTCTCGGGCGAAGTATAACACGACCAGCCCGACCGCGTAGATACTGCTGATGATCGCGATGGCCGGGGCGAAGGCGCCGTGGGTCGATACGAGAGCGCCGGCGGCAAAGGGCGCCGCGGCGGAGAAAAAGCGGGCGAAGTTGTAACAGAAGCCCTGGGCGGTGGCGCGGATGGCCGTCGGAAACAGCTCGGGAAAGTAAACCGCGAAGCCGGTGAATACGCCGGCAGCGAAGAATCCCATTATCGGAGACACCAGCAGGGCTTGAGTAAAATTCTCGGCAAGCAGAAACGTTGTCGGCACGAAGGAGAGCGCGCCAAGGAAATAAACGAACAGAGCCCGTTTTCGACCGAACCGATCGGCGACAAAGGGAAAGCAGAGACAACCGATCATGCCGCCGAAGTTGAGCACGGCGGTGATCAGGCTCACCTGGGGAATGGCGGACTTGGCGCCCTCGGCGTAGAGCATGGCGCTCACCCAGCTCGGAACCCACTGGATGGCGCCTTGATAGCCGAAGGTCGCAATGACCGCCAGACCGGTGCCGATCATGACATCGCGGCGGATGCCGCGGCGGAATAGCGCCGGGAACGGGTTCCCCGTGCTTTTCGCGCGCACCCAGCGCTGCGGTTCTTCGAGGGAGTGGCGGATGTAAAAGGCAACGAAGGCCGGCAATATCCCGAAGGCGAAGACCCAGCGCCAGCCGTAAGGGCCGACGAAAAGATAGAGAAGGGAAGCCAGAAAGAAACCGATGCCGCCGGAGCTTTGCATGATGCCCGCGGCCTTGGCGCGGGACCTTTCCGGCCAGCTTTCGGCGATCAACGCCGCGCCCGCGGCCCATTCGCCGCCGATGCCGAGCCCGGTCAGAAACCGATAGAGCGCCATTTCCTGCCAGCTGGTCGCGAGGCCGCAAAGACCGGTAAATGTGGCGTAGATCAAAATCGTGATCGCCATGGTTCTGGCGCGGCCGTAGCGATCGGCGATGGGGCCGAAGATCAGGCCGCCGAGGGCCCAACCGATCATGAAAATACTGAGCACGATGCCGCCATACCATCCGATGACGGCGCTTTCCGTCGTGCCCAAAAGGTCGCTCATGGCCGGGAACAGCACGATGGCGTAGAGGTAGCCGTCCATGATGTCGAGAGCCCAGCCGAGGGAGGCGCAGATCAGGACTCGCCACTGATAGGGAGTGATCCCGTGGTACCATTTGGCTTCAGTCATGGTTGGCCCTAGTGCCATAAAGCAGAGTTAAAAACAATTGGTGCGCCCCGACGGCCCCGAGTAGCGCGGAGCGCGCATCGAGGGGTACGCCTTCGGCCACTCGGGGAAACGGCTGTCGGGTAGCGACTTGTTTGATGGTTACGTGGGGACTGTTCACGAATGTTATGGCACAAGGGATTCTTCGCTGCGCTCAGAATGGCGCTGAACTGGAATGTCATCCTGAACGGTAGTGAAGGATCTGCTTGTCCCGCAAATCCGGAAAAGGCAGATTCTTTGGCTCAGCCTCGAAATAACCTGCAATAACACCTCGTCGGCGGCGCGAAGAATGAAAATGTATACAAGGGGCGGGTTTGAAACCCCTGCATTCGCATTTTTACCCCCCGAACGATTGCAGGAACAGCGCGTTACTTGCGGTTTGCGAGCTTGTAGTTTCGCCAAATCTGGAATGTTAATCGCACAGCTTTTGTAGGAACGTCAGCGTCACTTCTTCGAGGCTCTTGACTACGGCATTCGCTTCGGTGAGAAGCTCCGCCGGATGCGAATTGGTGACGGCCAGGCATTTCATGCCGGCGCGGCGGGCGCCGCGGATACCTTCTTTAGAATCTTCGATGACGAGGCATTCGGCGGCGGCGATCGGCGCGCCGTTATTTTGCGCGTTGATCGCCGCGAGCGCTGTTAAGAAAATTTCCGGCTCGGGTTTCCCCCGCGCTACATCCTCGGCGCTGACGATAGCTTTAAAAAAATCGAGCAATCCGGCGGTGGCGAGGATCGTTTTAATCTCGTGGCGCAGCGCGCCGGACGCGACGGCGAGGGGCAGGATCGGAGCCAGCGCCGAAATCAGCCTTTTTACGCCTGGAAAGATCGCGACGTGGTTGCGGATCGTGTCCTGATAATAGCGCGCTTTTCGGTCGATCAGTTCTTGAAGCTTGGCGGCATCCAATGGCCGTCGATTTTCCCTAAAGCCAGCCTCGAAGGCGCCGCGGTCGTCAAAACCCAAATAGCGCTCATAGTAGGCCTTTTCCATGAGGATAATGCCTTCTTCGCCCAGGACCCTCTGGAACAGTTGAAAGTGGATCGGTTCGTCATCGACGATGATGCCGTTGAAATCGAAAATCAACGCTCGCAGCATACTCGACGATTGCAGAAAACTTCTTTTGTTTCAAGTGAATATGCGTTAGAAGACAAGTATGGCATCAGAGCAGCGCCCGCACCATCATCAGGCCCACGGCCATATCGAATACCGTTTTTGCCCGCGCTGCGGCGGCGGCTTGGACAAGCGTGTCGTCAAGGTGAGCGAACCAAAGCGTCTTGTCTGCCAGGACTGTTCGTTCATTTTTTATCAGGATCCCAAGGTCGTCGCGGGTACGGTTATCCCGCTGGACGACGGCATCGTCTTGCTCAAGCGCGGCGTGGAACCGGCTCTTGGCAAGTGGGTATTTCCCGGCGGCTACGTCGACCGCGGCGAAAGCGTGCAGGGCGCCGCCGTGCGGGAGACCAAGGAAGAATCACAGCTCGACGTCCAATTGGGGCCCTTGCTCAACGTGTATTCCTATGCCCGCTCCCCCAACGTCATTGTGGTTTATGTCGCCGATGTCATTGGCGGCGAGCTCGCAGCGGGCGATGAATCTCTCGAAGCTCGGATCTTTCGTCGCGATGAGGTTCCGTGGCAGGATTTAGCCTTCGACAGCACTCGAGACGCGCTCAACGATTTCATCAGAATTTACGGCAAAGGCTAGATAAAAAAAGCCCACGCGCTGCCGCCAGGCGTGGGCCGGAAATCGCTTGTTCGGCGCGAAAAAGCTTACGACAGATCCACCAGAATGTCGTCTTCCTCGACCGTCACGTCAAATTTCTGTGTGGGCAAATTGGGCAGCAATTCGTTTTCCCCCGTGGTGACGTTGTATCGCCAGCCATGCCAGGGGCAGATGACCGTCGTGCCGTCGAGCTCGCCTTCGGCCAGGGGTCCGCCGCGATGGCCGCACACGTCGTTGAGGGCATAGAACTTGCCGTCGATATTGAAAACGCCGACGGCCTTGCCGTCGATTTCGATGCTCTTGCCGCAGCCGGCTTTGACGTCGCCGACTTTGCAAACCTTTACGAAATTGGCCATTCTCAGATTCCTTTCTTGTCAGCGCGAAAGTTCCGATTAATATACGGAGTTGAAGTCGGGATTCAAGAGGAGCCTGAAAACGGCAATCGACTTACGGTCGCCGTGATCCACAGATCGCCTGCCAGGATGGTGACTTCCGTGCCCGGCGCCCAATAGTCCTTGTGCACATAGGCCAATGCGATCGGCCGTTTTAGCCGGGGCGAAATGATTGAGCTGGTGACTTTGCCCACGTCTTTGCCGTCCGCTTGCACGAGATCACCGGCTTTGGCCGCCGATGGACCTTCGATCAACAGGCCGCAGAGTTTCCTGTTCACATGGCCGCGCGAGCGAATGCGCTCGACCACTTCCTGCCCCAGATAGCAACCTTTGTTAAAGCTCGCGGCATGTTCGATGCCCACTTCCAGAAGTAGATTGTCTTCGGTAAAATCGACGCCGTGCCGCGGAATACCCGCTTCGACCCGCAAAATATCCAGGGTCTCTTCTCCGACCCATCGTGCTGAGAACCGGGGGCCCATCTCGGTCAAACGGCGCGCGATGTTACCCAGAACGGCCCTAGGAATGATCAAATCGAATCCGGCCTCGCCGGTGTGGTTCGCGTTGACGACGCAGACCGCGGCGCTGTCGCTGTGGATCATGGCGTGAGCCGACAGCAGGCGGGGGAGTTCTACCTGTCCGACAAGCTCCCGTAAAAGCGCCTCGGACCGGGGGCCCTGGACGGAGAGCGTCGCGTATTCGTCCGAACGGTCGGCGATCTCCACTTCGTCGGCCACCAGGTAGCGGTTGAGATGATCGACAATCTTGCCTTTCAAACTTTCCCAGAAATCCAAATAAAACGAGTTGAGCGAACAGAGCACGCGAACGTCGGCAATGACTTTCCCCTGCTGGGTGAGCAAGGTTGCGTACTGGCCGTCGAAGGGCTTCAACAACTTGAGGTCGTTGGACAGCATGCCCTGAAGAAAGGAGAGGCGGTCGGGTCCCGTAAATTGCAATAAGCCGCGGTGTGATCGATCCAACAGGCCGGCTGCGGCGCGCACCGCCCGATACTCCGCCGCGGGATCGCCGAAATGCGCCGGCAGGAGCCAGCCGTCACGTTCGGCAAAGGCCGCGCCGTTCGCATGGTGGAATTCCCCGAGAGGCAATGTCTTGCTCATCGTTGAGAAAATATAGCCTCTAGTTGCAAAATTGACAATGGAAAGCCTATTCGGCATGGGGATCCAATCGTCGGGCGGTATCGCGGTCGCCCGCCTGATTGATTGCGGGTTAAGCGGTGTGCTAGTAAATGATCAGATCAATTACCACGGAGGTGACACAATGGCAGGTCTTGAAGGACAGAAAGCGCCGGCTTTTACGCTCGCGGGTAGCGACGGCAAGCAGCATTCGCTATCCGAGTACGCCGGTAAAAACGTAATCCTTTGGTTTTATCCCAAGGACGACACACCCGGCTGAACCAAAGAGGCGTGCGGGTTCCGCGACGCTATGGACACTGTAACGCAAGCGAATACCGTCGTTCTCGGCGTGAGCCGAGACAGTATTGATTCACACAATCAATTTATTGCCAAGTTTAACCTGCCGTTTGTGCTCTTATCCGATCCTCAAGTCGAAGTGATGAGGGCCTACGGCGCCTGGGGGCCGCGCAAAAATGCTCAGGGCGAA
>CAZILB010000206.1:0-5588 GCA_964539925.1 uncultured Syntrophobacter sp. | reverse complement strand
TCGAGCAGCGAGAAGACGATTTCTTTCAATGCCGGGTCGATGGTGTCGAGGCGGGTGACGGCGGGGCCGCCGGCTAGGGACTTGAGAATCTCCGGCAGGTCTTCATTTTTCACGCCGGCGTACCAGACTTTTTGCGGGTGGACGACGATGTTGGGGCCGAAATCGCAGCCGCCGAAACAGATATAAGGCTTGACCTCGGCGTCGAGCCCTTGGGCGGCAACTTTGTCGGTGAGCTCTTTCATCAGCGCTTCAGAGCCGCGGCTCAGGCAGTCAACGTTTTGACAGACGAAGCAGGTTTGTTTCATTGATGTACGTTCCTTTGTGAATTTATTCCAACTAATCCGTGCGCACCCTTCCGGGAGGCCAAAATTTGCGCACAAGATACTCTCATTAATTTCCACCTGCGAGTCAAGAACCGTGCCCGGGCTACGCTGTTCTCATGCCGAGAAATCCGATGCGGGCTAAAGGCTTGCCGCGCCGAGTCCGCTCGCCTGGGCGACGATATCGTCGACACTTTTGTCCAGATCGAGAGGGCGGTTGGTGCGCGCCTCGTCGCGCTCGGGCACGAGCGCGTAGATTTCCAACCGGTTGCCCTCAGGATCGAGAAAATAGCAGGAGACCGTGTTGCCCATCTCGGCATAGGCGTGGCTGACGCAGTGGTCGATGGGTACGCCCAGGGCTTTAAATTTCTCGTAGTATTCTTTTACATCCGCGGGCGTGTCGACTTTCCAGGCGATGTGGCCGATCAATTTGGCGCTGCCCTCGCGTCCCTTGGCGAGCGCGATCTGGTGATCGTCGAGCTCGGGATCGGGGGTTAGAAACACCATGCGCCCGGCGTTCTCCCGGTATTTCACCAACCCGAGCACGTCCCGGTAAAAGGCGACCATCTTGTCGAGGTCGTCGACGTACAGCACGACATGGCTGATGGTTTTGATCTTCGACATGGCGAAAGCCTCCTGCGCCTGCGGCGCGGCTTGGGAACGACAACTTTGGCCGAACCTATCCGAGAACTTTGGGGGATGTCAAATTGGCAGAGGCGTGAGGCGCGAGGCGTAAGGCAACAGTAGGGGCGGACCCACGTGTCCGCCCGAAGGAATTAGGCATTGGCGATAGTGCAGGCGGGTCATGATCGCCTTGCTTATCGTGCGGCTGTTGCTCTAATTTAGCTGAGCGAGTCGACATACAAACACATCGGAGACATCGCATGAAACTCACCGGACTGATTTCACCCAATTACAGCGAGGATACTTTGGTGGATGTTTACAGGGTCTTTCCGCCGGGAATAAAGATCGAAGGGCGGACGTTGAAAGTCGGCAGATATACCGACGATGAATTTCACCGCGCCGAGCTGATGTTCGCGGATCTGGTGCGCGATCTGGCGGGCCGGCCGCTCGATTTTCTCATGGTCACCGGAGAGCTGTTTCTTTCTTACAAAGGGCCGGGCTCGGATTTGGCAATCCTCGATCTGGTCAAGTCGATTACGCCCGTGCCCGCGTCGACGGTGCTGACGGCGGTGGTGCGCGGCTGCCGGGCGCTCGGCCTCAAGCGCATCGTCATGGCCTCGCCGTTTCCAGAAGATCAAGACGAACGGCTGGTCAAATTTCTCGCCCACTACGGGATTGAGGTCGTCGCCTTTCGCGGTCTCGGCTGTCCCAACGCCGACGCGATATGGGAGCTGGCGCCGGAGAGCGGCTATGATCTCGCGTCGGCTCTATTCCGCGAGCGTTCCGACGCGGACGGCATCTATCTGCCGTGCAACAAATGGCGCACGATCTCCGTCATTGATCGCATCGAGAAGGACTATGGCAAGCCGGTAGTCACCAACACGCAAGCTTGGGTGTGGGAAGCGCTCCGGCTCATGAATATGCGTCAGCCGATTGCGGGCTACGGCCGGCTGCTGAGCGAGTTCGAATAAGATCGACCAACGAAAGGCGGGCAACACCTCGCGGGCGATTAGCCGCAAGATCCAAAATTTGATTTAAAAGTGGCTGCAACAAGGATGATACAGGTCAGACAGATTTCCTCCGATGAAGCAAAGGCGAAAGCCTTTGCCATTCGCATGCGCGTTTTCGTAAAGGAGCAGGGTGTGCCGGCAGAGATCGAGCTCGATCGCGACGACCGGAACGCGATCCATTTTCTTGCTTCCGTCTCAGGCAGACCGGTGGGTACCGCGCGAATCGTCATGCGCCGCGGCAACGCCAAGATCGGCCGCATGGCGGTGCTGAAGAGTCATCGGCGCAAGGGCGTGGGAGCGAAACTGCTCAAACGCGCGCTTGCGACAGCGAAAAAACTCGGCGTGCGAAAAATCTATCTGCACGCGCAGGTGGCCGTGATCGGCTTCTACCAGAAGCTTGGCTTTCGCTCAGTCGGACCGGTATTCGACGAGGCGGGGATAGCGCATCGGCAGATGGTTCATGAGGCGAGAGGCTTGAGGCGTGAGGCGCGAGGAAAGAGAAAAAATCAGAGGGATGAAGGATGAAGTTGGGACGGGAAAAGCGTGATCGTGTTCGTGGGCGTGCTAAAGGCTTGCGTCCAACTGTGGTTAAGACTTACGATACACCCCAACTGTCAACGCGGTGAAACAAGGAGGGCCATATGGAGCCGATTGCGGCCGATGTTCTTTTGGCGGCCAACGAGAAGAGTCGAAGACTTAGGCAGTTAGTGCGCGCGCCGGAGATTCTCGTCATGCCGGGCGCCTACGATGTTTTGAGCGCGTTGCTTTTCGAAAACATGGGCTTCAAGGCGATTCAGGGCACCAGCGGCGGCATCGCCGCGGCCTTGGGCTATCCTGACGGCGAAGTGATGAGCCGCGACCTGTTTCTGCAAATGAGCGGCAGCTTCGCCGCCGCCGTCAATCTTCCGTTCAACGCCGACGGCGAAAGGGGCTTCGGCGACGAGGCCGGGGTCAAAGACACGGTGCGCGCACTCGTGGCCCGGGGTGTCGCCGGCATGAACCTCGAAGACGGCGCGGCGAAAGGCAAGGGCGGCTTGGTCGAGATTGGGGAACAATTGCGCAAAATCAAGGCGGTGATGGACACCAAGCGCGAGCTTAAAAGCGAGTTTTTTCTCAATGCCCGCGTCGACGCCTTTCACGTCATGCCCGGCGATCCCAAGAAAGCGCTCGACGAAGCGATCCGGCGGGGCAACGCCTACGCCGAAGCCGGCGCCGATTGCATTTTTTACCTGAGTTTGCACGATGCTGAAACCATCGGCACCGTCGCCACGGAAGTCAAAGCGCCGGTTAGCATTCTCGCCGGAGCGCAATCGCCGAGTGTGAAGGCGTTGCAGGATCTGGGTGTGGCGCGGGTGAGCTACGGCTCGGGTTTCATGAAAGCCGCGATCACCGGCACAAAACGTCTGGCCCAGGAGATTTTGGAAAAGGGCACTTGTGGCATTTTAAAAGAGGCCATGCAGACGCCGGAAATCGCGGCACTGGTGGCGCGTAAACGCTAGGTAAAAGCATTTGAAATTTCGCGATGAAGGATAAACAGATAGGACTGTATCTCGCGCGAAGCATGTCTCGAGCGGAGTCGAAGGGAGCGCAAAGGTCGCAAGAGGGGAAGGTTAAGGTTCAGGGTGAGGTTAAGCTGATGAACGTTTGGGGCTGCTCTTGACTTTCCCTTAATCTGATCCTCAACCTCAGCCTTTCTTAGCGCGCTTGGCGCGAGGAAAGTTCTCAAGGGTGTTCTGTCAAACAACTTGGACGGAAGAATCA
Organism: uncultured Syntrophobacter sp.; assembly: GCA_964539925.1. GTDB lineage: Bacteria > Desulfobacterota > Binatia > UBA9968 > UBA9968 > DP-20. The sequence continues at coordinate 1,873 of CAZILB010000206.1, read as the reverse complement.
ACAGGTGTGCCATGTCTCAGTCCGGCGTTGTCGTATCTCTTCATGTCGCGCCTGCCGCCGCGGCGCCCATGCAAACGGTGAGCAGCGTTGAAGCCGTGGTCGGGCTGGGGCTGCAAGGGGACCGCTATTTCAATAAGGTTGGGACCTTTTCCAACGACCCTGGCTCGGGACGCCACGTGACGTTGATCGAAAGCGAGGCCATCGAAGCCCTGGAGCGGGAATACCACGTCGAAATCGACGCGGCGCTGGCGCGCCGCAACGTCGTGACGCGCGGTACGGCCCTGAATCATCTCGTTGGCCGCCGATTTACCGTCGGGCCGGTAATGTTGCGCGGCACGCGGCTCTGCGAGCCCTGCGCCCATCTCGAAAAACTCACCCGGCCGGGAACCCTGCGCGGCTTGATTCACCGCGGCGGCTTGCGCGCCGAGATCGTCAGCGGCGGGGTGATCCGCGTCGGCGACGCCATCGCTCCGTTGGCCGATTAGTGTGCCGATCCAAGAGCTACGATGAATAGGTCGTTCAAGCCCAGCCGTCATACCGGCGAAAGCCGCTATCCAGAAAGGGCGTGTGCCATACGGTCCGACGAAAATTCCTGGATTCCAGGCCGTCTCCGGCATTTGCGTGTGCCCCAAATCGAGACCGATCTACGGTCGTTCATGCGGAGCTCGTCGACACCCTCCACTGCTTTTAAGCAATTTGCCGGACCGCTAACCGCGGCTGCGGTTTTTTTCCCATGAGCCTTTGGGCCTTGGCGCTGATTCTCGCGGCGGCGGTTATCCATGCCACCTGGAACCTGATCAACAAGCAGGCGAGCGGCCACGCCACGTTTACCTGGCTGGTAGCCGTGCTATCGGCGCTGCTCTATGCACCGGCGGCCATTGCCATCATCGAGATCTTTGAGATGGAGATCGGCATGGTCGCCATCGGCATGATGGCCGGCAGCGCGGCGCTGCATTCGTTTTACTTCGTGCTGCTCAATCAGGCCTATCGCGTTGGCGATCTGTCGCTGGTCTATCCGCTAGCGCGCGGCACCGGACCGCTGCTGTCGTGCATCGCCGCGATCTTGATTCTCGGCGAGCGGCCTTCGGTGATGGCGATGATCGGAGCGCTCCTGATTATCGGCGGTGTGGTCATGCTGAGCGGCAACTTGGCCAAACTAAGCGAACGCGCCGATCAAAAAGCTGTGCTCTACGCGCTGCTCACGGGGCTATTCATCGCAGGGTATACGCTGTGGGACAAGCAAGCGGTGAGCCGCTTCGGCATCGCGCCGCTGGTGCTCGACTGGGGCGCCAACGTCGGCCGAGCGCTTTTTCTAACGCCCCTCGCCGTTAGATACACCGATGAAACCATCGCGGAATGGCGCGAGCATAAGTATGAGGCCGTCGCCATCGCGGTCTTGATCCCTCTTTCCTATATCCTCGTGTTGACGGCGATGACCTTTACGCCGGTGAGCTACGTCGCGCCGGCGCGTGAGGTTAGCATTCTCGTCGGCACGGCGATGGGCGCTCGCCTGCTCGCCGAAGGCGAAGCGCCGCGGCGGCTGGCGGCGGCGGGAGCGATGGTGGTCGGTATAACCGCGCTTGCGCTCGGTTAGGGTTCAAAGTTCAAGGTTCAAAAGTTCAACGTTTTTGGAGCAGAGATACGCGATGAACGCGCAAGATGAGTCGTTCAGGGATTTTGTTCTCGATCAGCTCCAGGAGTTGGACGGCGTTGAGGCGCGGCGGATGTTCGGCGGGTTCAGGCTCTATCGGGAGGAAACATTTTTCGGCATTGTGCACAAAGGGCGGCTCTATTTTAAAATTGACGCATCGACGGTGGGCGAGTATCGCAAACGCAAGATGAAACCGTTTCGGCCCAACGCCAGGCAAACGCT
>CAZILB010000205.1:0-5615 GCA_964539925.1 uncultured Syntrophobacter sp. | reverse complement strand
AAAAAGCACTCGCAGGCTTTACAACCTTGTGCTAGAATGCGCGAAGTTGTGAGGATTAAGGAGGACGTTGTCGATGATCAAGTTGTACACCTTTCCGCCCTCGACCAATTCCCGCAAGGTGCGGATTGCCCTGTTGGAGAAAGGACTTGAATTCGAGCGGATCAACGTTGACCTTACCAAGCGGGAACAAAAAAACCCGGACTATTTAAAAATTCATCCCTTCGGCCAAGTGCCGGCCATAGATGACGAAGGCTTTGTCCTTTACGACTCCACCATTATTAACGAATACCTTGAGGACGAATACCCTTATCCCCCGCTGATGCCGAGTGACTCGGAAGGCCGCGCGCGGGCGCGTCTATTGGAAGACTATCGGGACACCCACTTCAACCCCTACTTCGTCCAGATCATTCAGGAAATACGCAAGCCGGAAAGCGAACGCGACAACCAGCGCATCGACAATGCCAGAGCCGAGATCACGAAATGTTTTGATCGGCTCGAAATCGAGCTGGAGGGCAAAGACTATCTGGTCGGATCCTTCAGCCTCGCCGATGTCGCCTTCATGTCGAACCTCGACCTTTTGGATCGCTTGAACATCATGGTGGACGGCACCAAGTACAAAAACACCGCCGCCTGGATCGCCCGCCTCAAAAACAGAGCCAGTTTCACCGCTTCCGCCAGTTAAGCCGGCCGGATGACCCGGAGCCTGATCCTCGCCTGGCTGGTTCATGGTTACACTGCCAGCGGCGCCGTAGTCGGCTTCTTAACCTTACTCTTCATCGAACAAGGACAGTTTAGAGACGCCCTTCTCTTGATGGCGCTGGCGGTGGTGATCGACGCCAGCGACGGTGCTCTGGCACGCGCGGCCCGGGTCAAAGAACTGCTTCCCTGGTTCGACGGCGATCTGCTTGATAACCTCGTCGATTATTTCAATTACACCATCGTGCCCTGCCTGTTTCTGCTGCGGGCAAATCTCCTACCCGCCGAGGACGCTATCTGGCTTGCGGCCTTGCCGCTTCTCGCCAGCGCCTATGGCTTTTGCCAGAAAGGGGCCAAGACCGCGGACTATTTTTTCCTCGGGTTCCCCTCCTATTGGAATATCCTGGTGTTTTACCTCTACGTGCTCCAAACACCGCTCTGGATCAATGCTTTTTCAATTATCGTCCTATCGATTCTGGTCTTCATCCCGATCCGATATATCTATCCTAGCCGCAGCCCGCGATTTCGCGTTTCGACCAATTCTCTCGGCGCCGTTTGGGGTCTTGCCGTGCTTTGGATCATACTCGCCCTTCCGGCACCGCCGAGGGTCTTGGTGATTGCCTCGCTGCTCTTTCCAGCCTACTATACGATCGTGTCTCTGTGGCTTGAGTATCGCCGAATGACCGCAGCGCGCGGAGGATCGTGATGTCGAAAACACTTCGATGTCGAATTTTGAATCGCATTCTTGGCGTTCTCGTCCTATTCCTGTTTGTGGCGCCCGCCCCGACGATTTCGCCGGCTCAAATCGAATCCGATCCGGCAATACCAAAATACGTTTTTATGTTCCTCGCGGACGGCGCCGGCATGGCCCACCTGGAAATCGCCCGGCAATACAGCATGCAAATCTATAATCAAGACTTTACGCTCGTCGATAAGGTCATGAAGGAAGGCCACCTGGGCGTGATGACCACCCATGCCGCCAACTCCCTGTCCACCGACTCGGCGGCCGCCGCCACGGCCCTTGCGGTGGGCTGCAAAGCCAACATCGGCGCCCTCGGCATTTGCGCCGACGGCACGCCGAGAGCAAGCGCGATGGAGATCGCGCGCCGGCGCGGCATGCGGCTCGGCCTGATCACCAACGCGGCGATTTACGACGCCAGTCCCGCCGCTTTCGTCAACCACGTGGCCAACCGCCGGGATTTCGCCGCCATCATCGACCGTTACCTGGAGTTGGAGCCCCAGGTTCTCCTGGGCGGCGGCAAGGATCAATTTTTACCCAGAGGCCAGCCCGGCAGCCGGCGCGCGGACGAAAGGAACATGATCGCCGCGTTCGAAAAGAAAGGCTACCGGAAACTGGCGAATAAGCACGACCTCGAGGGCGTTGCCAGCGGCAAGGTCCTGGGGCTTTTCAGCCTGGGCGACATGAGTTTCGAACTGGACCGCGACAAGAATACCGAGCCGTCGGTCTACGATATGACGCGCGCCGCAATAAAAATCTTGCACGAAGACAACATGAATGGTTTTTTCGTATTTATCGAATCCGAAAATATCGACACCGCCGGCCACCTTACGGACGTCGCCTCGGTGATCCACGAATATCGCGAGTTCGACCGCGCCGTGGGACTCGCTTATGAGTTTTACCGCAAGTACCCACGCGAGACCTTGATCCTGGTCACTTCGGACCATGAAACCGGCGGCCTTGGCTTTACGCAGGCGCTCAGAGACTTGAGCAGCACGAAGGGAGACAACCGGCAAGCCGGCACCTTCGGCGATTTAAAGAAGATCGAGTCGATCGCGATCTCCCTGCGCAAAGCCTCGCAGATACTCGGGCGAAACCCGACTCCCGAAGCCGTCGACAAATTGATGCAGGATCATTTCTCCGGATTCACTCTGGCGGCGGAATTCAAGGAAGCCATCGTCAAGCGCCGCCCCCTCTCGCGCACGCTGTTTACCGATTTCACAGCGCAAGCGCTCGGCATGATGATCGCCAACAATACTCAGATCTACTGGCAGACCTCGGCTCACACCAACCAGCCCGTCCTCGTGGGCGCCATCGGCGCCGGCGCGGAGCGCTTCCGCGGCTTTTACGACAATGCCGACTTCGGCATGAAGCTCAAGGACCTGCTCGAAGGCAAGCCGCAACGCTAAAGAATGCAAATTTTTCGTCACCAAGGAGGCGCGGAACACGCCGAGGATAGCTTGAGTTTAAGGTCGAGGTTGCGAAGGGCCTGTGCCTTAACCTAAACCTTGGCCTGTCCTCCCTTTGCGGGCTTTTCGCGAGATATTCCAGTCATTGGTTTCCGCTCCGCTGCGCTGGCCCCGTCCGCATTTTTAGTCAGCCCAAAACCGAGATGCCGAGCAGCCAGCCCGCGCCGTAGGTGATCGCCGAAGCGAGCAGGCCGATGCCGAGCATGCGCAGCCCGCTGAGAAACGGTCCACGCGAGGTGAATATGGAGATCAACGCGCCGACGCCGAACAACGCCAGGCAACTCAACAAGCCGCTCACCAGCCAAGCCGCCGTTCCCGCGGTAAATAGATAGGGGAACACCGGCACAAAAGCGCCCACGACAAAAGCCGAAAAAGAACTTGCCGCAGCTCCCCAAGGCGAGCCGAGCTGCGACGGGTCGAGGCCGAGCTCCTCGCGGGCCAGCGTGTCGATGGCCGTTTTCGGGTTCTCGATGATGCGCCGGGCCAGTGCGCGCGCCTGGTCCTCAGGAATGCCTTTCGCTTCATAGATCAGCGCCAGTTCTTCTTCCTCTTCCTTGGGCGACATTTCCAATTCCTGCTTTTCCATGGCGATCTGTTGTTCAAACAGTTCGCGCTGGGCGCTCACCGAAACATACTCCCCTGCGGCCATGGAAAATGAGCCGGCCAGCAAGCCTGCGACTCCGGCGAGCAGGATATATTCGGGTCTTGCTTCCGCGCCGGCAAACCCCATCACCAGGCTGAAATTGGAAACCAGACCGTCGTTGACGCCGAATACCGCAGCGCGCAGACTGCCGCCGCTGGAGGTCAAATGCCAGCGTTCCGTGCCGGCGATCGCTTCGACGCCGCTGCCGCCTCCCGACATGGCCCAGAGTGTGCGGCTGTGGGCGCGTTCTTCCGCCGGCAACCCTTCCGCTTCCGGCTGTTGCATGTAGCCCGCCTCGTCGCGCGCTTCGAGACTGCTGATGATCGGGATCACTCTCTTGGTGCCGAAGCGCCGCGCCAGCCAGCCGAGCAAGCGTACCCGCGCCGACGAGCGGTGCGCCGGGACTTGACCGCCCCCCGCTTCGATCAGCCGTGCCCAGCGCTGCGCATGGCGCTCCTCGTTCTGCGCGAGCTTTTCAAAAATCTCCGCCCGCTTGCGGTCTTTCTCCGCCGCCGCCATGGCCCGATAAAGGGCAATGCCGTCCTTTTCGATGACGTAATTTTGCCGATATCGCTCGATGTCCTGAGCGGTGATCGCTTTTGCTTTTGCCATAATAAATTCGCCCTGCGCCGCGCTCGTGCCGATCCCCCATCATAACGGTGATCGCAGTGAGCGGCGCTGTCACCGTCGATTATTAAGCCAAAGCCGCTGGAAAGAAAACCGCCGGAGGGTTACTGGCTCGCCCCGAAAACACGGATGGTGTCTCATCGCGCCAGACATGCGACGGCGTCGATCTCCACCAGACAGCGCGGCGAAAGTTCCCGCACTTCCATGGTCAATCCGGCGGGCATGGTCCCGGAGCGCAGATTCCGAGTGAAAAATTCGCGATAGGTTTTGGCGAATCCGGCGCGGTCCTGACCCGCGATCAGGTAGACGGTCGTTTTCACCACGTCGTCGAGCGTGCCGCCCGCTTCCTCGACGATGTCTTTGAGATGACGCAGGGTCGCTTCGACCTGTCCATCGAAGTTGTCTTCGCCTTCCACTTCGCGGTTGAACCCTACGGCATCCTGTCCGGCTATCAGCAGCCAGTCCGCCACCCGCATCGATTGCGAGAACGAACCGGGCGCCTTTCTGACCTTGGGGCTGGCGACGATCGCCTTGGCGCCGCGATAAGCGACGGCGACCGAGCGGAGGAGCACATTGGCACCCAGCGTTGGAACATAAATCCCGGAGTTGGGCGGGAATTCATCGTCGGAAAAGATCCGGTTGTAAATCGCTTTTCGCGCCTCGCCGTAGCCGGGGCGATGCTGTGTTCCCGGCATAAACATAAAAGTGCGGCAGAGGTCGCCGAGGGAAAGGCGCTGCTGCCCCAAAACGGTCCTGATCCGGCCGAGAGTTTCAGTGGTCTGCGCTTGAATCGAAAGCGGCAAAAAGCACCGGCCTTGACCGTCCGTGGCATCGATACCGGAGAGGAAAACGAAGTCGCCGACGCGCACGCCGTGGCACAGGCTGCCTTGCGCCAGGGGTACGTCCTCATGTCGGAATGATTCGCGTTCGCGGCTCGCCGTCGCGATGGCGTCCATCCTGACGCGACAGCCGGCGTCGAGTCCCGCGATGCCGACCAGCGTGATCGCAGGAAAATTCTTGTTATCCGCGCCGAAGGCCTCGGCAAGCACCTGCGCGACATCCTTCGCGCCCTCGTAGTACGGCAAGTAAACCATCAAGCTCACGATATTCTCCAGGTCGAGCGCCGCCGTTCTCAATCCGGTCTCGATATTTTCCAAGGTCCGGCGCGCTTGACCCTCGACGCTTGGGTCGTCAACTGCCCCGTCCGCATCCCGGCCGTCTTGCGCCAAAAAGACGAACTCGCCGGCGGCGACGCCCTGGGCAAACAGATCTTTTTCTGAAAAGAGCTCCGGCGAATTTATCGGTGAAAACATATCTACCCACTCATAAACCAATTCAAAGTTGCCAGTAAAGCTTATAGCCACGAGGTTTGAACACTGCAATCACGCCGGTATCGCCACCGCGCCTTCAATCGGCCGATAATTGCGAGGCGATCGGCTTG
>CAZILB010000204.1:3505-5623 GCA_964539925.1 uncultured Syntrophobacter sp. | reverse complement strand
GTGAAGACGATCTTCTGCACCACCGGCTGCCAGCGCGTCCAGATATCCATGAACGAAGCCGCATCCTTCTTTGAAAACTGTTCGATGGTGCCCACGGTGCGCTTCACGTCGGCGAACCAACCGAGATACGTCTTGTCGAGAAAATGATGCACGACGCCGGGGTCGGGCCGGTAGTAATGAATGCCGAAATTTTCCAGGTCCAGATCTTTGTACCAGGGCAGCATCATCAAGCCGCGATGAAAGACCGAATGGATGTTGTGCCAGAAGCCGGGGTAGTTGCGGTCCTCGTGGGAGTCCAGTCCGCCGCCGACTTCCATGTTCTTTTCGACGACCATAATCTTCTGGCCGCACTTGCCCAGATAACCGGCGCAGATCATGCCGTTATGCCCCGCGCCGATGACGACACCGTCGTACTCTAAAACTTTTGCCATCGTTCTTACATTTCTGTCCGACTTTGAACTTTTGAACGTTTGAACCTTGAACAAAATTGCTGGTTCCAAAGTTCAAAGGTTCAAGTGTTCAACGTCGGTGGCTAAGGAATCGATAACTTCAGGTCCTCTTTCATCACCTGCCAGCAGTTATAGCCCGAGCCGGCGATGACGGCGTCGGCTGGGTGCATGGCAACTCCCACCTGGTAAAGCCCTCGAATCGGCGTGCGGTAGTCGGCGATCTGTTCGATGGGGCGCTGCTCGCCCATCTGCGTGGCGATTTTGCGTGCGACCCAGACCGAGCCGCGGCGCATGTTGGGCCAGCGCCCGGAAATATAAAACGGGTCCATCGCAACTTTCATTTCGATGTTTTCGTCGGTCAAATTGGTCGCATAGCGCCGCCAAACTCTTAGAAGCGCATCCATAAAGCCGCCCTTGAGCTTCACCCAGTCTTCCGGCTGCTTTCCCTTGAGCTGAAACGGCACCGGCAAATAAACGGACGCCGCATGTTTTGGCTTCGGCGCTTGCAGCGGATCGAACGCCGTCGGACAGATGGCGTGCAGGCACATATGCTCGGGAAACTCGCCAGCGCGAATCTCCTGCCACATGGCCTCGATATCAGCGGGAGTCTCCGGCCCCATGCTCACGTTCATCGCCTGGCCGACCGCCGAATCGTTTGCTTCGTGGAGCGCATAGCGCACCGGCGCCTTGAGCGCCAGGTGAACCTGAAAGTAAGAGAACTCGTCGACCTTGATGTCTTTCACGTGCTCCACAAAAGTTCGCGGCAGATGATCTTCGCCGACCATATCGATCAACGTCGAGCGAGGGTCGGTATTGGAGACCACGGCCAGCCGCGCTTTCCACTCGCGCCCATCCCTCAACCGCACACCCAAGGCCCGGCCATTGTCATCGACGAGAATTTTATCGACGTGATGCACGGCGCGGATCTGCCCGCCGCTATGAACATATGCGCGCTGCAAGACCTGAGCGATCGAATGAGAGCCGCCCCGCGCCAGCTCCGGCTTCTCGTCGCCGGCAATCATTTTTAAGACTTCGACGCCGCCGTCCTGATAGTCAAGGGCCACGCCCCGGGGGATCGCCATCTGTGACAGAATCAGCGCTTTGACCGCGTCGTTCTCGAATAGTTCATCGACCGCCTGGCGCGGTGTCATGCGCCAAAGCCGCCGAAAATCTCGCCCCGCCGGTTCACCTTCCAGCTTCGTTAAGACGGCGGCCGTTTTCTCCGGCCGCGTATAGTAATACGGCATCAGATAATTGCGGATAAGCCGATGATACCGATCGAAGGTCGACCGCCACTCTTCCGCATCCTTCCGCGAGAACTTTTCGATGCTCGCAATCGTTGCGTCGAGGGACTGGTGATGCGAAATAGATCGTCCGTCGCCCAGCAGCAAGGAGCTTATCACCGACGGCGACACGAATTCGGCGTGGTAACCGTTCGCCCAATCGAGCTCCCGCCACACCGGCGAGAGCCCCCGATTTTCCTGATAGTAAGCCAGGGTGTTATGCCAGTAGCCCGGCATGGTGATCTCTTCGCTTGCCAGCCGGCCGCCGTTTTCCAGCCGGCTTTCACAGATCACCGTCTTGAGGCCCGCCTTGCCCAAGTAGGTGCCGAGCGCGAAATTGTTCTGACCGGCGCCGATCAGAATAACGTCCCACTCGCTGTCAATCA
>CAZILB010000204.1:0-3405 GCA_964539925.1 uncultured Syntrophobacter sp. | reverse complement strand
TGTTTGTTTATGCCGGGCTCCTTTGGTACTCTGATGACGCAAGCAATTATGCAACCCCGAGAAAAAATCAAGGCTCTACGCGAAGAACTGAAGCAAACGTTTCTCGAGCGCGGGGAACTGATCGACGGCGCCCTGGCGGCTTTGTTGTCATCGCACCATGTGCTGATCATCGGGCCGCCGGGAACGGCGAAGTCGATGTTGGCCGACGAACTGTGCCGGCGTATCGAAGGCGCCAATTATTTTCAGTGGCTGCTCACCCGGTTTACCACGCCAGAGGAAATTTTCGGTGCGGTAAGCTTGAAAGCGTTGGAGCAAGACGATTATCGCCGTGTCACCGCGCGCAAGCTACCGGAAGCGCATATCGCCTTTCTCGATGAAATCTTCAAGGCCAATTCGTCCATTTTGAATGCGATCTTGACGCTGATCAATGAGCGGCTGTTTCACAACGGCAAGGAGATCGTGCCTGTGCCGTTGCTCACCCTGTTCGGCGCCAGCAATGAGCTGCCGGAAGAAGAGGAGCTGACCGCGCTCTACGACCGTTTCCTGGTACGCTTCGTGGTCGGCTATATCGCCGAGGATTTTCGGTTTCTACGCATGCTCGAATCTCAGAAGGCGCCCCAGCGCACCGTTCTGACCCTGGCGGAACTCACCGCGGCGCAAGCGGAGGCGCGCGACATCGCGATACCGTCCCATGTCTTTCGCAGCATCGCCGACATCCGCCGCGAGCTCAACAAGAAACACATTCAGGCCTCCGACCGGCGCTACCGCCAGTCCCTCCCGCTGCTGCAGGCTTATGCCTATCTCGAAGGCGAGAAAGAAGTTTACGAGAAGCATCTTTTTCTTCTGGAGCATGTGCTGTGGCGCGATCCGGCCGAACACGAGCAGGTTCGCGGCGCCATTCGCGAGCTTCTGCTCGGTTACGAAGAAGAGATCACCGAGCTGCTGTACGAGTCGCGGGAAATCCGCGACGCCGCGCTGCAGCCCGACAAGGCCAGCGAAGAACGCGCCCGCGCCTTGATCGAGTTTCACACCAAACTGAGAAATATTCTCGCCAAGGTCGACCAGCTCATGGATAAAGCCAAGCGCATGGGCCGGCCTTTGGACCGGGTAACCTCGGTGCGCAGCGAGATCGAACTGTTGCAGAAAGAAATGCTGGAGCAGTTCTGATGCCGCCGCGGCGCTCCAAGAAATCGCCGACCAAACGGCTCTTTCAGCCCCTGCCGGAAAATACCTTTTGGATTGAAAACGACGCCTACGACCGGCGTGTCTGGGGACACCTGCGAGCCGAGTCACCGTCTCTGCGCAACCTTGAAGACAACGGCGGCACCCTGCTGCCGCACTTTGGATCGCTGTTACAGGACATTTTTTGCCTGCTCTTTAAGTACAACATCAAGTACTTCGGCGATGCCGAGGTCCTGCCAAGCGCGCTCCTCAACGTCAACTTTCTTCGCGGCATTCAGAACGGCGGCCAGTATGACTACCTGCGCGAGCAGACCTTGCTCAACGAAGCCCACGCCGGTCTGGCCACGCTGATCCTTGGAGAGCGTTTGCTCGCTCTGGTGCGCGAGGAGAAACTTCTCACCCGGCGGGACATGCGCGATCTGTGGGATATGCAAAAACAGGAAGAACTTGTCGGCCAAAAGATCGAGGAATACGACAACGCCGACACCATTCCCGAGGACCAGATGTCCGAGGAAGGCAAGAAAGCATTGCGGAAGGCCAAAGAGCGCATGGGCGGTGAGGTGCAAGGCGCCGCGGCGTTGCTGCGGCACAAAACGGCGCAACGCAAAGAAGATCTCCAACGCATCGAGCAGCAAACGACAAATCGAATGCAGGCAGAAACCATCAAAGTCGCCCAGGAGCTCGAAGAAGCCGCCGAAGAAGCCGAGAGCTGGGGCAACACCATCGGCACGGGGCAGAAATCGCCGCCCGGTCAGAAACTCGAGCTCGGGCGCCGGCTGGCGGGCAACGAAAAACTAAAGAAGCTCGCGCGCATGGTCGGGCGCATGAAGTTTCACGCTCTTGCGCTGCGCAAGAAAGTCTTTGAGCGCTCCAGCGAGGAGCTGCTGGAAGTCGAGCAGGGCGATTCGCTCCATCGGTTGCTGCCGCACGAGATGCTGAGCCTGCACCACCCGATACTGCGGAAGGACTTTTACCGCCGATTTCTCGACCAGGAATTGATCCAATATTCCCTTCGGGGCGTCGAGGAAAAAGGCAAAGGGCCGATGATCGTTTGCCTCGACGGCAGTTCTTCCATGTCCGGCGATAAAGAAATTTGGTCCAAAGCCGTGGCGCTTACACTTTTGGAGATCGCCCGCAAACAGCGCCGCCTGTTTCGTTCCATTTGTTTTTCGTCGGCAGAAACGCCGCTCCAGGTCCTCGACATGAACCCGCGCGACCGCTACCAGGTCGAATCAAAAACTGTTATGGACCTCGCCGAGTACTTTCCCGGCGGCGGCACCGATTTTCAGAAGCCATTAGACGCCGCACTAGATTGCCTGAGGGAATCGCGCTTCAAAAAAGGCGATATTATTTTCATCACCGACGGCGAATGCCAGGTGGACGCTCAATGGGCCGAACGCTTCCGCGCGGAAAAAGATAAGTTCGGCTTCTCCCTTTTTTCCATTCTGATCGATATGGGCCCCGCATCCCTCGGCACGCTGAAAGAGTTCAGCGACCGCATCTCAACGATCAAGCAATTGACTGGTGACGAAGCCAAAGAGATTTTCGTGAAGTTTTAGTTTCCGCGGGTCTTTTCGGCCAGTCCCATTACACATCCCACTCCCCCGCAACCAGGCGCGGAATCAGCGGATGGAGGATTCGATAGGAGAGTCCCCAGAGGCGCTGCTGCCCCACCCGATAGAACGCCACCTGCTCCGCTCTCTCCCAGGTCGGAAAGCGCTCGATCATTTTATCCTGCGCTCCAGGATCGGCGAGGTCGCTCAGTTTCACGTCGAGCAGCTCGGCGATCTCGTGTTCGGCGATCCGCCACCGGTTCGGGACCTTGATACGCGCCAGGTAGGGGAATACGCGATAACCCGTAGTCCGGGTCTGTTCCATGGGTAATTCGGTCAGGATGTCTTCCTTCGGCAGGTCCAAGCCGAGTTCTTCGCGAACCTCGCGCAGCGCCGTATCGAGCATGGTTTCATCTTGGGGATCATGTTTGCCGCCCGGGAACGCGAGCTGACCGCCGTGCACCCCGCCCGGTTTGCGCAGAATCATGACGATCCTGAGGCCGCCGTCTTCGGCACGATAAACCGGGATAACAATTGCGGCATCGATCATCGGGAAATACTCTCCTGTATTCCTTTTACTACAACTAGGCCAAGCGCGGTAGCGCCGCAACCAAAAGATAAGGAGATGTTTCACCAAGAAGGTCGCGAAGAGCACGAACGCAGGGGCGGG
>CAZILB010000203.1:2025-5634 GCA_964539925.1 uncultured Syntrophobacter sp. | reverse complement strand
CCGTCTGAACTAAACCGGCCACGGCGACCGAACTTTACTTTAGGAGAACTGCGAGAATCGCGGCATGTGCCGATAGGTCGGCGGTCTTCGATAGAAAGAATCTCTGTTTTTGTCCCGCTATAGCCGTCGCCATGGTGAAAGCAACTCATCTTTGCGTCGAGCCTGGACACGGCCATTCGCCCGGTCTTTATGGAAGCTTCCTTTTAGAAATATGACGGCTGAAATGAATCGCAGCTTCGAGCGGCTTCGGAGTCTCGCGTGACGGCCGATTTTGAAACCGCGAGTGTGGACTCCGCCAATTGAAGGGCCACGGAGGCAACTCCCAAACAAATCATAAACTAGCACAGATGGCGGCCGACAACTCGAAGGGTTGCCATCAACGGCAGGTGGTCCGAAGCGATGCGGGTGAGCGGGGTTCGCACACCGGAAATGTCGACCAAGGCCGACGCTGGAGAAACCCAAATGCGATCTAGAGCAAAAACTGGAAAGCTCGCAGGAAAAGTCCGCACCAGTGCGGTTTTCCCCAGCCGCGTATGTATCCAGCGCAACGAACGGCCGGTCGGCAGCCATTCGTTGAAATCGCTCAGCAGGATGACGATGCGCGTGCGCTGCTCTTCTAGCGCAGTAATGAGTTGTCCCACCTGAACTCGGCGCTCGGCTGGGAGAAGCCCGAGGTGTGTGACCAGGACGCGCACGGCTTCCCCGCCAATATCGAGATCGGCGTCGATGGCGCCGCGAGGCTCCCGACCCGGATAACTCAAATCTAATTTCTGAACGGTCAGAATTTTGCAACGCGTCAGCAACACATTTCCATAGTGTCCGTTTCGTCGTTCCAGGGATGGCCCGGGAATCGCACGCAACCCGGTAGCAGCGGCTAAAAAATTCATTTGGTGCAGATCATCCGATCCGTTTCCTTCGGAATGCACTTCCTGCAGCCCAACGATTTGTGCGCCGCTTTCCTTGATAATTTGCGCGATCCGTGATGGATCGCGACGCCTGTCCCGACCAACGCACTCGTGGATATTATAAGAGAGAGCAGAAACCAGTGACATGATCACGCCGGACGGCTCAAAGCGATTCTGTTGGTCTCACAGATCCAGCAAATTGACTTTTTCCCGGAAACCGTTTGCTGGTGAACCAGCGGCGGAAGGCCACGGTGCCCACCAGCATGAGAGCCAAGACTCCCACGAGGACAGCTAGAGTTGTAGCGCTAGGACTGCGAAACATCTTTTCGAGTTGATTCTCGAAGAAGGTGATTCCGACAACTCCAGGGGTCATTCCCAAAAAGGTTCCGAGAACGAAGTCCCGAAACGGGACATGGACTGCGCCTGCCGCCAGATTGACCACGGAGTAAGGAGCAACGGGCATCATGCGCACAGCAACCACCGCAAGCACGCCATGTTTAGAGATGAACCGGTTGACGCGGTTCAAACGTTTTCCGGCGAAGCGCACTACCGTTTTCCGCCCTAGCAGATACCCGATGGCATAAAGAATCATCGCGCTCAGAAGGCAGCCGAGCAGTGAATAAAACAACGCCGGCCACGGTCCAAAGGTGTAAGCGGTGGCGACGATCAGAAGTGTCACCGGAAAGCAGGTGATTCCGCCGAGCAGAAACGCGCCGATAACCCATAGGGGGGCGAAGTCTGCTTGTTGGAGCGACACCGCCCAGGCGGCGATGGTGTCGAGATTGAGCAAGCTCCTTAAACTTGTCCACTGCCACGCCGCCGCGAAGGCCAAGAGGGCAATCAAGATCCCCACGCCTCGAAGCAGAGCGCTATTTGCAGAGCTGCGTTCTTCGGACAAGACGAATTCTTCGACGAATCTTTCGGGAGCGATGGGAGATTCAGGGTCGACGATCGCGGATTCTGGAATCATTCGGTCCAGCCAGTCAGGGATAGAGCAATCCACGAGCTTGAGCGTGCGCGAGCTGTTCCTGCGCAGCCTCCGGATTGTGAGGATCAAAGAATTTGTCTCGGCCAGGACCGCGGCGACATTTTCTGGGGTTGTTCCGAGATGTTCCGCGAGTAGAGAGTTTCTAAATAGAGTGATCGCCCGTTGCATGTCGCGGTTGTCGTCCGCGTCCAGAGCTAAACCGCATTCTGTGTCGAAACCCATGGAACGATTGCTGAGATTGGCCGAACCGACCAGCACAAACCGATTGTCGATGATCAGAAGTTTAGCATGGACAGACATGCACTCCTTCGCGTCGCCGTCCACGATTGGGCAAAAAATACGAAGCCTGCGGTGCTGATCGGCGGCGCACAATCGCTTGACCAGCCGGGCCCGCACCACATCCATGGTGGCGCTCTCCAACCAGCCGGGGCTTCCCTGGGAAGTGACAATGACAATTTCGGGTCCCGCCGGCTCGCGCAAACGCTTTTCCAAAGCCTCGGCCACCGCCGCCGAACTGAGATACTGATTCTCAACATAGATAGACCGTTGCGCTGCCGCGATCGCATCTTGGAAAAGTGCCTCGATCTCCCGCGTAGCTTTATCGCCGGCGTATTCTGGTTCGGTTCGGGCGATGGCAACATTGATCTGTGTAAGGTCCGGCGTGAGCGAAGCGGGCCAATTGTCGTTGTGAACCGAAGGCGCCCGCAAGCGCTGTCCGCAGGCGCGCCGCCAGCGGTTTCTGACCAGTTCTCCCAGAGCGGCGGCGCAATCACCGGCTACGGCAACTTGAACGTCGTGATGCGGTGGAAGAAAAGCTCCCTGGCAGTCTACGCGTCTGGAATCTTGCGGTCGATGATCAGGGGTGTCCCACCGTCCTTTCGCTAAATCCAGCCCGCCAACAAACGCCACGGCGTCGTCGATGACGACAATTTTACTGTGATGGGAGGCGCCGATGGGATGAATTCCATCCATGTGAAAATGAACGCGCGGATGTCTGCGCCAACCGGGACCGAAGAAGGGCGAAGTTTCGCGGTCCAGCGCGAAAATCATTGCGAAATCCCATACGAGAATATGCACGTGCAGACTGCGCCGTCGGGCCACCAATGAATTGAGATAAGCACCCAGGTTGGGCGGAGCGTTCCGGTGGTGCGCTTCGAATCTCAAGCAAATGCGACTGTCGAAGTCCCAACCCACAATCAGTATCGATTCGCGCGCTTGCTCCAACGCGTCGGCGAGCGCGGAGAAATACGCCGCTCCATCGATCAGGAACTTCACCCGGGAAGCACCGGCGATTTTCCAGCAGTTGCGTCCTTGCAGCAGGATAGGATCGAGCGACGATTCTGAATTTTCGGAAGGAATATGGTTTTGCTTTGATAAAGACGCGAGTGACGAACCATTGAGCGCAACCCTATGCTCCTTTAGTTCGCGAGGCGAGCAATTTTCCAAAGTGTCTTCAGACATGGTGATGGAACAAGGCGAGATAGATTGCTCGACCCCTATGTGCGATAGCTGCAAATGTGAAACCAACCGCCCGGTAGGACACGCCGGTTTCGTGGTGGATTATAAAGCACGGTAAATGCTGGGTATTCGTTGGTTCTTCAGAATGCATGAGCGGTTCCAACGGTTTGTCTCGCGGCGATTTGGAGGAAAATGCCGCCAATCAACCGGCAAAAACCAGGGTTTGAAGGAAATCTCCGGATCGACTCGAGAGAGTCG
>CAZILB010000203.1:0-1925 GCA_964539925.1 uncultured Syntrophobacter sp. | reverse complement strand
TCCAATCAATATTCGCAAAGAAGGCATCGATATATTTCGCCCGTTCCGCCGGCTTAAAATCCAGTAGATAAGCATGCTCCCACACGTCCATGACGAGCACTGGAGTATAGCCGGCGACATTGCCGATCTCGTGCAATGAGATCCAGTGGTTCGACAGCTGTTGGTTGGACGGATCTTGATAGCATATGGCCCAGCCCACGCCGCGCATTTTGCCGATGCCGGCAAAATCGGCCTTCCAGACATCGAAGGTGCCGAAGCTGGAAGCGGCGGCTTTCATAAAAGATGACTTGGCATCAAGTTGACCGGCGCCGCCTTTTTTTAGGTTGCCGAAGTAGTATTCGTGCAGCACCATGCCGTTGTATTCGAATCCGAGACGACGTTTGAGCTCGGAGTACGCCGGCATTTCTTCCTGGTCGACTTTGCCGTCTTTGAGGATCTCAGAGATCTTTTCTTGAAGGTTGTTGGTTTCTTTGACGTAGCCTTCGTAAAGCTTGAAATGCATCTCCAGTGTCTGGTCGGAGATCCCTTTCAGTCCGCTCAGGTTGAATTTTTTGGCTTTATACATTATGCATCCTCCAGTGCGCCGCGCATTTGCTCATAAAGGTCACCTCTTATAACCGATGGCGATCAAGCCGACTCCGGCGATCAATGCCAATCCGCCCAATAGCGGCGGGAGTGGAATCGTTTTTTCTTTTTCGGCCGTGGCTTCGATCGGACCTACGTCAATGATTTTTTCTTTGGTGGTGTAGGTAATCCGATTGTAGGAAAGGGCCAGGATACCGAGCAGAATCAAACCGATGCCGGCGATCACTACTGACTTCATACTTGCCTCCCGTGGGTTGGCTCCACAAAATTTTGCTCCGCTCTGGAAAATCGACGAGCAGAACGACCCGCGCTCAGGCGCGATAACCAGCCCCGTCAATCAGACGTGCATAATAAAATCACAAAGATATCATCATGCGCGCGGATAGCGATACCGCACTGTCCGCGCGGCTAGTTGGTACTTTGGCCCTGCAAATTGTTGTTCACGCCGCGCACCCCACTGACCGGCTCGGCGGCGCCGCGGTTGGCGGTTTGGCCACCGGCGCCGGCTACGAGCTATCATCAGAGTAAAGAGAGAGGATAATAGCCGCCGTGGTTACCTCGAATTCACGGTCGATGTTCGCGATCAGACCCTACCCATGAGCAACAGCACAATGATAATAATCAGCACCAAACCAAGACCGCCGCTCGGATAGTATCCCCAGCCGGCGCTGTAGGGCCACGTGGGCAAAGCGCCGACCAGCAGTAATATCAAAAGGATGATGAGTATTGTTCCCATAGAAGTACCCCCCTACCTGAACGTCGATTTCGATCTTTGCATGGTCTAGGTGCAGTCCCCCTCAACGCGCTCAGCGCGGATTTACGTGGACGGCTTAACGTCGATTTTGTCTTCGACGATCAGTCCGGGTTGCGCGCTTTTTGCAAGATCGATCGCTTTGGCGCGAAGATCCTGAGACACGACGGTTCCTGAAATCGTCGCTTTATTGTCGTCGACGTCGGCGCTCACTCGGAGCTTCGCCTGTTTTACCCCATCATCGCTTTCGAGCTTGGCGCGAATGACCTTCTCCAAGTCGGAATCCGACATCTTGTCGGCCCGTGCGGTGGCGGCCGGCGAGCTTGGGGTGCTTTTCGAAATCGGCGCTGGATCGTCCCGACCCCTATCGCAGGCCGGCAGAATCAAACTCGAACTCAGAACGATCGGTGTTAGCCAGAATAGATTTTTCATTGTTACCTCCCATTTTTTGTTGATGACATTGGCCTGCCTGAGTACGATAACAAACCCTGTGCCAAGTCCCGCGACGGGCGATATCGCTTTAAGTTCAGGTGACTTAAATATTTTGTCGAATCCTGGGAGAAGGGTTTTGTCTTATTTGTTTTGGAGC
>CAZILB010000202.1:0-5714 GCA_964539925.1 uncultured Syntrophobacter sp. | reverse complement strand
GCACGGCAGGCACCCCTGCACCGATGACCGTCGTCACTTTAGAACGCCGCTTTCAACGCTGTCAAAAAAAGGCGGACCCGGGCGAGCGGGCTAGGGTTTTTTCGAGGCCATTAACTTCTGCGCCATCTGTCGGATATGCTCCTCGATGCCCTTCAAGTAATCGAGAATCGCCAAATACACCGACGAGCTTTTGGGCGAACACACGCCTTCGATCAGCCGCTCCTGATGGAACAGGGCGTAATCGCTGACCAGGCGCTCATAGTTCCGGCCTTCTTCGAGAATATGACGCAGTAGAACTTTGTTTTCCGTGCCGATCGCGTCCCGCGTGCATTCCACCAACTCGATGACCTTCTCAAAGAGGGTGTCGATCTCTTTCAGGGCGCGCTCGCTAAAAGGCACCCCCTCGGCAAGCGTGCGGCTAATCGCCCGTACTAAAAACTCCACGTTGTCGCCGATGCGTTCGAGATGCATGGGAAGAAACGAATACTCGGCCTCGATGCCGATACCGCTCCGGCCGGCGAACCTGCCGGGGATCCGTTGCGTCAATTCCTTTTCCCGCTCGTGGATCTCCCTGCCGAGGTTGGCCGTGCGTTCGAGTCGTTGAGAATCCTGGCGCTGAAAGCCGTCCCGGGCAAGATGAAGCATCTCCAGAACTTTCTGGCACATCTCCTGCGCCTCGCTGCTTAGTTGCCGGCGAAGTTCCCGATGCTCGCTTGATTGCATGATCGCGACTCCCTTCTTGGATCTCCAAAACCCCCTAGGGCGAGGGAAGCATATCATTTTTGCGGGACAGAAAAAGCCCGCGGTGTCGCGAGCCTGGCCCGGATTATTCGTGGTGCAATGCCGCTCGAGGCGCAACCCTTCCGGAGCCAAGGCATGCCCTTCGGGATGGCAAATGCCAAAGGTCAAATTCCAAAGATGAAATCTGGCATCTGCGATCTGCACTCTGGAATTCCGAGTGCCGGGGAGGAATCGCTCCTCCAGGGTCGCACCTCGATCCACAGAATGTCATGAGTTTTCCTCGAAGCGTGAATTATGCGGGCGCGGATTCGCGAGAAGCCTTGGACCGTCACTCTCCGGACGGTTGCGTCCGATCTCGAAAAAACCCGCGAGCGAGCTTGCCATGGGTCTTGAACTTGGGCTATGAGGAGATTTTAAGAATGAAAGAGAGTTCTGCAGAGGAGAAAATAGATGGACTATTTTGAACCCAAAACAGTCGCCGAGGCGCTGTCACTGCTCGCCAAACATGGCGCGGAGGCGAAAGTGATCGCCGGGGGCACCGATGTGATGGTGGATATCAAGTTTAAGGAGGAGCCCGGCGGGCTGGTGAATATCAAAAAAATCCCCGACTTGAGCGGCATCTCGGAAAACGGCGGCAGCCTTCGGATCGGTGCGCTGACGACCATTCGCGACATTGAAACCAGCGCTCTCGTCCGCGACAAACTGCCGGTGCTCTGGGAAGCGGCGCATCAGTTCGCCTCACTTCAGGTGCGTAACACCGCGACCATCGGCGGCAATATCGGCCGCGCCTCGCCGTCAGGGGAAACCCTCGCGCCGCTGCTCGTGCTCGACGCGACGGGCAAGTGTGCGTTTCTAGACGGCGAAAAGAGCCATCCCTTCGCTTCGTTCTTTCAAGGGCCGGGCAAGTCGGTTCTCGGCGCGACGGGTCTTTTGACCGGAATCGACGTCCCCTATCCCGCGGCGGGCAGCAAAAGCGTTTACCTGAAGCACGCCGTGCGCGGCGCCATGGATATCGCTATGGTCGGCGTCGCGGTCATGATCACCCCCGATGCCGCGAAGAATACCATGCAAGATGTCCGTATCGGCCTGGGCGCCGTGGCGCCGACACCGATCCGCGCGCCGAAGACCGAAGCCCTGCTCAAAGGCAAGCCCCTCACGGCGGCGCTATTAAAGGAAGCCGGCGCGCTGGCCGCGAGCGAAGCGAGCCCGATCACCGACCAGCGCAGCAGCGCCGAGAACCGCCGCTGGATCGTCGAAGCGTTGACCCGTCGCGGACTGGAACAAACCTGGAAAGCCGCCACCGGCAAGGAGGTCGCATAATGCCTGTCACGATCAACACCAAAATCAACGGCCAGTCGGTCAGCGCCGTCGCCGAAGCCTCGACATCGTTACTGGAGTTTCTCCGCGATACTTTAGAGCTGAAAGGCAGCAAGCTCTGCTGCAACACCGGCGAGTGCGGCGCCTGCACGGTGATCTACAACGGTAAACCGATCAATTCCTGCGTCACCATGGCGGCGGACGCCGACGGTGCGGAGATCGTCACCATCGAGGGCCTCGCCGACGGCGACAAACTGCACCCGGTGCAGCAGGCGTTTATCGACACCGGCGCGGTGCAATGCGGCTACTGCACGCCGGGATTTATCATGTCGATCAAAGCCCTGCTCGACCGCACGAAGAAGCCCACGGCGGCCGATATCGAGGAAGCGATTTCAGGCAACATCTGCCGCTGCACCGGCTACAACAAGATCGTCGACGCGATCCACCTCGCGGCGCAAAAACTCTAGCGAAAGTTACGGAACGGATGCTCGCGCAAAGCACGCAAAGGACGCCAAGGTTTCGGAGAGACAAAACGATTTTAACTTTGCGCCCTTGGCGTTCTTGGCGCGAGAAAATTTCTTAGTCCGATAAGGAGACCATCGTCATGGCCAAAGCGGAACTCAAAATTATCGGTTCGAGCCCGGCGCGCATGGGCGGCGTCGATCGTGTGGTCGGCAAGGGCGTCTATGGCATCGATTTGATGCTCAGGCACCAGCTCCACGGCGCGATCCTGCGGAGCCAGTACGCCCATGCGAAGATCGTCGGCATCGATACCAGCGAAGCGAGGAAACTTCCCGGCGTGCACGCGGTGGTCACCGCCGCCGATGCGCCGAATGTGCGCTACGGCCGCAGTTACATCGACCGCCATATTCTCGCGCGCGACAAGGTGCGCTTTATGGGCGATCCGGTCGCGGCGGTCGCCGCCGAATCGCCGGCCATCGCCAAACAAGCGCTCAAAAAAATCAAGGTCGTCTACGAGCCGCTGCCGGTGGTCATCGATCCGGAGGAAGCGACCAGGCCGGGCGCGCCGACCCTGCACGAGGACATGCCGCTGCCGAAGACGATCCCCGCGGATGCGGGGCTCAAGAATATCTGCGGCCATACGGTCGTCAAAGTGGGCGATGCCGAAAAAGCGATGGCCGAAGCGGATCTCGTGGTCGAGGAAGTTTACGAAACCAAGATGATCCACCCCCAGTATCTCGAGCCGCGCATCGCCGCGGCGCAGATGGAGCCCAATGGCCGTCTCACCGTCTGGGCCAACGCCCAGGCCCCTTTTCCGGTGCGCCAGGAAGTGGCGAAGACCCTCGGCCTGCCGCTCAACAACGTGCGCGTGATCTCCGCCGCCTTGGGCGGCGGCTTCGGCGGCAAGGGTAGCGGCATCACCTCCGGCGCCGCCATCGAGCCGATCTGCGGACTGTTGGCGATGAAAGCCAAGCGGCCGGTGATGATCGTCCTCGACAAGGCCGAGGAAACCATTTCGACGACCATCCGCGCCGGCGCGAAAATGTATATCAAGACCGGCGTAAAAAAGGACGGCACCATCGTCGCCCGCACGGGCAAAGTCTATTACGACGCCGGCGGGTACTCGGGCTTCGGCGTGCAAGCCGGCGGGCGCTGCACCAACATGCTCGGCGGCTGGTACTTGATGCCCAACTGCCACATCGAGGGCTACACGGTCTACACCAACAAGCAGGTCTGCGGCCCGGTGCGCGGCCCCGGCGGCCCGCAGGCCGCCTTCGCCGTGGAGTCGCACATGGACTCCATCGCCGCCAAGCTCGGCATGGACCCGACGGAATTTCGCCTCAAGAACATCCCCAAGGCCGGCGATAAGATCGTCGGCGTTCCCAAGCTGCGCGACGTTTCCCTGGGCGAAACGATTAGAACTGCCGCGGAAAGAATCGGATTCAAACAGGTAGGGGCGCAATTTATTGCGCCCACCCTCGGCAAGAACCAGGGCATCGGCATCGCTACCGGCTCCTGGATCGAGAGCGCCGGTCCCGGCGGCGGGTCGATTGTGAAAGTCAACGAAGACGGCTCGGTGACGGTGCACATCGGCAAGATCGACATGGGCACCATCCCCGGTTTCGGTATTCCAATGATTGTCGCCGAAGAGCTCGGTATTCCCGTGAGCGATGTCACCGTGGTCAATGTCGACACCGACGCCAGCCCGTGGGACGCAGGCACGGTCGGCAGCCGCGGCATCCTGGTTTCCGGCACCGCATCTCGACTCGCAGCCATCGACGCGCGCAATCAGCTTTTTAAAATGGCCTCACGTCAGCTTGAAGCGAGCCCGGAGGATTTAGAGATCGTCGACAGGCAGATCCGGGTCAAAGGCACGCCGGCGAAATCGGTGCCGCTGGCGACCATCGCCACCAACGCGCACAACGTCATCGGAGAAGTCATCGGCCGCGGTTACTGCGACAACCTGGAGCTGGTGGCCGAAGAAAAAGCCCACGGAAGCTCTCAGCCCTTCACGACCCACGCCTGCATCGTCGAAGTCAGCCCCGACACCGGCAACGTGAAGATTTTGAAATACGTCGCTGTCCACGATATCGGCCAACCGATTCACTTGGCCGCCGCCGAAGGCCAGATCGAAGGCGCCGCGGCCATGAGCATCGGCCAGGCGCTGTGCGAGCAGGTCGTCTTCGACAAAGACGGCAGGACCATGAACCCCTCCTTCGTCGATTATCTCATGCCGACCATCAACATGATGCCGCGCATCGAGACGACCCTGGTCGAAGGTTACCCCGGCGCCGGCCCCTACGGCGCCAAAGGCGCCGGCGAAATCGCCTGCGTCCCGCCGATGGCCTGCATCGGCAACGCGATCTTCAACGCCACCGGAGTGCGCATCAACAGACTGCCGCTCAGCCCGGAAAACGTCCTGCGCGGCCTGAAGGAGGCAGGGAAGGCGTAAAACAAAACTAGACACATCTTTGGAATTCACTGAAAGGGCGGGTTGATCACCCGCCCTTTCTTTATATTGGACGTGCGTTTCCACAGCGCAAAATTTCAACTCACTCATTGCAGCTCAATTCAGCTTTACTTCGTATCACATATTTGTGATTATCCGATATGTCCTGGTCGTTGCAGCAATACCAAGACAGCCGCGGATCGCGTCCAGTCGAAGCATTTTTGGAAGCTCTCAGTGAAACCGAACGTGCGGCGGTGAAAGCCAAACTTTTCTATCTTCAAGAACGCGGAAACCAACTTCGGGAGCCCCACACGAAGAGCATGGGCGATGGCCTTTATGAATTGAGGGGCCATGCTTTTCGGATCTTTTTCTGTTACCGCCCCGGCAATCGTATCGTTTTGTTGCACGCCTTTCGGAAAAAGTCCCAAGCCACGCCGACACGGGAAATCCGATTGGCCCGAAGAAGAGTACTGGAGGTCTAAATGAAAAAAGGCAAAGCCGTAACATTGGATTTGAATCTCGGCGACGAAATGAAAAGCTCCCGGTTTGCGGCTGCGTTTCAAAAAGAGCTGAGCCGCAACCGACTTGCCGATCAAATCGCTGCGTTGCGCGAAGAGAACGGTTGGACTCAGGCAGAGCTGGCTCGAAAGGTTGGAACGACGCAGTCCGGTATTGCTCGCCTAGAAAACCCCAACTATCGAAACTATTCTCTCAAGATTCTGGAAAAAGTTGCCATCGCTTTGAA
>CAZILB010000201.1:0-5814 GCA_964539925.1 uncultured Syntrophobacter sp. | reverse complement strand
GGGCCGGGACCGTTCCCGACCATCATCGACGTGCATGGCGGCGCGTGGCACAACGGCGATCGAACCAGCAATGCCGGTGTCGACCGTGCGCTGGCTGCAACCGGCATCCTGGTGGCCGCCGTCGATTTTCGCCAGCCGCCCGAGGCGGGCTACCCCGCCTCTATCTGTGACATCAACCTCGCTATTCGCTGGCTCAAGGCTCACGCCGCCGAGTTCAACGGCATAACGAAGGTTGGCGCCTTCGGCAATTCCAGCGGCGGCCATCAAGTCGTACTAAGCGCGCTGCGGCCGCGGCATCCGGCTTATCTGGCGCTGTCGTTGCCAGACCACCCCGAGGTCGATGCCGGTCTCGCCTATGTGATCGCCGGCTGGCCGGTGATCTGCCCGCTCTATCGCTTCCGCTTCGCCAAAGATTTCAACCGCGAGGAACACATCCAGGCTCATATCGAATACTGGGGCACGGAAGCAGCGATGGCCGAGGGCAGCCCGCAGACGATCGTTGACAAGGACGAGCAGGTCGAGCTGCCGCCCTTACTGATGCTGCTGAAGGCCAACGACAAAAACCATCCGCTGGAAATGCAGGAGCGCTTCATCGCCTCCTATCGCAAACGCGGCGGAGCGATCGAGGTTCACACCTTCGAAGGCTTGCCCGAGCACCGCATGGTGCCGTCGCCCGACAGGCCGGAAACGATGCGCGCGCTCGACACCATCACCGCATTTATCCGGCGGCAATCCGCCTAGCGCCACGGTTCGTCTTCGTGTGGCGTGTTGGTGCGCGCGCGGAGTTAAGGTTCGTTTCTCGCGGACACGCTCATACCCCGCCTGCGGCGCCCGCCTCGGCGTGAAAAAAACTGCCGCTAGCGCCTGCCGTGGCTTGTCATTATCGACTCAGCATCGGGCCGATTGCCCGGATTTCAAACTCCCGCTCAAAGGTTTCCATCGGGATATGGCCATGACCTTCGCCCGCTTCAACGAACGGGAGTTCCGCCAAACAAGGGACGCCGGTCAGCCCGGCCAGCACTTCGCGGTTGGTATCCGCCGCCGCGGAGGATTCACTCGAAATCCGATTGAGCACGTAGCCAATCGTGAGCAGCCCCTTGCAACTTGCGTGCTCCAGCGTGAGCAAAAGATGGTTGATGACGCCGAGCCGGTTCGCCGCTACGACGATCACCGGCAGCTTCAGCACCCGGGCAAGGTCGGCGTAGGTGTAGCTCGGCAACAGCGGCACCATCAAGCCGCCCGCGCCTTCGACCAGCGTAATATCATGCTTGGCGCGAGTTGCGTCGTAGACGGCGATAAGCCGGTCGATGTCGATCTTTACGCCGGCCCGTTCGGCGGCGATACTCGGCGCCAGCGGCTCGGCCATGCGATAGGGACAGATTGCTTCGATGGGCTCGGCGCATCCCGACGCTTCTTTGAGATTAGCGGCATCTTCGGGAAATAATTGACCCTCCCGTTGCGAACAACCGGTTTCCGCCGGCTTCATCACGCCGACGGAATAGCCAAGCGCGCGCAGATACGCCGCCAAGCCGCAAGCGAAAAACGTCTTGCCGACGCCGGTATCGGTGCCGGTGATGAACAGGCCATTACCCATTTGAAAACGTCTAGTCCTATTATCGACGACCCTATCTGTCATTCTGAGCGGAGCGAAGAATCTCGGCCATTGTGAAACGAAGTCAAATCCAGGGGGGCTCTCAATGCGATAGATTCTTCGTCGCTACGCTCCTCAGAATGACAGCACCCGCGCCCTCCAAAAGTACGGTTACCCCGCCGTCACCGCGCGGATCGAGTCATACACAACATCGAGAAGCCGCGTAAGTTCGTCATCGGATAACGACAGCGGCGGCATTAAAATGATGACATCGCCGAGCGGGCGAATCATGACGCTCCGTTTACGCGCCTCGTGAATGACCTTGTGGCCGATGCGCAGCTCGGGCGGATAGTTTTTTCGGCTCGTTTTGTCCTGGACCAACTCGATCCCGACCATATAGCCCCATTGGCGCACGTCGCTCACATGCGCCAACGGCAAAAATTCATCCTGCAATCGTTTTTGCAAGTAACCGATCCGCGGCTGCAACTTCGCCAGGATGTTCTCCTTGACGAATAAGTCGAGATTGGCGAGGGCGACCGCGCAGCCGAGCGGGTTGCCGGTATAGGTATGGCCGTGGTAAAAAGTCTTGTATTCCTTATACTCGCCGAGAAAAGCCGAAAAGATTTCTTCCGTGGTCAAGGTCGCCGCCAGCGGCAGATAACCGCCGGTCATCCCCTTTGCCAGGCAGAGAATATCCGGCGTGACACCGGCGTGTTCGCAAGCGAACATTTTTCCGGTGCGGCCAAAACCCGTGGCGACTTCATCGAGGATCAAAAGAATCCCGTGGCGCCGGCAGATCTCCTTCAACGCCTGAACATATTTCACCGGCTGCGCCCACATGCCCGCGGCGCCCTGCATCAGCGGCTCCAAAACCAGAGCCGCCAGCGTGTCCTTGCTCTCTTCGAGCTTCCGCTCCGCTTCCTCAATCGCGGCGTCGAGCGCCGCCGTCTTCGTCATGGTCCGGCAATAGCGGAAAACATGGGGCGGCGTGATGCGCAGCACGGGAAAAAGCAGGCTTTTGTGAAACCGGTGAAAAGTTTCGGAATATCCCATGCTCATCGAGCCCACCGTATCGCCGTGGTAGGACTCCTCCAGGGAAGCGATCTGTATCCGCCGCCCCTCGCCCTTGAGCTGCCAGTACTGTACCGCCATCTTGAGCGCGATCTCCACCGCGGTTGCGCCGCTGTCGGAGTAGAACACGCGCTGCAAGCCCTTGGGGGCGATCCCGATCAGCTTCTGCGCCAGTTGAATTCCGGGCACATGGCTCAACCCCAACAAGGTCGAATGCGCGATCCGGTCGAGTTGCTCGCGAATCGCATCGTCGAGCTCTTTCTTGCGATGGCCGTGGACGTTGCACCAGAGAGACGACACGCCGTCGAGATACTTCCGGCCGTGCACGTCGATCAAGTAATTCCCTTCACCGCCGCCGATAATGCAGGGTTCCTCGCCCATCCACTCCTGCATCTGCGTAAACGGGTGCCAGAGATACGCGCGGTCCAACTGTCTCAGGTTCTCGTGATAGGTCGTCATCTCGACTCTTTGACTGTTTTGAACGCTTCCAAGGCGCGATCGACATGCTCGCGCGTGTGCGTCGCCATCAGCGTAATCCGCAGCCGCGACGTTCCCGGCGGCACCGTCGGCGGGCGGATGCCCTGGGCAAAGATTCCGTTTTCCAACAAGGCCTGCGAAAAATCCATGCACTTACCGGCGTCACCGATGATCAGCGGCAGGATCGGGCTTTCGCTCCCGCCGACTTGGAATCCCAAGCCGGCAAGACCCCCTCTGAGGCGGTCGCAATTGTGCCGCAGCGCGTCGCGCCGATCAGGCTCCCGCTGAACGAGATCGATGGCCGCGATCGCCATCGCCATGACCGCGGGCGGCAATGAAGTGGTAAAAATGAAACTGCGGCAGCGATTGATCAGCAAATCGCGCAGGCCGCGGCTGCCGGCGATGTAAGCGCCGAAACAGCCGAGCGCCTTGCCCAAGGTGCCCATCTGCACGAGCACGCTCTCGCCCAGCCCGAGCTTTTGCACCACGCCCGCGCCCTCGCGGCCGAAAACGCCGGTCGCATGCGCCTCATCGACCATCACCGCGGCGCCGTATTTTTCCGCCAGCTCGACGATGCCCGCCAGCGGCGCCTCGTCGCCGTCCATGCTGAAGATCGACTCGGTAACAATCAGTTTCCGCCTGAAACCTCTCGCCTGCTCTAACGCCTGTTCAAGCCGGCCGAGATCATTATGGCCATAAACAATAGTCCTGGCGCGCGCCAAGCGGCAGCCGTCGATGATGCTGGCGTGATTGAGCGCGTCGCTAAAGATCGCATCGCCGTCGCCCGCCAAGGTTGAGATCACTCCGATATTGGCCTGAAAGCCGGAGTTAAACACCAGGGCCGCTTCCGTTCCTTTGAATGCGGCGAGCCGGCTTTCCAACTCCTCGTGCAGCGCCATGTTGCCCGAAATCAATCGCGACGCCCCCGAGCCGCAGCCATAGCGCTCGATGGCTTCCTTCGCCGCCGCCGCCAGCGCCGGATGGTTGGCGATGCCGAGATAATTGTTCGAGGAAAAATTGATGACCTCGCGGCCGTCGAGGGACAGCGTCGGCCCTTGATCGCCCTCGACTCGGCGCAGCCGGCGATAAAGCCCGGCCTCTCGGATACTTGCCAACTCCTTTTCGATGAAACCGTCCGGCATGGTGACGGATTATTGCACCAACCGAGCAATTATCAACCGGCCCCAAAATCGCCGCCTGGCCGCCTCACCTCCGCATGGGTCCACTGGCAAATCGCCCGGCCGCTGTCATGTTGAGCGCAGCGAAGCATCTGCTTTTACCGGTCTATTTGGTCTGTTGACACAATTCGACCGACTATAATATCGGACAACTTGTTGTTTTCCTGCTATAAGAAATGAACTCATGGCCAAAGCCAAAACCATTTTCGCCTGCCAGAGCTGCGGCTATCAGTCGCCCAAGTGGCTCGGCAAGTGCCCCGACTGCAATCAGTGGAACACCTTCGCCGAAGAACGCTTCGAGAAAGCCTCGACGCCGCGCGGCGAACTGAGCCTCGGAACCAAAGAAGACCCGGCGCCGATCCATGAGATCGATACCGCCGAAGAAGGGCGCGTGCTTTCGGGGATCGGCGAATTCGACCGCGTTCTCGGCGGCGGCCTCGTGCCGGGCTCGGTTATACTTATCGGCGGCGATCCCGGCATCGGCAAATCGACGCTGCTGCTCCAGGCCTTCGCCGCAGTCAGCCGGAAAGGGCTCACATGCCTCTACGTTTCCGGTGAAGAATCGCCGCGCCAAATCAAAATGCGCGCCGAGCGCCTCGGCATCCAGGCGCCCAACTTGCTGGTGCTCAGCGAAACCTCGCTGGAGCGCATCCTCGAACATATCAAAAAGCTCAAGCCTGGTTTGCTGGTGATCGATTCCGTACAAACGATTTTTTCCTCGGCGATCCCGTCGGCGCCCGGCAGCATCGCCCAGGTCAGGGAAACTTCCGGCGCGATCATCGTGCTCGCCAAGAAAACCCGCCTGACGACGTTTCTGATCGGCCACGTGACCAAGGACGGCGCCATCGCCGGACCGCGATTGTTGGAGCATATGGTCGATACCGTGCTCTACTTCGAAGGCGAGCGCGGCCATAGTTTCCGCATTCTCCGCGCCGTGAAAAACCGCTTCGGTTCGACCAACGAGATCGGCGTGTTCGAGATGAAAGAGGCGGGTTTAAAAGAGGTCAGCAATCCGTCGGAGATCTTTTTGATGGAGCGCCCGCTGAGCGTGCCCGGCTCCGCCGTCGTTTGCAGCATGGAGGGCACGCGGCCGATCCTGGTGGAGTTGCAGGCGCTGGTCAGCCGTTCGTTTTTGGCCGTTCCCAGGCGCACGACCATCGGCGTCGATCACAACCGGGTGGCTTTGCTGGTCGCGGTATTGGAGAAAAAGCTCGGCGCCAAGCTCTTCGATCAGGATATCTTCGTCAACGTCGCCGGCGGCGTCCACGTCGACGAACCGGCGGTGGATCTGGGCATCGTCGCCACCATCGCCTCTAGCAGCCGGGAAAATGCCCTGGATCCCAAAACGGTTTTCTTCGGCGAAGTCGGGCTGGCCGGCGAAATCCGCGGCATCTCCCAGGCCGAGGCTCGGGTCAAAGAAGCCGGCAAGCTGGGCTTCGAGCGCTGCATCCTGCCGTCAAGCAATTCGGCGCAGTTAAAGCACATCCAGCATCCCCA
>CAZILB010000200.1:3093-5832 GCA_964539925.1 uncultured Syntrophobacter sp. | reverse complement strand
TGCGCTGGAAGGCTTCTCGTCGCTTCGGCGCTGCTCGGGACGAGCTTGGCGCGAGCAAATTTCTTGCAGTCGTTTTGTCCAATATTTCTGAGGTAAGAACGCAGGGAACCGAGAGTTGCCGATGCCGGTGGAAAAAGCGAACAAAGCCAAAGATGAGAGCGTGATGAACGCCGAAGACACGGTGCGGGCGAAGTCGACCTTCCGCGAGTATGCGGAGGCGATTCTTATGGCGCTGGCGCTGGCGCTGTTTATTCGGACGTTTATCGTCCAGGCGTTCAAGATCCCGTCGGGTTCGATGATTCCGACGCTGCAGATCGGCGATCACATTCTGGTGAACAAGCTGTCATACGGCGTGCGCATGCCGTTTCTCGAACGTTATCTTTTAGAGTACGACAAGCCGCAACGGGGCGACGTGGTGGTGTTCGTATTCCCCGAGGACCGCTCGAAGGACTTCATCAAACGGGTGGTCGGCGTCGCCGGCGACAGGGTGGAAATCCGATCGAAGAAGGTTTACATCAACGGCAAAGAGGTCGACGACCCGCACGCCTATTTTGCAGGCTATGATCCCCAGGCCGGACCCGTAGGCAGCGGCGACGAGTACGGTCCGAAGGTGATTCCGGAAAATCACGTCTTCGTCCTGGGCGACAACCGCGACCGCAGCTATGACAGCCGTTTTTGGGGCTACGTCAATTTAAGCGATGTGCGCGGCAAGGCGTTTCTGATTTACTGGTCCTGGGACGGCAGCGACCGCTGGGTGCGCTGGGAGCGTCTGGGTAACTACATTCGCTAAGGCGTAGCAAGGAGCGCTATTCCCGATGGCCAAGAAAGCCAGGCTTGTTCTGACCGTGCTGTCATCGCTGATTCTCCTGCTGGCGGCGGTCAACATCATGCTCTCTCTCGGCAACCAGTCGATTCAGGCCGAGGTCGGCGAGCGCCAGCAAATGATCGCGCAAACTCTGCAACTGGAAAGTTTCAACCGCCAATTGATCGGCGTGCTCGCCAACATGGCGCTCAAAACCAATGACGAGGAGCTCAAAAAGGTGCTCGCCGAAGGGGGCATCGACCTCGGTCCCGAGCGGGCGCCGGTCAAGAAGTGATCTCCGATGGCCGACGAAAACAATCCTAACGCCGAAGAGTTCCCCCGCGAAGAAGCTTCGCCGCCGGCGCCCGCGGGCTTTGGCTTGCCCTTTGGCATCACCCTCTTTGCCCTGCTGCTATACTTTGGCTTTCAGACCGTTAACCTGGCGTTCGAGCGCGGCAATCTGCTCCAGGTGAAGGCGAGCCAGGAAGGCGCCATTCAGGAGGCGCAGAAAATCCATACGCAATTTAGAACCCTGATCGGCAAGACCGGCGAATTGGCCGACAAAGGGCACGCCGGTGCAAGGATGGTGATGGAAGGGCTGCAAGCCCAGGGATTGGGCATTTCTGCGGCTCCCTCCCAGATGGACAGGGTCCCGGGCAAGTAACCCGCCGCGGCCCTGCGTGGCCGTTTTTCTTTTGCGGCGGGGCTCCGCCGCGTTGGAGAATTTTCCCGTGGAGGATATTTTTCACCCGCTGGTGCGGCGCT
Organism: uncultured Syntrophobacter sp.; assembly: GCA_964539925.1. Taxonomy (GTDB): domain Bacteria; phylum Desulfobacterota; class Binatia; order UBA9968; family UBA9968; genus DP-20. The sequence goes on along the minus strand of CAZILB010000200.1, from coordinate 4,265 downwards.
GGTTTCTCGCGCGCTTCGGTTCGCCGACCCCGGCTCAGACGGCGGGCTGGCCGTTGATCGCTTCGGGCCAGTCGACGTTGATCGCCGCCCCCACCGGCTCGGGCAAAACCCTGGCGGCTTTTCTCTGGTCGATCGATGGTTTGATTCGGCGGGCCCTGCGGGGTGAGTTGGATGAAACCACCCGCGTGGTTTACGTCTCGCCTTTAAAGGCCCTCGGCAACGACATTTCGCGCAACCTCCAGGGTCCGCTGGCGGAGATTTACGATCTCGCCGGGCGCGAAGGCATTCTCCTGCCGACCCTGCGCGTGGCGGTGCGCTCCGGCGATACCCCGGCCCGGGAGCGCCAGTCCATGGCGCGCCGTCCGCCGCATATTTTGATCACCACGCCGGAGTCGCTTTACATTTTACTGACAGCGCCGCGCAGCCGTGAATTCCTGAAAACCGCCGAGACCCTGATCCTGGACGAGATTCACGCGGTCGCGCAGGATAAGCGCGGCGCCCATCTCGCTTTGTCCGTGGAGCGGCTTGCGGCGCTCGCGGCAAGGCCGCTGCAACGAATCGGACTCAGCGCAACGCAAAAACCGGTGGAGGAAATCGCCCGGCTGCTGGTGGGCAGCCGCGAAATAGGCGCCGACGGGGCGCCCAAGTGCGCCATCGTCGATGCCGGTCATCAGCGCGAAATGGAATTGAGCCTGGAGGTGCCGGATGAAGAATTGGGGCCGATCATCCGCCAGGACATCTGGTCGGCGGTTTACGATCGGGTGGCCGAGCAGATCAAAACGCACCGAACTACCCTGGTGTTCGTCAATACGCGCCGGCTGGTCGAGCGCGTGGCGCACCAGTTGAGCGAGCGCTTAGGGGAGGGCAAGGTCGGCGCCCATCACGGCAGTTTGTCGCGCAAAACCCGTCTCGAAGTCGAGGAAAAGCTCAAGTCCGGTCAGTATCCCGTGGTCGTCGCGACCGCCTCGCTGGAGCTCGGCATCGACATCGGCCACGTCGATGTTGTCTGCCACATCGGCTCGCCGCGAAGCCTCGCGGTCTTGCTGCAGCGCGTCGGCCGCTCGGGCCACTGGCTGGGCGCGGTTCCCAAAGGCATTTTCTATCCGTTAACCCGCGACGATCTGGTGCAGTGCGCGGCCGCCATCCGCGCCGTGCGCCAGGGCCGCCTGGAC
>CAZILB010000200.1:0-2993 GCA_964539925.1 uncultured Syntrophobacter sp. | reverse complement strand
GCTTGTGCGCGGCGCGTATCCATACCGCAACCTGACCCGGGAGGAGTTTGAGCAGCTTCTCGAGATGCTCAGTGAAGGGGTGGAGACGCGGCGCAGCCGGCGCAGCGCCTATATCCACCGCGATCGCATCCACGGCCTGCTCAGGCCGCGCCGCGGCGCGCGGTTGACGGCGATCACCAACGGCGGCGCCATTCCGGACACCGCGGATTACGACGTCGTCGAATTTTCCAGCGAAACCCTGGTGGGCAAGGTCCACGAAGATTTTGCCATCGAAAGCCTCGCCGGCGATATCTTTTTGCTCGGCAACCGCTCCTGGCGCATTCGCCGCGTCGGCTCCGGCAAAGTATGGGTCGACGATGCCCAGGGGCTGCCGCCGACCATTCCGTTCTGGCTGGGCGAAGCGCCGGCCCGAACCCTGGAACTATCCGCGGCCGTATGCGAGTTGCGCCAGGAAATCGCGGCGCGCCTGCCCGACCGCGGCGCCGCCATCGAGTGGCTGAGGGGGGAAGTTTCGCTGCCGTCCTCGGCGGCCGAACAGATCGTCGATTATATCGCCGGGACGGCAGCCGTTCTCGGCGCGGTGCCGACCCAGGATAAAATCATCGCCGAGCGTTTCTTCGACGAGGCGGGCGGCATGCAGTTGATCCTCCACTCGCCCTGGGGCGGGCGCGTCAATCGCGCCTGGGGGCTGGCGTTGCGCAAGTGTTTTTGCGTCAACTTCGACCGCGAGCTGCAAGCTGCGGCAACCGACGACGGCATCTGCATTTCTCTCGTCGAGCAGCATTCTTTTCCGCTGGGCGAGGTTTTTTCGCTGCTGCGCCGGGCCGGTCTCGAATACCATCTGACCCAGGCGGCGCTCGCCTCGCCGATGTTTACCAACCGCTGGCGCTGGAACGCCGGCCGCGCCCTGGCGGTGGCGCGCCATAGCGGCGGCAGGAAGGTACCCGTGGCGCTGCAGCGCATGCGCGCCGAAGATCTTTTGGCCGCGGTATTTCCGGAGCAGGTGATGTGCCAGGACAACCGCAGCGGGCCGGTCGAACTCCCCGACCACCCGCTGGTTAAGGAGACCATGGGCGATTGCCTGCACGAGGCGATGGACGTCGACGGCTTGTCCGACCTCCTGGCGCGCATCGAAACCGGCGCCATCGAGACCCTGGCCATCGACACCCCCGCGCCGTCGCCTATGGCGCATGAAATTTTGAACGCCAATCCCTACGCCTTTCTCGATGACGCGCCGCTGGAGGAACGGCGCGCGCGCGCCGTGTCGCTGCGCCGCGTCGATCCCTGGTTGGGACGCGAACTCGGCCAACTGGATGCCGCGGCCATTGCCGAGGTCTGCCGCCAGGCGTGGCCGGAAGCGCGCGATGCCGACGAGTTGCACGATCTCTTGCTCGGCGTCGGTCTTTTGCCCGTCGCCACCCGCCCGGACTGGCGGCCGTTCGCGGAGCAGCTGATTCAATCCGGCCGTGCCGGCGTCGCGACATGGAACCACGAAGGCGCCGAGCAGCGCGGTTACATCGCCGCCGAGCGCGTCGATCTGATCCGCAAAAGTTTGCCGGAGGTCCGAGTGTCGCCGCCGGTGGAATTGCCGCTCGGTTTCGCCGAAGCGGTCGCATCGATGGACGAGGGGATTAGAAAAATCGTTCAGGGCTGGCTCGAAGTCAGCGGTCCGGTCACCGCCGGCGCGCTGGCCGCGCGCCTGGGCATGGCTCAAAGCAAGATCGAGTCGGCGCTTGCGGCTCTGGAGAGCGCGGGTGTTGCGCTGCGCGGCCAATTCACCGCCCCACAGGACGGCGCCGTGGAGTGGTGCGATCGGGTGCTGCTGGCGCGCATTCACCGTTTGACCCTCGGCCGCCGGCGCAAGGAGATCGAGGCGGTTTCGGCTGCTCAGTTCATGAACTTTCTACTCGCCTGGCAGCATGTTCTGCCGGGTTGGCAGCTTCGCGGCCGGGACGGCGTCCTGGAGGTCGTCCGGCAACTGCAGGGAATGGAGCTGCCGGCCCCTGCCTGGGAACAGCATATTTTGCCGGCCCGCGTCGAGGGCTACGATCCGGCGGATTTGGAACATCTGTGTCTCTCCGGTGTCGTCGCCTGGGGCCGTCTCGGCGGCGGCGTTGCATCGGAACCGGCGGCCCGCGAAAACATCGCCGGGCGGCGCCGCAAGCGTTTGTTGGCGCCGGCGCGCAACGCGCCGCTCTCGTTTCTCCTGCGCGAGGAGTTGGAGATCTACCTGGAGCCGATGACGCTGCGCTTCGATCAGATCGCCACCCTGTCGCCGGCGGCTTTGGAAGTGGCACGCTACCTCGACCGGCAGGGGGCGTCGTTTCTCGCCGACATCGCCCGCGCCACCGGCCTGCTCAACGTCAAAGTGGAAGAGGCGCTCTGGCAACTGGTGGCCCACGGTATCGCGACGGGGGATGGTATAGCCGGTTTGCGCGTGCTCTTGACTCCCGATCACAAGCGCACGGAGAGAAGAAGACTGCGCCTGGTAGCGGGCGGCAAAAGCGCGGCAAGAGCGATGCCGGTGGGCCGCTGGTCGCTCTGGCGCCGGCAGGCGGCGCCCACCGAGAAAAGCGCCGAGGCTCAACTGGAACGGCAGGGCAGGCAGTTGTTGCGCCGTTACGGCGTGGTATTTCGCGAGCTGCTCGCGCGCGAGTCGAACTTGCCGTCCTGGCGCAGTTTGCTGGGATTTTATCGCCGCCTTGAGGAGCGCGGCGAGATTCGCGGCGGCCGCTTCGTCAACGGCTTCGTCGGCGAGCAATTCGCCCTGCCTCTGGCGGTTGAACGGTTGCGGGCCATGGAACGGGTCGAGAAGAGCGATCGCCCGGTAATTATCGCCGCCGCCGATCCGTTGAATCTCGCCGGCATTCTGTCCGCGGACCCGCGGGTTTCGCCCTATTCGAGCCAGGCGATCGCCTATCGCAATGGCGCGGTTCTCGAAGTCGGCCTGATCGGCGAGCTTTTGAGCCGGTTGCAGCATCTGCAAGCGCCGA
>CAZILB010000199.1:1488-5909 GCA_964539925.1 uncultured Syntrophobacter sp. | reverse complement strand
CGGGGTCAGTCAAATTCCTTGAACGACTCCTTGTGCAGGCCATGGCGTCTCATTTTGCGATACAAAGTCTTATTGTCTACTTTCGCTTCCTTGGCGGTCAGCGAAATGCTGCCCCGATGCTTGATCAGCAGCGAGCGCAGGTAATCCTTTTCGCTTCCCAATAACCACTGTTTGAGTGAAGCGTTTTCGGCGCCATTGCGGCTCGGGCCCGGCGCCGCGATGCGCTGCGGCGGCATCGGCAAATCGACTTCTTCGATGATCTTACCCGGGCATTTGACTATGGCTCGCTCGAGAATATTCTCCAGTTCACGGATGTTGCCGGGCCAACGGTAAGCGAGCATTTGATCCAAAACTTTCGGCGACACCTGGCGGATCTCTTTGCTGCGCGCCAGCGGATGCTTGCCCAGAACATGGTCGAGAAGAATGGGGAAATCCTCCGGCCGTTCGCGCAACGGCGGCAATTGAATCGGGATGACGTTGATGCGGTAGTAAAAATCCTCCCTGAGGTCGCCGCGCGCCAGGCATAGCGACAGATCCACGTTGGTGGCCGCGATGATGCGCATATCGACCTTGATCCGGCGATTGCCGCCCAGGCGTTCGACTTCCCGCTGCTGCAAGACGCGCAACAACGCCACCTGCATGGGCGCGGGGATAGTCTCGATCTCATCGAGAAACAGCGTGCCGCCGTCGGCCTGCTCGATCTTGCCGGCGCGGCTGAGCACCGCCCCCGTGAACGCGCCTCTTTCGTAGCCGAACAATTCGCTTTCGAGCAGGCTTTCCGGAAATGCGCCGCAGTTGATGGCAATAAACTGGCGATCCTTGCGCCGGCTCAGGTTGTGGATGGCGCGCGCCACCAGCTCTTTGCCGGTGCCGGTTTCGCCGGTGATCAACACCCCCGAATCGGTCTCCGCCAGAGCCCGTATCAATTCGAAAACCTTATGCATTTTTGGGCTCTTGCTGAGAATATTTTCGAGATTGTGCTCGTCCAGCACCTTTTGCCGAAGCTCGCGGACCTCCTCGATCAGGCGGCGCTTTTCCATCAGCTTTTCACTGACCATGCGAATCACTTCGGGCTGGAAGGGTTTGGTGATGTAATCGCTGGCGCCGAGCTTCATCGCCTCGACCGCCTGTTTGATGTTGCCAAAAGCGGTAATCAAAACAATATCGGTGTCGGGATGCCTTTCCCGGATATGGCGCGCCAGCTGAAAGCCGTCGAGACCAGGCATCTTGACATCGGAAACCACCAGCGCGAACTTCTCCGTGCCAAGCTTTTGCAGCGCATCTTCGCCGCTGCCCGCGGTCGCCACCTGGTAGCCTTCCTGCTCGTAAAACTGGCCCAATTGTTCGCGCAAGCGATCGTGATCTTCGACAATTAAAACGCTATACATGAGCTCCTTGCCGCTGCTTCAAAATTTCGCGAGGCCGCCACGACACTATTTTACGGTATTGATGGATTCCCTGGCTAGACCTGCGGGTAAAATGATCGCCACCTCCACCCCTTCGCCCGGTTGACCGTGAACCGTGAGCGTCCCCCCATGCATCTCGATAAAGCGCGTGGCCATACTCAACCCCAGGCCGTCGTGGTTCTTCTTGGTGGTAAAAAATGGCGCGGCGACTTTGTCCAGATCCGCCGGCGCGATCCCGCAACCGTTGTCGCTCACGCGGATTTGCACCACCGACCGGTGCTTGCCGTCCGCATCGCGCAGCGCCGCCGTTAGACTTACCCTGCCGCCGCTTTCGGTCGCCTCCAGGGCGTTTTGCAGAACGCCGCCGATGGCGGCGTCGAGCGAGTAGGCGTCGCCTCGTATCGTCGTGCCGCGAACCGATTCGCCGATAGCGATATCGAGCGTTATCCCGTTGTCGATAAAAGCGGTCTCTTTGGCGCCGATCACGCCGTTAAGAACTTCTTCGACATCGACTTCGGATAACCAACCGGGTTCCTGGCTATAGTCGGAAAACGCCCGGGTGAGTTCGATCGACTTCTCAACGGTCTGCTGTAGCGACTCGAAATCTTTCGATTCGTGAAGCTGATTTTTCAATGAATCGCCAAGCAGCGTCAGCAGTTGAAGATGATTTCCCAGCTTGTGAATAAACCGCGAGACAACATGTTGGTCGACATCTTTGATGCGCCGGTCGTCGCCAAGCGGAATGATCCAGCCGCGCAGTCGCTGTTGCTTGCGCGGCTGAACCCGCCTCACGCAATGCGTCACCCAAAACGGCAGGCCGGCATCGTTAATCATGCGATGGACGCACGAAATCGAACCCAGCGCCTCCAAATCGCGCAATCTTTCCGCGAGATATTCGACGTCGCCGCGGAAAACCCGGTCTTCCCGAAACGCTCTGGTGCCGATCAGCAGCGCCGGATCGAGCTGGAGCAGGTTCGATGAGTTCGGCGACACCCGTTTGATTTCGAAAGTCAAATCGCATTCGTAGCAAACGCTGGGAAAGGCATTAAAGACATCCCCGACCCGGCGGCTGTGGGTCCTGGGAGCCGCCGAGCTGACGTCGTCATCGGCGCCCGCGGCAGGCACCAATACGGCAAGGGAAGAATCAGCGGGGCGTTGAGATATGGGATCGGCCACTCACCATCTCCGTTGGCGCGAATGTAGAAGTGGCGGTGCGGAACAATGGAACAACTTCCCACCTATGTGCCATATCGCCAAAAGAGAATCAAGTTTTATGTTTACCTAAGCCCGCACGCATACACATGCAGATGTTGCCGGATACAGGTTCGATTCGTAGCAAACAGGGGATTTTTTCCCTAAATATGCCAAGGGCTCGTGAAATCGGGTGGATTTGTCGCGCAAAAACCGGGTATTGATCGGCAATGGCGCATCTGCTACCGGCACTGGAATTGCTTGGGTGCCCACCTTAAGACAGGGCACGAGGCCTGCGCGTGACCGGCGGCGGACTTGTAGATGGCCAGCTTGCCAGCCGCCATCGCGCTTGCCGGGGGAATAGATCGGTGGGGGACCAAGCATATATCTCAGCGTAGCGTCGGCAGATGGTTGGGTAGGCTTCGATGCGCAGTTGAAAGGTAGTTCAATTGAAAGCGAAAATTCTGCTGGTGGACGATGAGGAGGCCCTCCTCGGTCAAATGCGCCAGGCGCTGGACGGCGATTATGAAATTTTGACCTGCCTCAACGAAGCGGATGCGCTGCGCACATTCCAGCGGGAGAAACCGCCGGTGGTCGTCCTGGATCTTTCCTTGATGCCGCGGGATCCATCGGACCTGGGAGGATTGCGACTACTCGAACAGATGCTTGCTCGCGAGCCTTCGACTCGGGTTATCATGCTGACCGGCAACAACCAGAATGCCAACGCGCTGAGGGCGGTGCGGCTGGGCGCGTGGGATTTCTATAACAAGCCGGTGCGCTTGGACGAATTAAAGGTGATGCTGCGCAGAGCCCTGCATATTCACCGCCTGCAGCGCAGGCTGCAGCACGCCGATAGCGACTCCGCTGCCACGTTTCACGGCGTCGTCGGGCAATCGCCGCAAATGCGCCAAGTCCTTCGCTTCATTGAGCGCGTCGCCGTATCCGACATTACCGTGCTGATCTCCGGCGAGAGCGGCACGGGCAAAGAAGTTGTCGCCCACGCGATTCACCGGCACAGTTCGCGCAGAGACCGACCCTTCGTCGTCGTCAACTGCGGCGCGACTCCCGACAGTCTCCTGGAAAGCGAGCTGTTTGGCCACGAAAAAGGAGCGTTCACCGAAGCGCATGCGGCGAAGCTCGGCAAGTTTGAGGCGGCCCAGGGGGGCACGCTTTTCTTCGACGAAATCGGCGAATTGACGCCGGTGCTGCAGGTCAAGCTGGTGCACTTTCTCCAGGACCGCAAGATCGAAAAACTTGGCGGCACGCCGACCTCCGAGCTCGATGTTCGGATCATCGCCGCCACCCACCGCGACCTTAAACAGGACGTTGAAAATCACGTTTTTCGCGAAGATCTCTATTACGGATTGATGGTCGCTGCGGTGGATTTGCCGCCCCTTCGCGAAAGGCAGGAAGACATTATTCCATTGGCGCGATTTTTTCTCCAAAAGTACTGCCTGAAGCACCGCAAGCCGCCGATGATGTTCTCTCCGGAGGCGGAGACTGCGCTGCTCGCGCATGCCTGGCCGGGAAATATTCGCGAGCTGGAGAACGTGATTAGCCGATCGGTGGCGCTGAACCCCCGCCCCGTTTTGTTGCCGGCCGACCTTGGCGTTGCGCCGCAACAAACCCCGATGGTAGTGAATTTGAAATTTGCCAAGCAAGCGATGGAACAGGACTTTGTCAAGAAAGCCTTGACCAAAAACCGAGGCATCGTCAGCCGAGCCGCCCGCGAACTTGGCATCAGCCGCGTCAATCTCTATGATCTAATGCAGAAATACGGTATTAAACTCGATGAATTCAAGGCGCGCCGCGCGGGCAACGAGG
>CAZILB010000199.1:0-1388 GCA_964539925.1 uncultured Syntrophobacter sp. | reverse complement strand
GAGGTTTTGTAAATTGAACCAGCTCAGGACCAGGCTCGAAGATCGGCAAGGGACGGCCGCCGTGATCGGATTGGGTTACGTCGGCCTGCCTCTGGCCATGGAAATCTGGGCAGCCGGTTTTAATGTGGTCGGCATCGATCTCGATCGCCACAAGGTCGGCCGCTTGAAGCAGGGCAAATCCTATATTCCCGACGTCCCCGAGAAAACTCTCGACACCGCCGTTCGCTCGGGAAGATTCACAGCGACCTGCGATTTCGGCGTGCTGGCGGACGCGGCCACGGTGAGCATCTGCGTGCCCACCCCATTGAGCAAAAGCCGCGACCCGGACATCTCCTACATCCTCGCGGCGACAGCGGAGATTCGCAAATACCTGCGCGCCGGCCAGTTGATCGTTTTGGAAAGCACCACCTATCCCGGAACCACCGAGGAGCTCATTTTGCCGGAGTTGGCAAGCTCCGGGCTCAAAGTCGGCGCGGACTTCTTTGTCGCCTTTTCGCCGGAACGCATCGACCCGGGAAACACTCTATTCAACACCCGCAATACGCCGAAAATAATCGGCGGCATCACGCCGCAATGTACCGAGCTGGCGCGGCTGTTCTATGCGCAATTTATCGAGCGCGTCATCACGGTGAGCAGCTCCAAATGCGCCGAGATGGTCAAGCTCCTGGAAAATACCTTTCGCAGCGTCAACATCGGCATGGTCAACGAGCTGGCGCAGATGTGCGATCTGCTGGGCGTGGACGTCTACGAAGTCATCGACGCGGCCGCGACCAAGCCTTTCGGCTTCAGCCCCTTTTACCCCGGCCCCGGACTCGGCGGCCATTGCATCCCCATCGATCCGCATTATCTGGCATGGAAACTCAAAGCCCTTAACTTTCAAGCCCGATTTATCGGGCTGGCGGCGGAAATCAACGGCATGATGCCGGCATTCGTCACGAACCTGGTTGCCGACGGGCTAAACCGCGCGTCGAAGAGCATCCGCGGCTCGAAAATCCTGGTGCTCGGCGTCGCCTACAAGAAGAACGTCGGCGACTGCCGCGAATCGCCGGCGCTCGACGTCATGCGACAGCTGAGCGACAAAGGCGCCATGCTGTCCTACAACGATCCGTACGTGCCTTCGGTACGATTGAACGGCGAGGTTTTGAAATCGATGGAGTTATCGCCGGCGGGCATCGCCGGCCAGGACTGCGTCATCATCCTGACGGATCACAGCGCCTACGACATCAGGCAAATCGTCGCGGCTTCGAAACTGGTGGTGGACACGAGAAACGCAACCAAAGACCTGCATGAGTTCAAAGGCCGCATCATCAAATTGGGCGCCGGAAACAATGCCGCGAAGATTAAAGGCGGCGACGACGAGCACGACCATTCGCCGGCGGAGCGCACCG
>CAZILB010000198.1:0-5912 GCA_964539925.1 uncultured Syntrophobacter sp. | reverse complement strand
CTGTGCGAAATTAGGGCGGCATGAACGCCGCCAAAACTTTTCACCGCCGCGGCATTGTCGAAGGCTTTTTCGGTCCACCGTGGTCGATGGCGCACCGGCGGCGGCTGTTCGCATTCGGCGCGACGCGGGGGATGAATACTTATCTCTATGCGCCTAAAGACGATCCCTATCATCGAAAGCTATGGCGACAACCCTACCCTAAAACGAAATGGCGCGAGTTACTGCGTTTGATTAGCGCTGCACGAACAAGGCGAATCGAATTCGTCTACGGGTTTCACCCCGGCGAGGGATTGTACTTTGGCGACGATCGCGCCGTTGGCATTCTCCTGCGCAAAGCGCGGCGCTTTTACGACGCTGGTGTACGCACCTTCGCCGTCCTGTTCGACGATATCCCGTCGCGCCTTGGCGATCCACGCGACCGGCGCGCATTCAAGAACAGTCTGGCCCGTGCCGAAGGGACTTGGATGGCAAAAATCATCGCCGCCCAGCCGGCGAGCTGGAGTGCCGTGGAGTGGTGGATTTGTCCTTCTTATTACAGCGAAGATGTTCTGCTCGAACGGGTCTTCGGCCGATTCGAACCGGAGTTTCTCGAAACTTTGGCGCAATATCTGCCGCCCAACATCCCCTGCTTCTGGACCGGGCCTTCAGTGGTTTCAAAAGACATCACACTCGCCCACGTACGGGGCATCGCCAAGAAGGTTAAGCGTCCGTTGCTCCTGTGGGACAACTATCCGGTCAACGACCTGTCCATGCGCGACGAACTGCGTATCGGCCCCCTCACCGGCCGCGATCCACGTTTGCCGCAATGCGTCTACGCCTATCTCAACAATCCATTGCTCCAGGAACAGTTGAGCTTCCTGCCGTTGGCAACATGCTTTGACTACGCCCATGCGCCGGCCAAGTACCGGGCGGAATCGTCCTGGACGAAAAGCGTTCGCCAGCGCTTCGGCGCCGAGGCGTTACCTCATTGGCGCGCGCTCAGGAATTATGCTGAAGCGAGCATCGCCGCCAAAAGGGATAAACGCCCGCTGCAAATCACACCAGTCGAGACGCGCCGACTGCAAGCCGCATTCGCCTACGTCGAACGAAATCGCGGTCGACGCTGGGTCAAAGAATTAGCCCCCTGGCGTGCGGCCATGTGGAAACTGATTTCCGGTTTGTGATGCGCGGAAATTTGCGTTAGATGAATAGAATAAATTCCCCGTGATAAACGAGGAGTACGCCGTGCAATGGCATGTAATCGATCGATTCCACCGGCTCTCGACCAAATTCCTGGTGAATTGAATCGGTCAAGAATTTTTCGCGCCAAATGCCCAAATGCCAACGTCGATTTCCAGTGCAACCGCCGGTCCCCTCGCCGCCATGGGCGTCAATGAACTCGTTGCCACCATGCGCGATTTCCGCGCGCGCACGCTCGCGTTGGTTGACGATCTGAACGACGAACAATTGATCGGCCCGCGTCTGGCGATCGTCAATCCGCCGCTCTGGGAAATCGGCCATATCGCCTGGTTCGCGGAATTTTGGGTGCTGCGCCACTTGAACCAACAAAAACCGCTGTTGCACAACGGCGACGAGCTTTACAACTCCACCGACGTGGCCCATGACACGCGCTGGGAACTCTTGCTTCCCGCCCGAGACAAGACCCTTGCCTACGTAGAAGAAGTTATGGACCGATCAATCGAGAAGATCGATGGGCGGCGCGGGTTGTCCGCGGAGGAATTTTATTTTTATCTGTTGGCGACCTTTCACGAAGGCATGCATGCCGAAGCCCTGGCCTACACGCGCCAGACACTCGGCTACGCCGCGCCGAGTTTTACCCGACCCACGGCCAATGAATATGATAGTGGCGCCGCGATCGCGGGCGACGCCGCAATCCCCGGCGGCAAATATCTGATCGGCGCGACTCAAGACCTTCCTTTTGTCTTTGACAATGAGAAATGGGCGCACTCCATCGAGGTCAAGCCGTTTCGCATCGCCCGCGCACCGGTCACCAACGGCGAGTTTCTCGCTTTCGTCGAAGACGGCGGTTATCGCGCACCGCGATTTTGGAGCGAACCCGGCTGGCGATGGTTGGAGTCGGGCGGCGCGCCACAACTGGAAAGTTCCTTCGCGAAATTCTTCAATCGCCGGGTGAACGAAGCCCCCGAGGCACAGGTATTCAGCCAACCGCTCCACCATCCGGTCTACTGGAAGCGAGAAGCCAACGGCCGCTGGATTCAGCGCATTTATGACCATTACTTTCCGCTGAATGAAAACTTGCCCGTGGTTCATGTGAGCTGGTACGAGGCCGAAGCGTACTGCACCTGGGCTGATCGCCGCTTACCGACCGAAGCGGAATGGGAAATTGCCGCGTCGATCGAGCCGGCGGGCGGCGATGGCGAACGTAAACGACGCCGCCATTTTCCCTGGGGCGATGAAGATCCCACGCCGGCGCGGGCAAATTTGGACTGGCAGAACTTGGGACCCGTCGCCGTGGCCGCCTGCGCTCCCGGCGACAGCGCCTTCGGCTGCCGCCAAATGCTCGGCAATGTCTGGGAATGGACGGCCGATGCTTTCAAAGCTTATCCGGGGTTTAGCGCCGATCCTTACAAGGAATACTCGATGCCTTGGTTCGGCACGCACAAAGTACTGCGCGGCGGCTGTTGGGCGACTTCGTCGCTGCTCATCCGCAATACCTGGAGAAATTTTTACACCCCCGACCGGCGCGATGTCTGGGCGGGCTTTCGCACCTGCGCCAAATAACCGTTCATCGTGAAAATTCAACTGGTCACGCCCGCGCCGCTGCGCATCAACAACGGCAACAAGATCACCGCCCTGCGCTGGGCGGCCATCCTGGAAAATCTGGGCCATAGAGTGCGCGTAACGCAAAGTTACGACGGTAAGGCCTGCGATCTGTTGATCGCGCTGCACGCGCGCAGGAGCGCCGATTCGATTCGGCGCTTTTACCAAATGCGCCCTGGAGTGCCGCTGGTGGTCGCTCTTACCGGAACCGATCTTTACCGCGACATTCGATCCGACCGAAAAGCTCAACGATCGCTTGAACTGGCGACCCGGCTGGTGGTTCTACAAAGGATGGCTTTAGCCGAATTACCAAAGGCTTACCATGCAAAAACTGAAGTCATTTACCAATCCGCCGAGACTGTCAATGGAGGGCCGGCGGCCAAAAATGACAAATTCAAAGTTTGCCTGATCGCCCATCTGCGCCACGAAAAGGATCCGTTGCGCGCGGCTTTCGCCGTGCGCCAATTGCCGGTCTCGTCGCGCGTCGAAGTCACCCATATCGGCGTCGCCCTGGACAGTCGCCTGGCTGAAAGAGCGCGGGCCGAAGCAAGCCGTAACCCGCGTTATCGCTGGAGCGGTCCCATGTCCCACGGAAAAACACGTCATTTGCTGGCGCAGAGCCATCTCGTCTGCATTACGTCCCAAATGGAAGGAAGCTCCAACGTTTTGTCCGAAGCCCTGGCGTCCGGGGTGCCGGTGATCGCGACCCGGATCCCGGGTCTGATCGGCACCTTGGGAACGAGCTTTCCCGGCTACTATCCGGTCGGCGATACCAACAAGCTAAAGCAACTCTTGCTCAAAGCGGAAAACAACCGCGAGTTTTATCGCGCGCTCAAACGCCATTGCGCGCGAGCCGCGAAACTGATCCGACCCCGGCGCGAAGTCGCCGCCTGGCGCAGGCTGCTTAAGGAGCTTGGAGCGTAAAGCCGGGCGGTCATTTTTCAGTGGAACGCATGACGCCGTTTTCCTGAATCCAGAGCCTCACCCACGGCAGCAACAAGTAAGCGGGCATCGAGAGCAGAAAAGTGATCGCGAAGTAATTGCCGTAACCGAATCGTTCGGCGCCCAATCCGCTGATGCCGCCGATCAATCTTCCCGTCAGCGAGAACACCGAAGAGAGAAAAGCATACTGCACGGTGGCGTGCTCCTTTTGGCAGACGTTCATGAGAAACGCCAGAAACGCGGCGGTACCGAGGCCGCCGCTGAGAGACTCGAACATCGACGCGCCGTAAAGGCCGAAGCGGCCGAGATCGAGCCATTCGACCAGCGAATAGCCGAGATTGGAGACCGCCTGGAGCAGCCCAAGGAACCAGATACCGTGAAAAATGCCGTAGCGCGAGATAAATGCGCCGCCCAGGAGCGCGCCGACAACGCTCAGGACGATGCCGAAAGTGGTCGGAAACAGGCCGATTTGAAACATCAGTTGTTCCTCTGTCGGCCAGATCGATCGGCCGTAATCGACCCAGAACGGTTTGACCATCGGTCCGATGGCAAACTCCCCGAGCTTGTAAGTCAGCACGAACAAGACTAACGGAATCACCTTCCAGGTGCCCGCCCAACCGACAAACCCCTCCAGCCAGTGCTGCCGCGCCTCCTCCGGCAAACTCAGGCGGGGAATCTTGAGCGACGCCAAGCCGAGAAGGATAAAAACCGCACCGGCGAGGGTGAACAAAATATTCCACGCAAGCACAACGGCAAGAAAGACCAGGCCGCCGCCGACGCACACCAGCGCCACCCGGTAGGCCGACGCCCGCACGCCGTTGGCGGCGCCCTGTTCATCTCGATCGACCAGACCGACGGAGTAGGAATCAATGGCGACGTCCTGGGTTGCCGACAGGGTGGTCAGCGCGAGAATCAACAGCAGCACGACGACACCGACGCCGGCCACATGCACCCACGGCAAGGCGAAAAGCACAAAGGCAATGCCGATCATGCACACCAGCACCCAGCCGCGCCGGTCGCCGTAGCGGTGCACGAGCGGCGACCAGAACACTTTGAGCGAATAAGGCAGCTCGAGGAGACGCAGGCCGCCGATGGCGCGCAGCGACACCCCATGGATGCGGAAGTACACCGGCAGCACTTCCCAAAGAATTGCCGCCGGCGCCCCCTGAATAAAGTAAAGCAACGCGATGACGCCGAGCTTTTTACGCGACTCCGGCGAGCTTTCACCCGCGCCCAGGAACTTCCACAACCATATGGACATATTCCTACGCTTATAAAGGCAAACTGCGAAACTTGCCAGAGCGCACTCGCTAGCACTTGACGCGCTCTTCCCACAACTGCGGTGGAAATCGTCAGAGAGCGGAAGCGTTCTTGCGTAATCAGGAAGGCGCCGGACTACCTGACGTCAGTTTCGCGCGGTGGATGCCGCGGCCTTTTCACTCAGCAACCAGCGCGCAAAGAGCGCCGCTGCCGATCCGTGCTTTAACCCGGACCGGATTGCGTAAAGGCTTCGGACTTCGCTTCAGGTTTGGGCCGATTACAGGCTCGTCCCGTGGCTATCGCGGCAGCGGAACGAACAGAACGGGAACCGTGGCCTGATAGGCAACGGCGTGGCTGACACTGCCCAGGAAAGCCCCGGGAATGAAACCCTGGCCCTGGCTGCCAATCACCACCACGGAAAACTCGGACTGCCTGGCCCGGACGACGACTTCTTGTCTGACCGATCCCTCGAGCAGCTCGACACGCACATCTTGCGCTCCCCGCTTTTGCAGATCGTCTCGGAGTCGCTCCAGCCGCGCTTCCGCCAAGTTCCGCGATTCAGCGACTCCCCCGCGCTCCGTCAATACATGCAGCAGGGTGATGCGGCCCGCGCCGCGCGTCGCGATTTCCCGCACGTAGCGGTAGGCCGATTCGGCGTTGTCGGAGAAATCGGTGGGAAACAGAACGCTCCGGCGGTAGTCGCAGTCCCTCGGTTGGCACGGTTCCGCGTGGACATCCACGGGTCCGCCGTCGACCCGCAACACCAGTACCGGCCGGGTGGAGTGATGGATGACGGCGCTGGCGACGCTGCCAAGGAGCAGTTCGCGAAACGGCGTGGCTCCGCGCGAGCCGATCACAATGAGCGAGCAATCGTGTTCATCGGCCTGGCGATTGATTTCGATCTGCGGCAGACCCGCGACGACTTTGGC
>CAZILB010000197.1:1880-5938 GCA_964539925.1 uncultured Syntrophobacter sp. | reverse complement strand
AGCCATCAGCTTCTCTCCCTCTCCCGGATGTCGTTCACAGCCGGCTTAACGCGCCAAACGGATCATTCGAACGGCACGGCGTCGTCGCGCCGAATAAAGCCGGGCGGGTTGCCTGTT
Source organism: uncultured Syntrophobacter sp. (assembly GCA_964539925.1). GTDB lineage: Bacteria > Desulfobacterota > Binatia > UBA9968 > UBA9968 > DP-20. The sequence goes on along the minus strand of CAZILB010000197.1, from coordinate 5,821 downwards.
TTGGAGCGAATCTCGAGCCACTCTCCAGTGGAACCGACGACATTGACTCGCATGCCGTCATCGATGCGCGCAACCACCTTCGAGGTTGCCGAAGGAGATTCGTGAACGCGCGTCTGCCGAACCGTTTGGTAGGTGCCGGGACTGGCCGCAGGACGGACCGGTTTCGCCGGCGCAGGAGGCGCCGGCGTGCGCTCCCGTGCCCGAGCATCAGACACCGGCGGTTGACTCTGCGCCTTTCGCGCCGTTGTCGCCGGGCTCTGCTTGGGCGCCGTCGTCGGTTTCGACTCCGATGGCGCTGTCGGGGCTTCCATCGCGGTAGACGGTGGGGCCCCCGCCTCTTTCCTCCGTAGCGGCGAAGTGAAATCGCTGTCTTTCGTTATCTGCCCGGATCTCGCAGTTTCTTCAGGAGGCTCTACAGGCAGGCTGAACGGAGGCTCGACAATCGGCGCCATCGTTTCCTGCGCCGCTGTTGAACTCTCCGGCGCCCGTTGTCCTTGAAACAGACCGGTTCCGAAGTACACTGCGGCCCCAGCCGCGATGAGAATCACGACGCCGAGTGCCGCGGCAACCGCTTTGTTGATACCGCGGCGCTCTCGTGCCGGCGCGATCGGCAGCGCTTGAGTTCGATCGCCCGCGGCCGTTATCCTCTCGGTCGACGTCCTTGCCGATTCCGAGACAGCCTCCCGCCCCTGCTCGCCGGCGACCGGAGCCGCGGTCTTGGCCAGGCTCGCGCCGCAGTTCTTGCAGAAGTTTTTCCCCTGCGCGATTTGCGTCCCGCATTGCGTACAAACCATGGATGCTGTCCTCGTAACCGACAATCCTAACGATCACGATGCCAATTGGCCGCCAGATTATCCAATGGTGATAAATTCTGTCAACGACGGGATCGCGATACTTATAGGCGGTTTCTGCGCGCTCACTCTGGTCGCAGCCCAAGCTCTGAATCGGTCGAATTGGCGTGCCTATGAGCAAACTGCTTTCTCTTCAACATGCGGTTTGCTGCGGCGACGGCGCTACCCGTGCAAAATCGTTGCGCCCTCTTGCCGCCCTTGGCGATAAACGAATCAAACAATTCCGACCCGGGGGAGACATGAGGTTGCACCGGCAACGAGCTTCAAATACTAATCCATAATCAATTCCAGGGAGGATATTATGAAAACGGTGCCAACCGCCAAACTAAGCCAGGAAGGCTGCGACGTTATTCTCGACGCCGCCATCGAAAAGGCAAAAGAACTGAAGCAGATCGTCAGCATCTGCGTCGTCGATGCCGGCGGCCATTTGATGGCCTTCAAGCGCATGACCAACGGCCGAACGCACAACACACTTATCTCTCAGGCCAAGGCGCGCTCCGCCGCGCTTACTACGGCCGCCACAGGTAAGAAAGGCCGCGACGGCAGCGAAATTCCTGACCATCAAGTGTTGGCTCAAACTCTCGCCGTAGGTCCCGGCTGGTTCATCAGCATTGAAGGGGGTGTGCCCATGACCATGGACGGGCAGTGCATCGGCGCGGTCGGCGTCAGCGGCGCCCCATCGGCGGTGGATCGCCAGATCGCCCAGGCAGGCATCGACGCGTTTAATAAGGCCTGAGCAAGTTCAAGGTTCCAACTTCACCGACTGGATCACCACCGCCTCCACCGGCACGTCCTGGTGTAAGCCGCGATTGCCGGTGGGCACTTTTGCTATACCATGGAGCACTTCCATGCCCTCGATGACGCGCCCGAACACCGCATAGCCGAACTCCGCCGGCGCGGCGCTCCGATGATCGAGAAAGTCGTTGTCCTTGACGTTAATGAAAAACTGCGAAGTGGCGCTATCCACCACGTTGGTTCGCGCCATGGCGAGCGTGCCAATTTTGTTCTTCAAACCATTGGCCGCCTCGTTCTTAATCGCCGGCCTGGTTTTTTGCTCTTTCATCTGTTCGTCCATGCCGCCGCCTTGGATCATAAAACCCGGGATGACGCGGTGAAAAATCAGGCCGTCGTAGTGGCCGGCGCTTGCGTAATCGAGAAAATTTTTCGTCGTGATCGGCGCCCTTTCGGCATCGAGCTCGATGCGCATACTGCCCATGCTGGTGGTCATCAATACCACCGGATTTTTTTCAGCCATCTTTTACCTCCTATAGGGATAGGGCCACGCTACCACCTTTTTTTTGCCGAAGCGACATCGCACTGGCATTAAACCAGGCAATGCGCTATGGGTACGTTCAAACCCTAAAACCATCGAATTCGGAAAGGAGCGCCTATGGCAAGCGAAAGAAAAATAGAGGGAATCTTGATGCCCATGCCGGTCGCGTTCAAATCCGACGGCGCCATCGACCACGCCACCACCGACGCGATCATCGATTTTTATCTGGGTGCCGGCGTGCACGGTTTTTTCCCCTTGGGCACTCACGGTCAGGGAATGGTGATGGAAATCGACGAGCGCAAGAAAGTCGCCGAGCAAATCGTCCATCGCGTCAAAGGCCGCGTTCCCGTGGTCATGCACATCGGCACGGCGAATACGCTGTCTTCCATTGACTTGGCCAAGCATGCCGCCGGTCTCGGTGTCGACGCCATCGGCGTCGTGCCGCCCTATTACTACCCGCACGACGATTGGGAAGTGTATGCCCACTATAAAGCGATTGCGCGTTCGGTTCCCGGCGTGCCGATGTTTATCTACGACAACACGGAAACCACCTGGGTCGAAATCACGCCGCCCAAGGCCAACAAGATCATCGAAGCGATCGCGCCCAATCCACTGGCGGGCATCAAAGTTTCCTTCATCCCCTACGACAAGCTGCTGGGCTATGTGTATCAACTACCCAAGTCGGTGGGCGTTTTCCCCGGAGGCATTTTCAACTTATACACGGGATACTCCGTCGGCGTGCGCGGCGCGATCCATCCACCATCTACGCCCTTCCCGGAAACCTGCGTCAAAATGTACGAAGCCTTGAAGGCGGGCGACCTCAAAGGGGCGCAAAAGGAACATGATCTCCTCACCCGCTTGATGCAAGTGGTCGGCAAATACTTGAAGAGCCACGGCCGCGGAGTTTTCTGCGAGCTGATGAAACTTCGCGGTGTGCCGGTGCAGCGCTTCCCGCGCTGGGAGACGCCGCCATTCACCGACAAAGACAGAGCCGATCTCAAAGAAGGGCTGATCGCCGCCGGCTATAAGTTATAACTACGGGGATTGCCGGCCATGGGAGCGAGACAAGAGCCTTTGACCCTGGAGATCGGCAGGAAACTTTCCGCCGCCGAGGCGACGGCGTTTACCGGCGCGATCAAAGAGCGCATGTACGCGCGCTGGAACGAGAAGATTTTCGGCGGCGCGTTCATGCGCGATCTCGAAGCGGGAAGGCTGCCTTTCGATGCCATCAGGCTCTTTTGGCGCCACTGGTACAGTTATCCGGTGGAAATCAACAATTTTCACCTGATTATCTACCAGCGCCACCAGGGCATTTTCGCGCGCCACCGCGACCTGCTCGCACCCTATGTCGGTAAGATCAGCGATGAGCTGGTCAACCCGAGCATTCCCGGACATATCCAGGTTTTGATCCAACAAGGCGAAGCCTTCGGCCTGTCGATTGACGAGATGATCAATTGCGAGGTGTTCGCCGAATGCCGCGCTTTGACCGAGTTTGCCCGCGGTCTGGTTTACGAAGGCAGCATGATCGAGTGGTGGGCGCGCTCGCTCAACGAAGAGATGTTCGGCCACTGGGCCCAGCGCTGGCGCGCGGCGCTGCTCGATCAATACAAAATCGAGGAAGCCGACCTGCATTATTTCGCAGTGCACGAAGAAGCGGATTTGCACGAACATCTCGACGGCCTGATGGCCCACGGCCAGGTGGCGCGGTTGGTTTTTGAACGGCTGCTGCAAGACGGCAACACCTGGTATCGGCCCGGTTGGGGCCCGGAGTATTGCTGTTTGACCAACGCCGACTATGTCGCGCTGTTTCACGACGG
>CAZILB010000197.1:0-1780 GCA_964539925.1 uncultured Syntrophobacter sp. | reverse complement strand
CATGCCATTCAACGACGTGCGGGAATTTATTGAAGCGGCGCGCAAGCTGGGACAGGTGAAAGAGATCCACGGCGCTCATTGGAACTTGGAGATCGGCGCATTGACCGAAATGTTCGCCTTCAAGGAGCCGGCGCCCCTGGTTCTCTTCGACCAGATCCCCGATCACAATCCCCGGTTCCGCGTCGCGGCGAATCTGATCAACACGCCGACGCGCTCCGGTCTCACCGTCGGCATGCCGGCCGACGCCGCGCCCATCGAGCTGGTCGCGCGCTGGAAAGAATTGTTAAAAGGCGTTAAACCGATCCCGCCGCGCGTCGTCAGCCATGGGCCGATCTTGGAGAACGTCAAAACCGGCGCCGAGGTCGACATGACCATGTTCCCGACGCCGCACTGGCATGAGCTCGACGGCGGCCGTTACATCGGCACCGCCGACTGCGTGATCACCGGCGAACCCGAGGAAGGCGGTTGGGTCAACGTCGGCATCTACCGCGTTCAAGTGCACGATCAAAACACCCTGGGACTTTACGTTTCCCCCGGCCACCATGCGCGCATCATGCGCGAGAAATATTGGGAGAAAGGCAAGTCCTGCCCGGTAGTGGTCACCTTCGGCCAGGATCCCCTGCTCTTTCTCGTCGCCGGTCAATCGATTCCCTACGGAATGTCCGAACTCGATTATTGCGGCGGCTTGCGCGGGGCCCCCGTAGACGTTGTGCGCGGCGATGTCACCGGCTTGCCGATTCCGGCGACGGCGGAAATCGCCATCGAAGGCGAAGTGCCGCCGCCCAAAGAACAGGTTCACGTCGAGGGACCCTTCGGCGAATGGCCGGGCTACTACGCCCACGGCGCCGCCGACGAACCGGTCATCCGGGTAAAAAAACTTTACTATCGCAACGATCCAATCCTCTGCGGCGCGCCGCCGATCAAACCGCCCTTCATCACCTTTGGCGTGCCCATCGGCGCCGCGGCGATTTGGAATTATTTGGAGAAAGCCGACGTGCCCGATATCAAAGGCGTGTGGTGCTACGTCGGCGGCTCGGCGGCTGCCGGCGGTGCGCCCTTCATCGTCGTGTCGCTCAAGCAGCGCTATCACGGCCACTCCCAGCAGGCCGCCATCGCCGCCCTTGGCTCCCGCGCCGGCAACTACCACGGCCGATTTGTCATCGTGGTCGACGACGACATCGATCCTTCCGATATGAAAGAAGTGATCTGGGCGGTGTCGACGCGCTGCGACCCCAAGACGGCGATCAGCATCATCGACGGCTGCTGGAGCACGCCGCTCGATCCGGCGATGCATCCGGACCAACGCAACGCCGGTAACTTCGTCAACAGCCGCGCTATCCTCAACGCCTGCCGTCCCTACGCCTGGCGCGATCGTTTTCCGCCGGTCAATTCCCTGAGCCCGGAGTTGCGTCAGAAAATGGCGGAAAAGTGGAAGAAGGAGCTCGCCTGAGAACCGAAAAATGCGATCTGTAATCCCCGGAGTCTTACGAACGCTTGGGTCTTTCGCCGTTCACGCGAGCAACTGCTTGGCGCGGTCGCGGATCTCCCGGGCGCGGCGAAGGCCCGTTTGAAAGTTTCGTTCGGCGTTTTGGTAGTTGGCGGCGTTGTTGGGGTTGATCAACGCGCTGAAAAGCTGCGTGCAGATCTGTTCGACGGTGTTCTCGTAGACTTCGTCAATGATCTTGGCTTCGCTCATAAGACCTCCTCGCAAGGATAACTCACAGCTTAGCCGAATCTTGCCCGCAGGCAACCCGCCGGCGTCACTTTGGATTCCGGCCTC